>JACRJM010000009.1 GCA_016219965.1 Candidatus Schekmanbacteria bacterium
CAGTCCTATTTTAACGGCACATGGGACAACAATGATCCGAGAACCGCTGACTGGGCATTTCATGCCCTTGTTCAACCTGTTCCTGAGCCTTCAACACTGCTCCTTATAGGCTTTGGTATTACCGGAATGGCTGTATGGAAAAAAAGGAGGAAGTAAACACCTTCTGGAAAAATTATACCTAATGAACTTAAAATTTGTAAATAAAATATTTGTTTTCGTTTTGCGTTTTTTCCCATAATTAATGATATCAATCTAACTGAACCATTGCTTCCATACGAGGTACTGATAAACATCCCGCATTGTTTTTTCTATCACAGTTTGTGTTCCCCAAGTTTTTAAGAATTTAATGGACTTTTGTTCAAACCTTTTGTATGAAGAGGCACCAAAAATAAGTTTTTAAACTTGGTGATGAAAACTTGATTTAGGAGGAGGATTTTAAGGTGAACCAGAACTTGACACAGAAGATTTTCAAGGAACATCGTGTAAGCGGAAGTCTTGTTGCCGGCGAAGAGATCGCAATCAGAATTGACCAGACACTGACGCAGGATGCAACCGGTACAATGGCATATCTGCAATTTGAGGCTCTCGATATTCCGCGGGTAAAAACTAAACTTTCGGTAAGCTATATTGACCATAATACTCTTCAGACTGGATTTGAAAATGCTGATGACCACAGGTATCTTCAGTCTGTAGCCGCCAAATACGGAATCTATTTTTCAAAACCCGGCAATGGTATCTGCCATCAGGTAAACGTAGAGCATTTCGGTGTTCCGGGAAGAACTCTTCTCGGCTCTGACAGCCATACTCCGACAGGCGGAGGAATTGGCATGATCGCAATCGGCGCAGGCGGTCTTGACGTAGCAGTGGCAATGGGAGGAGGACCATTTTATCTTACAATGCCTAAGGTAGTCCTTATTGACCTTAAGGGGAAACTCAAACCCTGGGTTTCCGCAAAGGATATAATACTTGAAGTTTTGAGAAGGCTGACTGTAAAGGGCGGGGTTGGAAAGATATTCGAATACGGCGGTGAGGGTGTTGCTTCACTTTCAGTCCCGGAGAGAGCGACAATCACCAATATGGGTGCAGAGCTCGGGGCAACAACATCGATATTCCCAAGCGATGCGGTTACAAAGGAGTTCCTTAAAGCGCAGGGGAGAGTAAAAGACTGGAAGGAACTTAAGCCTGATAAGGGATGCACCTATGATGAGGTTGTAACGATTGACCTCAATAAGCTTGTACCAATGATCGCACAACCTCACAGCCCTGACAATGTCTGCCGCGTAAAGGATCTGGAGGGAAAAAAAGTTGATCAGGTAATCATTGGAAGCTGTACGAATTCTTCATACAAAGACCTTATGACTGTGGCTGCAATTCTTAAAGGGAAAAAAGTAAGCCCTGATGTAAGTTTTGCTATTGCTCCAGGCTCTAAACAGGTTTTCGAGATGATCGCAGAAAATGGAGCGCTTAGGACTTTGGTAGAGGCTGGGACAAGGATACTAGAATCAGCATGCGGTCCATGTATCGGCATGGGACAGTCGCCATGCAGCGGCGGGGTTTCGGTGAGAACTTTTAACAGAAACTTTGAAGGAAGGTCAGGAACAAAGGACGCAGGTGTTTACCTTGCAAGCCCGGAGGTTGCTGTTGCTGCAGCATTAAAAGGGAAATTTACCGATCCGCGCAAGCTTGGAAACTTCCCGAAAGTCGCAAGGCCAAAGAAATTTTTTATCAACGACAGTCTCATTGTGAAGCCACCGAAAGACGGAAGCAAAGTCGAGGTTTTAAGAGGACCGAACATTGCTCCTCTTCCCAAGAACATGCCATTGCCTAAAGTGCTTCACGGGAAAGTGCTTCTCAAGGTTGCTGACAATATAACAACTGACCATATCATGCCGGCAGGGGCAAAGGTACTTCCTCTCCGCTCGAATATCCCCAAAATTGCAGAGCATGTTTTTGAAGTGGTTGATCCCAATTTCGCATCGCGTGCAAAGGCAGAGCATGGCGGCTTCGTAGTAGGCGGTGACAACTATGGCCAGGGCTCAAGCCGCGAACACGCAGCGCTTGCACCAATGTATCTTGGAATCAAGTTCGTTCTCACTAAATCATTTGCCAGGATTCACAGGGCGAACCTGATTAATTTCGGAATACTCCCGCTTACCTTCATCAATGCTTCCGATTATGGTTTGCTCAAGGAAGGGGATGAGCTGGAAATCAATAATGTACATGAAGCCCTGAAAAGCGGTAATAAGCTCAAAGTTGAAAACCTAAAGTCAGGCAAGTCTTTCGAAGTAATGTTTGATTTAACTGAAAGACAGAAAGAGATAATACTGGCAGGAGGCTTGCTGAATTACACAAAGGTGAAAGCTGGTCGGTAAAATTTAAGGAAATTTTCTGACCGATTTTTACAGATGTTCAGCAAGCGCAGTCCCTTGTTATCTATGGGTTAGAGAGCGTAGATAAGAAAACGATTAACAACTTATAATGGTAAGAATACCTATAGCTGTTGCCGGGGGAGCTTAAATTATTAGGTGGAAAAAGTATTATTAATTGCATAAATTTGAAAAAAGAGGTTGCGTGATTAACATTTAAGTGCGTAGTATCATATTAATAATGAAATCCATCAATAGATAAGGAAATAATTATACCTGAATAAAACTAGTATCTATTGAAAATGGAGGTAGCATCATGAAGCTGATGACAATTAAAGAGGTTGCAAGGTTGTTGAAGATTAATGAGCATACAGCTTATAGGTATGCAAAAGATGGGAGAATTCCTGCAACGCGTGTAGGTAGAAACTGGAGAGTTTTGGAAGAGGTTCTTGAAACCTGGCTTAAAGAACGTTCCGGGAAAACTATGGGTGCCTGGAAAAGAAGAAAGCCTATTAAAAAGTAGGTTTGACAGCCAGTTTTTTGCAGTTAGAGTTAATTCGTTATTTATGTGTGAAGTCTTGCAGTATGACTAAGTTTTTGTCATTCCCAATGAAAGTCTTTTTTCCTTTAAAATACCTCTATTTACTTTTTTAAAAAATTGTTTTATTTTCAGTCTATTCGAAATGCCTTTAGATTTATTCCGTTCCGTATGGTTATTCTCGAATATGATAAATAAATGCAATTTATTTTTTGGGGATGTAGCTCAGCTGGGAGAGCGCCTCGTTCGCAACGAGGAGGTCGGCGGTTCGAGCCCGCTCATCTCCATTAAGAAACAGAGAGACAGAAGTGGAGATTGTTTCAAAAGAGTTTGCTGACATTTATGATAAAGTAAGGGCAGGGGGAAGACTGTCTGCTGAAGAGGGTCTGCGTCTTTATCGCTCGAATGATGTGATATCCCTTGGTTTTCTTGCAAATATTATAAGAGAAAGAAAAAACGGGAACAAAGCCTACTTTATAACCAACCGCCATATCAACTACAGCAATATATGCGCCAACCGGTGCCGTTTCTGTGCTTTTAGCAGGAGTGCGGGAGACGATGGGGCATATACTATGAATATCGATGAAATAATGGAGAAGGCAAGAGCAGTCAAAGACAGTCGCGTGAAGGAATTTCATATTGTCGGAGGCCTCCATCCTGAACTACCATTCTCTTATTATCTGACAATGCTGAGGTCCTTAAAGAGCGAGTTTCCTGATGTCCATATCCAGGCATTTACAGCGGTTGAGATAAAACATCTTTCCGCGATAGCAAATCTTTCAGTTAGTTATACATTAAAAGAGCTTTATAATGCAGGTCTTGGCTCTCTTCCCGGAGGAGGAGCTGAGGTTTTTTCTCCACGTGTGCGAAACCTACTCTGTGATGAAAAAACATCAGGAAATGTATGGCTTGATGTAATGAGAGAGGCGCACATGCTTGGGCTTAGAAGCAACGCCACAATGCTTTACGGTCATGTAGAGACTGATGAAGAAAAAATAGAACACCTGATTAAACTTCGCGAACTTCAGGATGAAACAGGAGGCTTTCTTGCTTTTATCCCTCTGGCATTTCATCCTGAGAACACGGACCTTAAAACTCTTGCATATACGACAGGTATAGATGATTTAAAAGAGCTTGCAGTCGCAAGGCTTATGCTTGATAATTTTTCGCACATAAAGGCTTTCTGGATTATGATAGGGCTTAAGCTTGCGCAAGTTTCTCTTTCATTCGGTGTTGATGATATCGACGGAACTGTTGTTGAAGAGAAAATCACACATTCTGCAGGAGCAAGGACCGGGCAATTTGTAAGCCGCGAAGAACTTATGGACATAATAAAAGAAGCGGGCAGAGAACCGGTCGAGAGAGATACACTTTATAACTGCGTATAATTCTCGGCGTCTTCTGCCCGCCTCTTTTCATTGCTTATCTATAAAAACTTATCTTTCCTATTTCTTTACCTGTGCCTGTACCCAGTTTGTCTGTACTGACTTCGGCCTTGTTATTGGAGTTCCCATGCCGAGGTTCAAAATCATCTGAGAGCACATACCCATTGCACGGGATACGCTGAAGAGCACTGTGTAATAGTCAAATTCAGTAAGCCCGAAATGATAAAGGAGCGAACCTGAACCTGCGTCAACATTAGGCCATGGGTTCTTTGCTTTTCCCTGTTCCTTCAGTACTTCCGGGACTATTTTATAGAGTTTGTCAACAATCTGGAATACTTCGTCCTTGGGACATACTTTTTTCCCGAATGCATGGAATGCTACAAAGCGTGGATCAGGGCACCTTAATACTGCATGGCCGTAACCGGGGACTACTTTCCCTGCGTTAAGGTTATCCCATGTGAATTTTCTCAAATCCTCGTCTGAAGGCACTCCCTTGTATTTCTCCCTAAGCTGGAGAACGAAACCTAAACACTCCTGGTTTGCCAAGCCGTGAAGAGGTCCTGCAAGTCCGTCTAATCCGGCAGATACTGAATAGTAGACATCTGAAAGCGCTGAGCTTACGGTATGGCAGGTATATGCGCTGACGTTTCCGCCCTCATGATCGCAGTGAAGCGTCATGTAAAGTCTCATAAGGTTCTTGAATTCTCCTGATGGATCAGGAAGACCGAGCATATGAGCGTAATCAGCTCCCCAATCTAAATTCGGATCGCTTTCAATCCTGTCGCCTTTCCTGAACCTGTGCCTGTAAATTCCTGCGGCTATTGAAGGCAGTTTTGCAATCAGGTTAAGGGAATCCTCAAGTGCGTATACCCAGTACTCATCCTTCTTTATTCCTTCGTCATATTTCTTCCTGAAAACTGATTCCTTTTCAAGGACAAGTATTAATGCATTGAGTGTTGCCATGGGGTGTGCATCTGCGGGCATAGCTTTTAAAACATCCCATACATATGATGGGACTTTTGAACGTGCCTTTAAGTCCTGCTGGAGAGATTTGAGCGCTGCTGCATCGGGGAGTTCTCCTGTCAGAAGTAAGTACAATATCTCTTCAGGAAGTTTTTCCTTGATATCCCCGATAGGGTTACCTCTTATTATTAACCCTTTATCTGCTTCAACGAGAGATGTATCGCATATCAGTCCTATGACCCCTCTCAAACCGCCAAAAACCTGATCTACAGTTACTTCAGATACAACCTTTGTTCCATGTTCCTTTACCAGTGCCTTAGTCTCTTCTTTTAGCTTCGGGATCTGTTGTGATAGTCTTTCTTTCAATGTTGCCATAGTGAATCTCCTTTCAATTAGAATAGGGTCGTTTTACGAACACTGTTGATAAACTGATCTGCTTATGCATTGACCGGGAATCTGGGGACTCTTCTAACTTTCCATTATGCAATGGCTCTGCTAATCTCAACTGAACTCCCCCGCCCACGTGGAATTTCATGGTTTAACTCTTCATTGAAATAAGAGTTTTAGAAATTTATATAGTTTTTTAAATTAATTTAAGTTAAAAAGTCTGGCAAGTCAATACTACGGCAGTAAAGTCATGTCAACAGTAATGTAGCACAAACAGAGGAGCAGCAACACATTGTTATTAATTGTGTTAAGCATCTAAAGTGGGCAATTATAAAAATATCGCTGAAAAAGTTGAGAAGCGTCAGAGGATTTCTACTGACGAGTGCCTCGAACTCTTAAAATCTGCAGACTTTTTTCTGCTGGGACGACTTGCCAATAATCTTCGTCTTTCATCCTCTCCTACTGACAAGGTGACCTATGTAGTTGACAGGAATATAAATTTCACCAACATCTGTGTTTCAGAGTGTGCTTTCTGTGCCTTTTACAAAAATCCTGAAAGCAAAGAAGGATATGTGCTTCCCGATGAAGAAATATTTAGGAAGATTGAAGAAGCAGTCAAGGCAGGTGCAACACAGATATTGATGCAGGGGGGATTAAATCCATCCCTTTCTATTGATTATTACGAGGGGCTTTTGAGGAAAATCAAAAGCAGATTCCCTGTTCATATCCATTCATTTTCACCTCCCGAGATTGTATTCATAGCAAAAACTTCAGAGATTCACGTGAAAGATGTCCTGCTCAGGCTCCGGGATGCAGGGCTTGACACTATCCCGGGAGGAGGAGCAGAGATACTTGTGGACAGGGTAAGGCAGGAGATAAGCCCTCATAAATGCAATGCCGGAGACTGGCTTGATGTTATGAGAAGGGCTCATGAACTAGGGATAGGTTCAACTGCAACAATGATGTTCGGACATGTGGAATCTCTTGAGGAGAGGATTACACATCTTTTAAAGATAAGGGAACTTCAGGATGAAACAGGAGGATTCAGAGCGTTCATTCCATGGACATTCCAATGGGAGAACACAAAGATAGGAAAAGTCACCACATCTGCCATTGAATATTTAAGGACTGTGGCAATATCAAGAATATTTCTTGATAATATAAAAAACATACAGGCTTCATGGGTTACGCAGGGGCCCAAGATATCACAGCTTTCTCTCATGTTCGGGGCAAATGATTTTGGCGGTACAATGATGGAAGAGAATGTCGTACGCATGGCAGGTGCCTCATTCAGGATGACTGAAAAGGAGATCATTGAACTTATAAAGCATGCAGGCTTTGTCCCTGCCAGAAGAGATACAAACTACAATGTTCTGGAGGTTATGAGTTGAGAGGTAAAGAAAAGTTCTCAGGCTTCGGAGTAATAGGGGGAAGCAAGGCTTTTCTTTCCATCAATGGAGACTGGGGCAATTGTATAAGCAGTAGAAAAATCAAGACGCCCTTTGGCATTAGTTCTCCTTTGCATATATATGAGAAAGATGAAATAAGGTTTGCTTTCATCTCCAGACATGGAGAAAAAGGTTACGAGATAGCCGCTCCATTTATCAATTACAGGGCAAATATCTTTGCCATGAAAAGCATTGGCGTAAAAAGGATAATATCCTGGTCTGGTCCCGGTATAATTAATGACAAGAAACTTAAAGTAGGGGAGCTTTATCTTCCGGATGATGTGCTTGATGAAACGAAACATAGGAAAGACACATTTTTTGAAAGGGGAGGTATAGGCTTTGTAAGACAGAACCCGGTATTCTGCAATGAGCTTTATGATTTTATCAAAAAAACTCTTCGCTCAATGAAGATAAGATTTAAATCCGGCGGTATTTATGTCTGCACAGAGGGTCCCCGTCTCGAAACAGTGGCTGAAATAAAAAAATATAAAGTGCTTGGCGGTGATGTGGTGGGTATGACAATTGCGCCTGAGTGCTTTCTGGCAAGGGAGCTTGAGATATGCTACCACTCGATATGTTATCTTACAAACCTTGCCGAGGGAATTGGTGAAAAGAAATCTTTTAAGCCCGGTGTGCTTTTTGAAGGAATGCAGGATGAAAAGGAAGCGAAAAAGGTAAGTGAAATCCAGCAGGTTCTTCCTGAGATAATATTTAATGTTATAAAGAGCTTTGCGGAAAATATCCGAACATGCGTTTGTCCTGATTACATGCTCCGCTATAAAAAAAGAGGTGTTCTGGACAGCGAATGGAGAAAATGGTTTTAATTTTTCAATCAGTAAAATTCTTGTTGCCAATAGGAGGTTCTCATGAAGTGTAAAGTGAAATCTGTCTTGTCCTTGTTTGCTGTTGTAGTGTTGCTAATGCCTTTTATTTTAGAAGCTACCGGGACAATCGAGCTTCCCCAGACAGGGCAGACAAAGTGCTACGATACATCAGGTGCAGAGATCTTATGCACAGGTACCGGGCAGGATGGGGATATTCGTACCGGAGTTGTGTGGCCAGACCCAAGATTTACTGACAATGGCGATGAAACTATTTCGGATAATCTTACAGGGTTAGTATGGGCAAAGAACGGGAATCTTATGACAGCAAGAGACATTGGGTTTGATACTGATGGTACGTCTGGCGATGGAAGAGTGACATGGCAGCATGCCCTGGACTATGTAGCGAAATTAAATGCTGAAGACTATCTTGGATATAACGACTGGCGCCTGCCAAATGTCAATGAGCTTGGAAGCCTTATCAATTCTGGCGAAGCGGATACATCAGCAGATCTTAATGCGCAGGGTTTTAGCAATGTGCAATCTTACTACTATTGGTCGTCTTCTACTTACGCCTTCAGTATGTTCAATGCATGGTACGTCGGCATGGGCGATGGCTACGTGGCATACAGCTATAAGGGGAACGATAACTATGTTTGGCCCGTTAGGTCTGGATTTGGTTCTTCGGTTATTTCCCTTCCCCTGACAGGGCAGACAAAGTGCTATGACGAAGCAGGCACTGAGATTACCTGCGAAGGCACAGGGCAGGATGGTGATATTCAGGAAGGTATTGCATGGCCAAGTCCAAGATTTACTGATAACAGCAATGAAACTGTCACGGACAATCTGACAGGCTTGATGTGGACAAAGAATGCAAATCTTCCAAATGGTCAAAAAACATGGCAGGAGGCACTCGACTATGTAGCATCGCTTAACAGCAGTAATTATCTTGGATTTAACGACTGGCATCTACCAAATGTCAACCAGCTTAGAAGTCTTGCAAATGCTGGCGAATTGCACACATCATCATGGCTTAATACGCAGGGTTTCAGTAATGTGCAGTCAGACTTCTATTGGTCGTCTTCTACTTACGCCTACGATACTGATTATGCGTGGTACCTCTATATGTATGATGGCTACGTGGGGAGCCTTGGCAAGGACTACTATTACTATGTTTGGCCGGTTAGCTCTGGACAGGTTGTGTCATTAACTCCTTCGGTTATTTCATCCAGTCCAAATTCCGGAGTGCAGGGAGAAACATTGGATGTCACAATAAGCGGCGCAAATTTTACAGGAGCTGAATCCATAAGTTTTGGCTCAGGAATAACAATTGCTTTCTATACTGTTGTAAGCGACACAGTAATTACCGCCAATATCACAATAGATTTATCAGCAACTGCAGGTGTAAGGGATATTGTAATTACAACAACAAATGGCACGGGGACATTATCTTCGGGTTTTACTGTTACACCACCGGGTAAACTGTCAGATCTCACGGTAAGCTCTGTAAGCTTTAAAGGTAATGCAAAAAAAGGAAAGAAGATTAATATTGCAGCGGTAATAAAAAACATTGGCGAGAAGAATGCGCTGAACTCTTCAGTGAAGTTTTATCTCTCAAGTAATAACACTAGTTCCATTGATGGAGACACACCGATTGGTCCAAAGAAGGCGACAGGAAAGATAAAGGTGAAAGGAAGAGTTACTGTCAAACTTATATGGAAAGTTAAGGCACCATCAGGGGTAGGGGATTATTATTTAAAAGCCGTCTGCGACAGCGGCAGTGTCGTGCCAGAATCGAATGAAAGCAACAACACAAAGGCGTCAAAGAAGTTCAGTATAAAATAAGTCGTACCTGAACCACAGAGGACACAGAGGGTAAACACATCTCTATGCTCTTTGTGGTAAATTATTATTTTTAGGTTGCGGGAGTTTTTTTGTTGATTATGTATTGTCCTGTCTAAATACTGTAACTGACATTATGTCATAGAAGCCAAAGAAATTTGTCAAAAAAGAAAAAATACTTTTTTTCTAATTTTCTCTCAAATATAGTTTTAACAGTAAGTTAAACCTCTCTTTCCCCCTAAATAATCGGTGGCACGGAATATGCATTTTTTACACGTTCAATTTTTTTTGGGTATTTTTTCCCTGTTTTTTTAACAGGTTAAACGGCTTGACAGAAATGGAGTTTTTTAATAAGCTCCGCACAAATTTTTTTAAACTCGGATACTTGGGAATTAAAGCTTTTTGATAAAGCGTAATGAGAAACCATACAGAGAAGGAGAAGAAAGTTGGCACTGAAAAAACCTGATGGCGGAACAAAGATAGAAATAAAAAATGGGATGTTGATCATCCCTGATGACCCGATTATCCCATTTATTGAGGGAGACGGAATAGGTGGCGACATATGGGCAGCTTCTGTGAGAGTTTTTGATGCAGCTGTTCAAAAGGCTTACAAGGGAAAAAGAAAAATAAAATGGTTTGAGATCCTTGCAGGAGAAAAAGCAAACAATGCCACGGGCTCATGGCTTCCTGATGAGACAGTCGAAGCAATAGCAGAGTATAAGGTAGCAATCAAGGGTCCCCTTACAACACCAATTGGAGGAGGCATCAGAAGCCTGAATGTCAGCCTCCGCAAACTTCTTGATCTTTATGCATGCGTAAGGCCAATAAAGTATTTTAACGGTGTTCCAAGTCCGGTAAAAGATCCAAGCAAACTTAATGTCATAATCTTCCGTGAAAACACTGAAGACGTCTATGCAGGTATAGAATGGAAACAGGGCTCTGAAGATGTAAAAAAGGTAATTAATTTTCTCAAGAAGGAAATGAATGTCACTGTAAGAGAAGACTCAGGCATAGGCGTAAAGCCGATGAGCGTGTTTGGTTCGAAGCGCCTCGTAAAAATGGCTATCCAGTATGCAATAAAAAAGAAAAAGAAAAGCGTTACCCTTGTCCACAAGGGGAACATAATGAAGTATACGGAAGGTGCCTTCAGAGATTGGGGATATGAGCTTGCACGTGAAGAGTTTTCCGATATCACTGTAAGCGAGCAGGATCTTTGGGATAAATACAATGGACAGGCTCCTGAAGGGAAGATAATCATAAAGGACAGGATAGCTGATTCTATGTTCCAGCAGATTCTTACCCGTCCTGATGAATATGAAGTTCTTTGCACCCCAAACCTTAATGGTGACTATCTCTCCGATGCATGCGCGGCTCAGGTTGGAGGTCTCGGAATCGCACCTGGTGCGAATATCGGCGATAATTCAGCGCTCTTTGAAGCAACACACGGGACGGCTCCCAAGTACGCAGGCAAAGACGTTATTAACCCTGGTTCTGTAATTCTTTCAGGGGTAATGATGTTTGATCATATGGTGTGGGATGAAGCGGGAGAATTGATTACAAAGGCTTTGGCAAAGACCATTCAGGATAAGACAGTCACATATGACCTTGAACGTCTTATGCCTGGGGCTAAGAAGGTGAAGTGTTCAGAGTTTGGGGATTGCATAATCAGAAACATGGACAATGTCTAAGGGGGAGCTGAACGATGAAGAGAAAAAAGATCACGATAGTCGGAGCTGGGAATGTTGGTGCAACAGCTGCTCATTGGGCTGCTGCAAAAGAGCTGGGTGATATTGTTCTGGTCGATGTTGTTGAGGGAGTTCCGCAGGGTAAAGCACTTGACCTTGTTGAGACAGCTCCAGTTGAGGGTTTTGATGTAAATGTTATCGGGGTAAATAGTTATGAAGAGACTGCAAATTCTGATGTTGTTATAATCACCGCGGGTCTTGCAAGGAAACCTGGAATGAGCAGGGACGATTTGCAGGCAAAGAATGCAGAAATTGTGAAAGCCTGCACTGAACAGGTTGCGAAATACTCGCCTAACAGTTTTATCATTATCGTATCTAACCCTCTTGATATCATGACCTACCTTGCATGGAAGGTGAGCAAGTTTCCGAAAAACAGGGTTATGGGTATGGCGGGTGTTCTTGATGCAGCAAGATTTAAGGCATTTGTTGCCATGGAAGCAGGCGTGTCAGTTGAAGATGTGCAGACTATGGTTCTGGGTGGTCACGGAGACGACATGGTTCCGATGGCAAGGTATTCAACAATCTCAGGCATTCCTATTGCAAAGTTCCTTTCGCAGGAAGCCATTGACAGGATAATAAAAAGAACAAGAGGTGCAGGCGGAGAAATAGTCGCTCTTTTAAAGACAGGAAGTGCTTATTATTCTCCGTCAGCAAGTGCTGTGCAAATGGCTGAAGCAATATTAAAAGATAAAAAAAGAATACTTCCCGCTGCTGCATGCCTTGAAGGTGAGTATGGCATTACCGGCGGATTGTTCGTCGGTGTACCTGTTAAGATAGGTGCAGGCGGTATAGAAAAGATAATAGAGCTTGAACTCCTTGAAGAGGAGAAGAGCGCTTTAATGAAATCAGTGGAGGGCATAAAGAAACAGATTGCACTTTTACAAGTGTAGGTTTTTTAAAACGAAGGGGGAGGGGAAATTGGAAATGACAAGGTTCCCCTCCTTATTTTTACAGGCAGGGAAAAAAGAGCTGAAACATTGCGGTTTAAGTTTCCCGTAAAATCTCAGAAAATCAAAATCCTCCCCTCTCCGGCAGAAACCTATTTGACATTGCTATATAAATCTTCTATGAGTGGGCAATTTTTTTAGTAACAATATCTCCAACAGAAGGTCACTGCGATGAAGACTATAAAAACTTCAGTAATTGTTGATGCAGTAAAAAAGATGTGCATGGATGCCAACTTTTATCTTGGCGAAGATGTTATGAATGCCCTTGACAAGGCAATAGAGAGAGAAGAATCCCCTACATGCAAATCCGTCCTCGGACATATCAAGGAGAACGCTGAGATTGCAAGAAGGGATAATGTCCCTATGTGTCAGGATACCGGATTTGCTGTGTTTTTTGCAGAGATCGGTCAGGATGTGCATATTGAAGGTGGAAATTTCGAGGAAGCGATCAATGAAGGAGTAAGGCAGGGATATAAAGAAGGATACCTTAGAAAATCAATCGTAGGTGATCCGTTAAAAAGGGTAAACACAGGCGATAACACTCCTGCAATAATCCACACTAAGATAGTCCCCGGCGATAACGTGAAACTTCTTATTGCTCCCAAGGGCGGAGGAAGTGAGAACATGAGCGGGCTGAAGATGTTAAAGCCCTCAGAAGGCATTGAAGGGGTTAAGGCGTTTATCCTTGAGAAAGTGACTGATGCCGGTCCTAATCCTTGCCCGCCCATAGTTGTGGGTGTCGGGATTGGGGGGACCTTTGAAGTCTCAGCGATTCTCGCTAAGAAAGCGCTTACCAGGAATCTTGGAAGTTCTAACCCTGATCCTGAAATAGCTGCGCTTGAAAAAGAGATGCTCGAAAAAGTGAATAACCTCGGCATAGGTCCGCAGGGTTTTGGCGGCAGGATAACAGCTCTTGCAGTTCATATAGAGAAACATCCATGTCATATAGCGAGCCTGCCGGTGGCTGTGAACATAAATTGCCATGCCCACAGGCATAAAGAAGTAATTCTATAAATTAAAAAAGAGGGTTATGAAATGAAAGGGCCAATTAGACTAACAACTCCGCTAAAGGATGAGGATATTGAAGGTTTAAAGATTGGAGATGCGGTCCTGATAAGCGGAACACTGCTTACCGGAAGGGATGCAGCCCATAAAAGGCTTATAGAGCTCATAGACAAAGGGGAAAAACTCCCTGTAGATGTGAGAGGACAGGTTATTTATTATGTTGGGCCAACGCCTGCAAAACCGGGCAAAGTCATAGGCTCGGCAGGGCCTACCACGAGCGGCAGGATGGATGCCTATGCTCCTAAGCTTATAGAACTTGGGCTCAAAGGGATGATAGGTAAGGGGTCAAGAATACCGGCGGTAATTGATGCAATGAAAAAGTACAAGGCCGTCTATTTCGGAGCAATCGGAGGGGCTGCGGCTCTTATATCAAACCAGATAAAAAGCTGTGAAATCCTTGCATACGAAGACCTTGGTCCTGAGGCGATTCGCAGGCTCGAGGTCGTAGATTTTCCGGTTGTTGTTATAAATGATATATATGGCAATGACCTCTATAAAGAAGGCAGACAAAAATACCAAATAAAATAACCCAGTATTTTTCGGGAGGGAAAAGATGAGATATAAATGGCGGACAGGGATGTGGGCATGGGTCCTGCATCGAGTAACAGGATTGGGTATAACGTATTTCATATTGCAGCATATATGGAGTGTAAGCCATCTTCAGCAGGGGCGGGAATCTTTTGATAATCTAATGAAACTATACAACCTGCCAATTTTCAAGCTCGGCGAGCTTGGCTTGCTCGGGATATTGATTTACCACTCAATGAACGGAATTCGCGTCTTCCTGATAGATTTCTACGGAGGGGCAAAGTATCACAAGCAGCTATTCTGGGTGCTTACGATAATCGGTGCAATTATGTTCTTAGCTGGTGCATATCCTTTTGTAAATCCATTATTTGCTGGCGAATAACTAACGGGGGATTTGATAGATGGAACTTCAAAACAGGGTTTCAAGCGATACAGGGGCAATAAACTGGTTTATGCAGAGGCTGTCAGGCCTTGTGCTTTTGATTCTTTTATTAATGCATATGTGGATAATGCATTACAGTGGTGGAGAGGAGAAGATCTTATTCGATGCAGTTATAAAAAGACTTTCTAACCCTTACTTGAAAGTTGTTGATATTTGCTTTCTGGTTCTTGGGCTTTACCACGGGCTTAACGGTGTATGGATGGTAATTCAGGACTACATAAAATCAGCAACGTGGAAGATAACCCTTTTCAGTGCACTGACATTTGTTGGACTTGTGCTGTTAGTGATGGGGGTAGTTGCAGTTGTTCCCATTTCAAAGGAATGGGTAAATTTACCTTAGCTTAGGTATACCAGAATAATTCGGAGGTAGACGATGATACATGAACATGATGTAGTAATAGTCGGTGCTGGTCTGGCCGGATCAAGAGCGGCTGTTGAACTGGCTGCGAATACAGATGTTGCTGTTATAAGCAAGGTTTTTCCTACAAGATCCCATTCCTCTACAGCACAGGGAGGAGTTGGTGCAGCACTTGCAAACGAGGAGGAAGATTATCCTGAATGGCATATGTTCGACACAGTTAAAGGGAGCGATTATCTGGGAGACCAGGATGCGATAGAGATAATGACATACGATGCTCCACGTACCATATATGAGTTGGAGCATATGGGAGTTCCATTCAGCCGGACACCTGAAGGGAAGATAGCGCAGAGGCCTTTCGGGGGGCATACAAGGAATTTCGGAGAAGCACCGGTAAGGCGCGCCTGTTATGCAGCAGACAGAACAGGGCATGTGATGCTTCATACATTGTACGAACAATGTATCAAAAATGAAGTCAGGTTTTATAACGAATTCTTAATGCTTGATCTTATTATCAAGGATAATGTCTGCCGGGGTGTAGTTGGAATGGACATAAGAACTGGAGAGATAACAGTTCTTCATGCAAAGGCCGTGATGTTTGCAACCGGGGGTTATGGGAAAGCTTTCAAGACCACATCCAATGCATATGCATCTACAGGCGATGGAATGAGTATTACCTACAACGCGGGGCTTCCTCTTGAGGACATGGAATTCGTACAGTTCCATCCTACGGGCATATACAGACTTGGGATACTAATAACAGAAGCAGCGCGTGGAGAAGGTGGAATTCTCCTCAATGGTAAGGGTGAAAGGTTCATGGAAAAATATGCCCCTACTGTTAAGGACCTTGCACCGCGTGACGTTGTTTCAAGGGCGATTTATACTGAGATAAGAGAAGGAAGGGGAATTGGCGGAAAGGACTATGTGCATCTTGATGTGAGGAAACTTGGAAAGGCTGAAATTGAGCTTAAGCTTCCGGAAATAGCTGAATTCTGCAAAACCTATCTTGGCATTGAACCTTCTGAAGAACTCGTTCCCATTCAACCCACAACGCACTATGCAATGGGTGGAATTCCTACAGATTATGACGGCAGGGTAATAAAAGACAAGAACAACACCCCTGTACTCGGTTTTTACGCGGCAGGTGAGTGTGCATGCGTTTCTGTACATGGCGGCAACAGACTCGGTACGAATTCACTCCTTGATACAGTTGTATTTGGAAGAAGAGCCGGGAAAGATATAGCTCAGTACCTGAGGTCAGCAAAATATGAGCCTCTTCCTGATAAACCTGATGGCGGTGCACGGGAGAAGATTGATAAGATTCTTAATGGAAAAGGGAATGAGAAAATCCACGTCATCAGGAAGGAAATGCAGGAAGAGATGATGGACAAGTGCTCAGTCTATAGGGAGGAGAAAGGACTAAAACCTTTGACTGAGAAGTTAAAAGAATTGCGCGAAAGATACAACAAGATATCAATAACTGACAAAGGAACAACTTACAATACTGACCTTCTCGAAGCTATTGAGCTTGGTTTCATGCTTGATAACGCTGAGATTATAACAGCATGCGCCCTCAACAGGACAGAGAGCCGCGGCGCTCACACCCGTGAGGATTATCCGAATCGTGACGATGTGAACTGGTTGAAACATACCCTTATCTCTAAGACAGATAAAGGTTTTAGTCTAGATTACAAAAAGGTTTCCATTACGAAGTTCCAACCTAAGGAGAGGAGATATTAGAGATGGAAGTGACTCTTACTATTTACCGCTACGATCCTGAGAAGGATAAGAAGCCTTACTATAAGACATATAAGGTTGAAGTGGACTTGATGGACAGGATAGTTGACTGTCTTAATAAAGTAAAGTGGGAACAGGATGGGACCCTTACGTTCAGGAAATCCTGTGCACATGGGGTTTGCGGGTCAGATGCGATAAGGATTGACGGCGAGAACGGGCTTGCCTGCCAGACTCTTGTCAAGGACCTCAAAGGGGGGAAAGCTGTCATCGAGCCTTTGCTTGAATTCCCGGTAATAAAAGACCTTGTTGTTGACCTTGATCCATTCTTCAAGAATCTTGAGAAGATAAAACCCTATTTTATTAATAACTCACCTCCGCCTGATAAGGAGCGCTATCAGAGTAATGAGGACAGAGACAGGATTGATGACTCTTTAAAATGCATACTTTGCGGTTCATGTACCTCATCATGCCCATCCTACTGGTATAACAAGGACTATCTCGGACCTGCTGCACTGGTAAAGGCCCACAGGTTTATCCTTGACAGCCGGGATGAAGGGAAAGAAGAGAGGATAAGCATAGTTAACGATCGTAATGGATTGTGGAGATGCCACACCATTTTGAACTGCAATGAGGTTTGCCCAAAAGAGATAAATATTACGCAGTGTATTTCAGAACTAAAACGTTTCGTGCTGGCTTCAAAACTGTAAGTTTAGAGAGGAATGAGGAATGAAAATTCACGAGTATCAAGGAAAAGAGATTTTAAAGAAATATGGAGTAGTTGTTCCTGAAGGATCGGTGGCAACCAACCCTGCTGATGCCAAAGAAATTGCAAAAGGACTTGGCGGCGGAGTATGCGTTGTTAAGGCCCAGATACATGCAGGTGGAAGGGGAAAAGGGGGCGGAGTAAAAGTTGCGAAGAACCCTGATGAGGTTTTTGAACTTGCTAAAAGTATTTTAGGTATGAACCTTGTTACGCATCAGACAGGTCCTGAGGGGAAGAAAGTAAAAAGAGTTCTGATTGAAAAAGGATGCGATATAGAGAGAGAACTCTATCTCGGTATCGTCATTGACCGTGTTACATCAAGGCCTGTTGTGATGGCGAGCGAGGCAGGCGGTATGGAGATTGAAAAGGTAGCAGCGGAAACTCCTGAAAAGATATTAAAAGAGATTATTGACCCGAGAGTGGGGCTTCAGGCTTTTCAGGCAAGGAAACTTGCATTTGGTCTTAATCTAAAAGCTGACCAGATTGGTAAAGCAACAAAGCTTATTATGGCTCTTTACAGGGGATTCGAAGCTATAGATGCATCACTTGTAGAAATAAATCCGCTTGTTGTCACAAAAGCCGGTGATGTGATGGCACTTGATGCGAAAATAAATTTTGATGATAATGCCCTTTACAGGCACAAAGAAATTGAAGAACTCCGAGACTTTGATGAAGAAGAACCTCTTGAGATAGAGGCTTCAAAATTTGATCTCAACTACATAAAGCTCGACGGTAATGTGGGATGCATGGTAAACGGAGCAGGTTTGGCAATGGCTACGATGGATATAATCAAACTTGCCGGAGGCGAGCCCGCAAACTTCCTCGATGTGGGAGGCGGAGCTAACGTTGAACGAGTTGCCAATGCATTCAAAATTCTGATGTCTGACAAAAATGTCAAGGCTGTGCTGATAAATATCTTTGGCGGCATAGTTCGCTGCGACAGGGTTGCACAGGGTGTTATTGAGGCAAGCCAGCAGGTAAAGATAAATCTTCCTGTCGTTGTTAGGCTTGAAGGAACAAATGCAAGTGAAGCTTCTGAGCTGATAAATAAGTCGGGGCTTAATTTCATTGTTGCAAAAGGATTGAAAGACGCGGCGCAGAAAGTCGTGGCAACGATAAAATAAATTTCATATAGGAGAGGCGGAGAAACTGATATGAGCATACTTGTTAATAAAAATACAAGACTGGTAGTTCAAGGGATAACCGGTGGTGAAGGTTCGTTCCATACTGGCCAGATGGTGGAATATGGTACAAACGTTGTTGCAGGAGTAACTCCCGGCAAAGGCGGTACAACGCATAACGGGGTCCCTGTGTTTAATACAGTGGCTCAGGCTGTAAAAGAAAAGGGTGCGAATGCTTCTGCTATTTTTGTTCCGCCTCCATTTGCTGCCGATGCCATAATGGAAGCTGCAGATGCAGGTGTTGCAGTTATAGTCTGCATAACTGAAGGTATCCCTACGATTGATATGGTAAAAGCCTATGAATATCTCAAGGGGAAAAATGTAAGGCTCATAGGACCAAACTGCCCCGGTATAATATCTCCCGGGAAATGCAAGATAGGCATAATGCCTGGATTCATTCATAAAGAAGGAAGAATCGGTGTCATATCGAGGTCAGGTACATTGACATATGAAGCTGTTGCACAGCTTACAAGCCGCGGGCTCGGGCAGTCAACGTGCATAGGTATTGGAGGCGACCCTATAATAGGCTCCAAGTTCATAGATCTTCTTGCTCTTTTTGCTGAGGACCCTGAAACAGATGGTATTATCATGATAGGGGAAATCGGAGGAACAGCAGAAGAAGAAGCAGCAGAATTTGTAAAGGCTAACGTTAAGAAGCCGGTTGTTGCTTTTATTGCAGGACAGACTGCTCCTCCGGGAAGAAGGATGGGGCATGCTGGTGCAATTATTTCCGGAGGGAAAGGAACTGCACAGGAAAAAATGGCTGCACTCAAGAAAGCAGGCATTGAAGTCAGTCAGGATCCCTCAGCAATCGGTGAAACAATGGAAAGGGTTTTGAAGAAAGGTTGAATAAATGACTAAGAAAGCAAAGGAAATAAGGATTAATGAGAAGTGGTGCAAAGGGTGTGAGATTTGCGTTGCATTCTGCCCGACAAATGTCCTGGAGATGAAGGGCTTTGTTGCAGTTGTAAAGGATCTTGATAAATGTATACTGTGCAAGCAGTGCGAGATAAGATGCCCTGACTTTGCAGTAGAGGTTATCGAATAAACGTTACTCTGGAGGCTTAAGAAAAAGGTGGAAAGAAAAACAAGATTTCTACAGGGGAATGAGGCAAGTGCGGAAGGAGCGATTGCTGCGGGGGTAAAGTTCTTTGCAGGATATCCTATCACTCCTTCTACTGAAATAGCTGAAGTGCTGGCAAGGAGACTTCCGCAGATTGGCGGACGGTTCATCCAGATGGAAGATGAAATAGCTTCTATGGGTGCAGTAATAGGGGCATCGCTGGCAGGTGCTAAATCAATCACTGCTACAAGCGGTCCGGGCTTTTCGTTGAAGCAGGAAAACCTTGGTTTTGCATGCTTGACAGAGGTGCCGGTAGTTATTGTTAACGTTATGAGGGGAGGCCCAAGTACAGGTCTTCCGACAGCGACATCGCAGTCAGATGTTATGCAGGCAAGGTGGGGAACACATGGCGACCATCCTATGATCGCTCTTGTGCCATGGTCTGTGGAAGAATCATTTTATTTAACCGTAAGAGCATTCAACTTGTCGGAGAAATACAGAACACCGGTTCTCGTTCTTCTCGATGAAGTTGTAGGGCATATGAGAGAGGCAATAGAGCTTCCGGATTACTCCACTTTAGAAATTATAAACAGGAAGAAGCCAACATGCAAGCCTGAGGAATATCTCCCTTATGATCCTAAAAACGAGGTAAATCCTTTGCCTGCTTATGGAGAAGGATACAGGTTTCATGTAACGGGACTTAATCATGACGCGACAGGATTCCCAACAGGCGATCCGAAGCTTGTTGAGGTAGATGAAGAACGGCTCATGAATAAGATACTGAACCATCTTGATGACGTGCTTACCTGGGATGAGTTCATGGCTGACGACATGGAGATTATGATCTTTGCCTATGGTTCAACAGCAAGGTCTGCAAAGGCTGCAATAAAAGCAGCAAGAAAAGAAGGGATAAAGGTCGGCATGTTTAGACCAATAACTCTTTGGCCTTTCCCCGATGCGAAGGTGAGAGAGCTTTCAAAAAGAGTAAAAAAGATAATAGTCCCGGAAGTAAATCTAGGGATGATAATAGGTGAAGTTCAGAGGGTAGCAGCAAAAGATATACCGATAGTCGGAATAAACAGGGCTGATGGAGAAACCATAACTCCGAATCAAATTTTGACTCGTATAAAGGAGCTTGCCTGAAGATGAGCATATATCAAGATTACATGCGGGAAGATAAATTTCCGCACATCTGGTGCCCGGGATGCGGACATGGCATTGCCACGAAATCCGTAATAAGGGCTATCAGCAAAACAGGAATCAAGAAAGATGATATAACTATGGTTTCCGGGATAGGATGTTCAAGCCGTACACCGGGTTACCTTGATTTTAATACTCTGCATACGACACACGGCAGGGCATTACCCTTCGCAACAGGGGTAAAGATGGCGAAGCCTGAGATGACCGTTATTGTTGTCTCAGGAGACGGTGATGCTACGGCCATAGGCGGAAATCATTTCATACATGCAGCAAGAAGAAACATCGATATGACATATCTTATTTACAATAACTATATTTATGGAATGACCGGAGGTCAGTATTCTCCAACCACTCCCCAGGGAAGAATGGCAACAACAGCTCCCTACGGAAATATCGAGCCGCCTTTTGATATTTGCGAGCTTGCAGCAGCAGCAGGCGCAACTTTTGTTGCAAGGGGAACGGTGTATCAGGCTGTTCCACTCGATAAACTTATCGAACAGGCAATTAAGAAAAAAGGTTTTTCTGTTGTTGAAGTACTTAGCCCATGTCCGACGGCTTATGGGCGCCGGAATAAGCAGAGTACTCCGGTTGATATGTTGAATTGGCTGAAGGATAACTGCATCGCCAAAGCAAGATACGATAAACTTACAGATGAAGAAAAGGTCGGCAAGGTTCCAACAGGAGTTCTCCTCGATATAGAGAAACCGGAGTATATGGAACAGTACGCGCTTCTTATGGAAAGAGCTCAGGCGAATAACAAGAAAAAATAGCGGGAGTGAAATACTAATGGGTGGAAATAGTCATTATGAAATAAGGTTTAGCGGTTCAGGAGGTCAGGGGATAATATTAGCTGCTGTTATTCTCGGTGAGGCGGCATCTATATATGAAGGTAAGAAAGCAGTACAGAGCCAGTCCTATGGCCCGGAAGCAAGAGGTGGTGCGAGTAAGTCTGATGTCATTATAAGCGATAGTGAAATAGATTTTCCTAAAGCTACAAGAATTGATGTTCTTCTTGCACTTACCCAGAAAGCATGCGACAAATATGTTGTCGATTTGAAGCCTGACGGAATATTGATAGTTGAAAAAGACCTTGTTAAAAATATTCCAGCCGGAAACTACAAAGTTTTTAAAGTTCCTGTCATAGATATAGCAAAAAACAAGGTTGGTAAGGTTATAACTGCCAATATTGTAGCCCTCGGAGCACTTGTAGGTGCAACAAAAGCTGTTTCCAAAGATGCAATTGAGAAGGCTGTTCTGGCAAGGGTCCCAAGTGCATTTGTTGAACTCAACAAGAATGCGCTTGCAGAAGGTTTTAAAGCAGTAGAAGGCTGATAAAGCTTAATACTCCCGTTCCTTGTCTGCTCACAGTGCAAGCTGCGTGCGTAGTCTATTGCTTACTTACTTTTTATGCCTGATAATAAAATATCTGTTCTCATAGTAAGTGAAGATCAAAACACGAGAGAGGAGCTTGCTTCCTGTTTTAATGATGTGCTTTTTTCAGTTGAGAAACTTGCTGGCAGTATAAGGGCGAGAGACCTTATCTCAAAGAAAGAGTTCGACATTATCTTTTCAGACATTCACATGACATATGTGGATGGGATGGAACTTCTCGAAGCAGTAAAATCAAAGTCACCCGTTTCTGACGTCATACTCATGTCAAACCGCGGGACAATCACCTTAGCAATCGATGCCCTTAAAAAGGGTGCTCACGATTTTCTTCAGCTTCCCATAGATACAAAGCATTTCAGAAACTATCTTATTAACTTAGGCCAGAGGCGAATGCTAATCAATGAGAACAGAAAGCTTAAGGAAATGTTGAAAATTGATTCTCAAAATGATGAGATAGTTGGTACAAGCCCAAGGATAAAACTGGTATATAAACTGATTGACGAAATAGCCCCGACAGATGTCACGGTTCTTCTTGAAGGTGAGAGCGGAACCGGGAAAGAATTAGTTGCGAGGGCGATTCATAGAAGGAGCCACAGGAATGACAGACCTTTTATTGCCTTAAATTGCGGGGCTTTGCCGGAGACCCTTATAGAGAGTGAATTGTTTGGATATGAAAAAGGTGCTTTTACAGGAGCCGTTGCGCGAAAAAAGGGGAGAATAGAACAGGCACATACAGGGACCCTTTTCCTTGATGAGATAGCAGAGCTCACTCTAAATAATCAGGTTGATTTGTTGAGGGTACTTGAAGAACAAAAAGTTATGAGACTTGGCGGACTTGAACGAACTGATGTTGATGTAAGATTCATTGCGGCGACAAACAAAGACCTTGAACAGCTTTGCAGTAGAGGAGAATTCAGGGAAGATCTTTTTTACAGGCTTAATGTTATAAGATTAAAATTGCCTCCATTGCGCGATAGGCAGGAAGATATCCCTCTTCTGGCAAATGCTTTTGTGGAAAAGTTTTGTCGTAAATATAGCAAGGATATGAAATCATTGTCGCATGAAACATCTGCGATTCTAAATAGGTATTCATTTCCTGGAAACGTAAGAGAGCTAAAAAATATAGTAGAGAGAGCCGTGGTTCTTTCGAAGGAAACGACTATCACTCCACATGATTTGCCTGAACAGATATATAAGGATATTAAGGGTCCAGTTCAGAGAGAAGATGGAGACGATAAATTCGCTTCGTTAAAAGTACGTGAAAGAAATGCAATAAAAGAAGCCCTTGAACTTTCCGGTGGCCATAGACAGAAGACTGCAAAACTTCTTGGAATGAGTTTAAGAACCCTTCATTACAAGCTTAAGAGATATAATATAGGTTCCAAATAGCTCAGACTCAATTTCCTGATTATCATTGTAAGTGAAATGCAAAAGCGTAATGTGCATATAATGCATATATATGCAGTTGTTGCACTAACTATCCTTCCTTAAATACCTCAGTTAATCAAATAGATACTTCTTAATTAATGATATGTATGCAATTTATGCATATATGACCTTTGAAATGCTTTCATAGTTATATGGATAAATTGGGTTAAATTGCGTTAAGTTATATTTTATTGTATTTATTTTGTGAAATAATAGTGTGACCAATTTGGTACGGTTTTTGCGATAGCATATTTCACCATGCAATTAAATAATTTGATAAGAAAAGAACATATAATTCTTGGATTAAGAAGTTCAACTGTTTCTGGTTGTCTTGGGGAGATTCTCCTTCATCTTGAGGTAGTTGGGGCTATTAACAGGCAAAGCGAATATCTCATTGAACTTATTGAGAGAGAAGAAAATTCATCTACAGTTCTTTATCCTGGAATAGCTTTCCCTCATGTCCGTTCATCAAGTATTAGTTCTCCGGTAATTGCAATAGGCCGCTCATTTAAGCGTGTTGATTTTAAATCTGTATCCGGTGAGAAAGCTGAGTGGATCTTTCTGATACTACTTCCAAAGGAAGGGAATTATTTGTGGGTATTTTCTGAGCTTCTAGAATGTCTTTCATCACCTTACGCAGTTAATAAACTAAAACAGTGCAATACCGTTGCTGAAATAAAGGCAGTTTTAAATACAGATGTATTATTATCAGGGGAGACAAAAGTAGCATTAACAAGGTAACCACTTTTAAAAGGAGTTTCTCTATGAAAAACCAGATTGATATGCTGATTGAACTGCAGGAGATGGACTCAACTGACAATTCATCAAACGCTAAGAAGTGCAATAATGGCAAAAATACCGATCAGAAACTCCGAGACAAGCTCAAATCCGCTGTAACTCCACATGTTTTTACTCTTTATGAGAAACTTTATAGGGCAAGAGAAGGTCAGGCACTCGCAAAAATTGAAGATGGAGTTTGCGGTGGTTGCCATGTAGTATTACCCACAAAAGAGCTTCCATTTGTTGCTGAAGCAAAGAATATAGTTCAATGCTGGAATTGCCAGCGAATTCTTTACACATAATAATTTCTGCAACTCTCCTGTTAGTGCTTTAAGGGAGGAATTTTTTAGAAACCTTCTGAAATTAGCGGTTTTTTCAGCTTCCTCGCCTTGACAATTACCTTTAATGCACTATATTTAAGATTTGCAAAATCTACATAATATCTTATAGATCTGATAGTTAAAACATTATGGCTATTATTGAAAATTTAACAAATGACATGAAAGATGCCCTTAAGAAAGGTGAGGCATTGCGCCTTTCAGTGATACGGGGGCTTATAAATGATATTAAAAACAAAAAAATTGAAAAAAGGGCAGAAGTCACTGACCAGGAAACTCTTGAGATATTTTCCTCAGCCCTTAAAAGAAGAAATGAGTCAATTGAGGAATTTGCCAAAGGAGGCAGGCAAGATCTTGTAGATAAAGAGAAGTCAGAGGCTGACATTATAAGGACATATCTGCCTCAGCCATTAACTGATGACGAGATAAAACAGATTATAATTGAATCAATCAGGGAGTGTGGTGCAACCTCTAAAAAGGAACTTGGCAAAGTAATGAAGACAGTAATGCCAAAATTTGTTGGAAGGGCAGACGGGAAGATAGTTAACCGGATTGTTCTTGAGTGCCTCGGCAATTGAGAAGACTCTGCATTATTTTATACAAAAACCAACCACTTCCTTGCAGGATTCTGCAAGGATTTTTTTAATTCTATAAGGTGATTTGATGAAGGTAAAACGGATTTATGAGATTGCTGTCGCAAAAGGTATAGAGTGTGATCCAAGAGGCAGAGATACAGTGGAGTCTTACTTAAAAAAACAGAAAGAGGACTATGATGAGCTTAAGACTGACAAAAAAGTTTTCTTCGACAAAGAGAAGATAACAAATCCTTTTGCAGATACACGTATTCTATGTGGTGATCTGGAAAAAGAAGTAAAAACTGTACTTCTGGGAATTGACATGGAGGTGGGAGAGATACTTCTTGCTGACAGGCTAACTCAGAGGGGAACAACTGTTGACCTTGTGCTTGCGCATCATCCGGAAGGTAAGGCAATGGCGAATTTTTATGCGGTTATGGATATGCAGGCAGATATTCTCCATAAATTCGGTGTGCCAATCAATGTAGCGGAATCGATTCTTGAGCCCCGCATAAAAGAAGTTGCAAGAAGGGTGATGCCTTCAAATTATAACAGGAGCGTTGACGCTGCAAAACTTTTGGGTATTCCCATGATGTGTATACATACTCCGGCAGACAATGCTGTTACTGATTTTCTGCAAAAGATATTTGATTCAGAAAAACCAGAATATGTGAAGGACGTGATAAAGATCCTTCAGGATATTCCTGAATATAGGACATCACTTGCTGATCAGAATGTGCCTGCTGTCATTGTGGGCTCAGAAAAAAGGCGGTGCGGCAAAGTGTTTGTGGATATGACCGGAGGGACTGGCGGCGCAAAGGAGATGTTTGAAAAACTTGCTAATACAGATGTAGGCACTGTAGTGGGAATGCATATAGGAGAGGACCACAGGAAGGAAGCTGAGAAGCACCATATAAATGTGGTTATAGCAGGACATATGGCGAGTGACTCACTGGGAATAAATATCATAGTTGATGAGCTTTTGAAAGAAGATCCATCTATGGTCATATATTCTTGTTCCGGACATACACGTGTTAGCAGGCTAAATAGTGATAAAAAGCTGTAGGAGGAATATTGAACAATTTCGCAGCAAACGATAAGGTTGAAGAGATAAGAAGGGCATCTGATATCCTCGATATAATCTCGGAGTATGTATCTCTTACCAAATCGGGAAGAAACTATAAAGGACTTTGTCCATTCCACCATGAGAAGACTCCATCCTTTATGGTTTCACCTGACAAGCAGATATATCATTGCTTCGGATGCGGTGCAGGAGGGAATGTTTTTGCTTTTCTTATGAAACATGAAAATCTGACATTTCCGGCTGTGCTCAAAAAACTTGCTGCGAAATACGGGATAAAGTTCAACGTTTCAGGTAACAGTAAAGAAGCGGAGCAGATTGACACGGTTTACAAAATTAATGAAGAAGCATCCGTGTTTTTTTCCGCTGCACTCAGCAAGACAGTGGGAAAGAAAGCGCGGTCTTATCTTGATGAGAGAGGTATAGACGAGCTGATAATAAAAAAATTCAATGTAGGCTATGCTCCTGACAGCTGGGATTCGTTATCAACTTATCTCTCTCAAAAGAGATTTTCCAGAGAAGATATAGTGAAGTCAGGTCTTGTGGTGGAAAAACAAGATGGACGAGGTTACTACGACAGGTTCAGAGATAGGGTAATCTTCCCAATAGAAGACAGAGATGGAAAAGTAGTAGGCTTTGGAGGCAGAACAATTGGAACCGCTAAAGACGGAGCTAAATATATAAACAGTCCTGAGACTCCTATTTACAGGAAAGGAAAAATTCTTTACGGACTGTCATATTCCAAAGAGCATATAAGAGAGGCAAAAACAGTTTTAATAACTGAAGGATATATGGATGCAATAACTGCTGTTAAATATGGCTTTAACAATATTGTGGCCACGCTCGGTACTGCTCTTACGGAAGATCATCTTAAGGTACTCAGGGCTTATACTGATAATTTAATACTTGTTTTTGATGCTGATGCAGCAGGAGTGAAGGCCGTTATACGTGCATGGGAAACGATAGCTGCCGCGGGTCTGTCATCAAAGGTGCTTGTTCTCCCTTCCGGAGAGGATCTTGACAGTTCTCTGAGGAACAGAGGGAGTGAGTTCGTGCAAAAACAGATATCTGACGCTGTAGACACCGGAGAATTTATTATTTCCGAGCTCGTAAAGCCATTTGACCTAAAGGATTCTGGGGAAAGGAAAAAAGCTCTGGACAGTATTTTTGAAGCGCTGTCAGCAGTTTCTGGTGTTTACAACATTGCTATTTATGGTTCTTTTATCGCTGAAATACTTAAGACTGATGAGAGGATTATTATTGAGGCTTTTAAAAGCGTGAACAGGAGTAAACGCTTAGGTGATGTAAAAAAAGACAATGAACTCCCTGAGAGAAGCAAAAATGTAAATAGCCTTGATGCGCATTTGCTTATGATTTCACTTGCTTCGAAAGAATGGGCATTGCGTGTATTCGAAGCAATAGATACTGCAGATATAGAAGACAGGCTTTTAAGTAGTATTGCTGAGAAACTTAAAGTGAGTATTCAGGACAAAGACAATATAGATATTGGAAGTATATGCCAGGAACTTGATGAAACTTCCGCAGGTATATTAAGTGAGATAGCGTTTAGAAAGGAGGAAGTGATAGACATAAAAAAAAGCTTTGATGATTGCATCAACATGTTCAGACGCAGACAATATATAAGAGCACTGGAAATGAACAAGGCAGAGATCAAAAAAGCACTTTCAAATGGCAATGAAGGAGTTGTTGAACATCTGCTAAAAGAAAACCAGAGGCTTCAATTTAATATTAAGGCGAAGTTTTAATTACAATTTAACGAAGGGGGTTATCCCGAATGAGCAACAGAAACCTTGAAGAGATTAAGACACTCATCGATACGGGGAAGAAGAAAGGCTTCCTTACTTACGATGAGGTCAATGAAGTTCTTCCAGCGGGCATTACCGATAGCGAGGATATCGACGACATCATGACAATGTTTGATGAGAATGAAATAGAAATAATAGATGCTAAACCTGTTTCTCTTGGGGTTAATGTACCTCTTGATGAAAAAGAAGGGTCTAGCGAAGATAATGTTCATATTGATGAAGAAAAGATCATGACAATAACTGATGGTACTACCCCTGGCCTTCCAAAAAGTGATGATCCTGTCAGGATGTACCTTAGGGAAATGGGGGCTGTTTCTCTTCTTAGCAGGGAAGGGGAAGTTGAGATAGCAAAAAAGATAGAACAGGCTGAACATCAGATTATAAATGCCGTCATTACAACTCCGTTGGCTATAAGTGATATAACTGATCTTGGTGAAAAACTGAAGAAAGGTAAAATCGAGATCGGAGATGTAATTACATTAAGTGATTTTGATGAATTTTATACTGAGAAAGGCAAAAAAGAAGAGAAGAAAGCTATATCTATCCTTGAGAAAGTAAAAGTAAAGGAAAAACAGTATACAAAATTGCTCATAGAACTTCAGAAACTGAGTCCTGACGGGAAGAAGTATGCTTCTCTTAAGGAGAAAGCCAGTGCTGTTCACAGGGACATTGTTGAGTATATTAAGGACTTACATCTTAACTCCAAACAGATAGACCGTATTGCGGCAAGGCTTGAAGCCCTCGTGCTTAAAGTTGAAGAGGTTGATAAGGAAATAAAGGACGCAGAAATAAAGATACTTGAATACAAGAAGAAACTTGCAAAATTGAAAGCAGCAGGAGGCAACGCGAAGAATTCAAGAAAGTCAGAGTTGCTTAAGATTATTGAAGAAGAGAACAAGGTCTTAAAGAATTCAAAAAGAAAGATAAAGAGAATAGAGTATGAAGTGAATCTTAGCAGTGAAGATCTTAAAAATACGGTAAGACTGATACAAAATGGCCGTATAATAGACAAGAATGCAAAAGCAGAACTTGCAAAAGCTAATCTTCGCTTGGTTGTGAGCATAGCCAAGAAGTACACCAATCGAGGTCTTCAGTTCCTTGATCTTATACAAGAAGGGAACATCGGGCTCATGAAAGCTGTCGAGAAGTTTGAATACAAGAGAGGATACAAATTCAGCACCTATGCGACATGGTGGATCAGACAGGCAATAACAAGAGCAATAGCTGATCAGGCAAGAACCATAAGAATCCCTGTGCATATGATTGAGACGATTAATAAGCTTATAAGGACATCAAGACATCTTGTGCAGGAGAAAGGTAGAGAGCCAACTCCTGAAGAAATTGCAAGCAAGATGGAACTGCCAGAGGATAAAATCCGCAAGGTGCTTAAAATAGCAAAAGAGCCTATATCTCTAGAAACTCCTATAGGAGAGGAAGAAGACAGCCATCTTGGTGATTTCATAGAAGATACTAAGGCAATTTCTCCGGCTGAGGCTGTAATTGGACTTGACTTAAAAGAAAAAGTGAGAGAAATACTAAAAACTCTTACGCCCAGAGAAGAAAAGGTTCTCAGGATGAGGTTCGGTATTGATGTTAATGCTGAACACACTCTGGAAGAAGTGGGTAAGGATTTCAACGTAACCCGCGAGAGAATAAGACAAATAGAAGCTAAAGCATTGAGAAAGCTTAGGCATAAGAGCAGAAGCAGGAAACTAAGGCCATTTGTAAGCCTTGTTAACGGATAAAAACTATTAAAGTTTCAGGGCCCATAGCTCAGCTGGAAGAGCCACCGGCTCATAACCGGTAGGTCCCTGGTTCGAACCCAGGTGGGCCCATATGTGGATAGATGATATGAGATTGAAAAAAAGAGGATGGGATAAAGATTGGAGAGGGGTTACTACTCCTTAAAATAAAAAGAGTGCAGAAATGCACTCTTTTTTTTTATCTTTTATCGCAGATTGTTATTAATTTTGAAATACTAAGCAGGTGTATTCTCAGAGATTATTTGCGTGGAACTTAAATCAAAGTATTATTTTTTTCCTGGAGGAAAACTGAATTGGGAAGCAAAATTGATTTGTTAGTGAAGTTGCAGTATCTTGACCAGAATATCAATTCACTTGAAAGTACAAAAATTAAGATACCTGAAGAGTTAGAGTCAGCAAAGTCTGAAATGATCAGGGTTGAAAACAAACTGAAAGATGCAGAAAAAAAATATTCCGATTACCAGAAGGCTTTAAAGATTAAAGAAGGTGAAATAGATGATGAAAAGGAAAAGGTTAAAAAAAGCAGGGTAAGGCAGAATGAAGTAAAAACAAATGATGAATACCGTGCTCTTTTAAAAGAGATCGATTTTATAAACAGCAGAATAGACACCATTGAAGAAGAACTTATTAAGATGTTTGATCTGGCGGAGCCATACAAGGAGGAGATAGCATCTGCTAAAAAAGAACTTGAAAATGAGAAGAAGCTGTATGATGAACAAATTATTATAAAGAATAAGGAACTGCAGGATATTGAGAGTGAAATAAAATTCAGTCGTGAAGAAAGAGAAAAACTCATGATCGAGATAGATTCGGAAATTTATAGGATTTATGAGAGGTTATGCAAGTATAAAGAAAATATAGCTATTTCGAAGATAGGCAAAAGAGGAATATGTCAGCATTGTTCGGTTCTTATACCGCCACAGACAGTAAATGAAGTAATTGCTGATGACAAGGTGCTTTATTGCCCTAACTGTCAAAGAATACTTTATTACACTGATGATGTGTGAGCTGCTGAGAGTGTTTATCTTTTCCATTAGGTGCGTCTGTTGGAGGAGCCAAATTGCCGGTTAGAAGGTTCCAGGAAAATGATATAAAAAATTTTGTTTCCCGTATAACATTTTTCCGCATAATCATCATTTCATTGTTTTCTATCGTAATGTTTAAATTCTTCCTTTTGCAAATGATCGATTTTCGTAAGTTCTATACAATGTCTATTGACAACAAAATAGGGATGATTTCGAAGTCTGCATTAAGGGGAACGATTTATGACAGGAATGGAGTGATCCTAGCAAGGAACAATCCAAGCTTCGATGTAGCAGTGGTCCCAGAAGAAATAAAGTCGCAGAAGGATGTTATAATCAAACGCATTGGTTCTATCCTCTCTGTTCCGGACAACCAGCTTTTTCAGAATCTCTCAACAGCACAATCTTACAGGAAATATGATCCTGTGATATTAAAGAGAGGTCTGGCAAGGGATGAAGTTGCAAGGCTTGAAGAAAACAGGGATGTTTTAAGATCTGTAGAAGTAAATATAGAAGAAAGAAGGCTTTACCCACTTGGGAACATAGCTTCCCAGGTACTGGGGTATATAGGTTTCCCCAGTCGAGATGACCTTCAGGCAAGAGAGAATCTCAGCATGAATACATCTATAGGAAAACACGGAGTGGAAAAAATATATGATGATATACTTCGCGGTGAAGATGGATGGGAAGCGGTTTTAAAAGATACTTATGGACGAATAAAGGAAGCTAAGGGAAGGCAGAAGGTAGAACTAAGAACTCTTAGCAAAGAACCACAATCAGGGACAGATATAGTTTTAAACCTTGATGCAAATTTGCAGGCTTACGCTGAATCTCTTCTTGAAGGGAAAAAAGGCGCAATAGTAGCTATCGAACCGCAAACCGGTGAAGTTCTGGCAATGGTAAGCCAGCCCTCTTTTAATCCAAATATCTTTGTCAACGGAATAAGCAGCAAAGAATGGCAGGAGCTTATTGGTACTAATGGCAATCCTATGATGAACAAAGCTATTGGCGGATCATATCCGCCGGGTTCGGTGTTTAAGGTCATCACAACTATTGCGGGTTTAGAGACAGGAATTATAACTCCGGATACATCAGTACATTGCAGCGGTGAAATTACAATAGGCAACAGAATTTTTCATTGCTGGAAAAAGGGAGGACATGGGACACTTAACCTTGATGGAGCTATAAGGAATTCATGTAATGTATTTTTCTATACCATGGGGAAAAGATTGGGTGCAGATACTATACTTAAATACGCATCTATGCTTGGTTTCGGGAAATCTACAGGATTAGACTATCCATTTGAAATTCCCGGATCTCTTCCTGATAAGAAGCTTAAAGAAAAATCCTCTGTTACTCCTTCGTCAGCTAGCAACTCTTTGACTGTTGCTATTGGACAGGGTAATATTATGGTTACTCCAATACAGGTTGCCCGGATGATGGGTGCTGTTGCAACCTTTGGTAAACTTCCAAAGCCCAAGCTTTTAAGGAGCATAGGACATGAACCATTGAAAGAAGAAAAAATATCTTCAGATGACAATCTTAATTTGAACAGTGGGACTTTCGCAATTATTAGAAAAGCTCTGTGGGGTGTTGTAAACGGAGGTGGCACGGGAGGAGGAGCAAGAGCAGCGGGGATAGTAGTTGCGGGAAAAACAGGGACAGCTCAGGTAGTGACACGTTCAGTTATAAAGGCATATCAGGAAAAAGGATTACCAGTTCCGGAGCAATTGATGGATCATTCATGGTTTGCAGGTTTCGCACCATATGATGACCCTAAAATAGCTTTTGCGATTTTTGTGGAGCATGGTGGATCCGGTGGGAAAGCAGCAGCACCGATAGCAAAAAAACTTATAGAATTCTATTTTAAAGATAGCAACGATGGCGACGAAGAGCTAACATCACCAACTTAGAATAAAATAAGAAAGGGGAAAAATGCAACGTACGCTTGTTACCGGAGGTGCTGGATTCCTTGGATCACATCTTTCTGATAGGCTTTTAGCTGAAGGACATGAGGTTGTCTGCATGGATAATCTCATAACTGGTGATATGGACAATATCGCTCATCTGTTTGGGAATAAGCATTTTCATTTTATCAATTATGATGTGACGGAGTTTGTTTACGTTCCCGGAAAGGTTGACAATATACTACATTTTGCATCACCTGCAAGTCCTATAGATTACCTTGAATATCCTATACAAACTTTAAAGGTAGGGTCTCTTGGTACACACAAAGTACTTGGGCTGGCAAAGGAAAAGAAAGCAAGGTTTCTTCTTGCATCCACCTCGGAGGTTTACGGAGATCCTCTTATACATCCGCAGCCGGAGACATATTGGGGTAATGTCAACCCAATAGGCCCAAGAGGCGTTTATGATGAGGCAAAAAGATTTGCAGAGGCTATGGTAATGGCATATCACCGTTATCACGGAGTCGAAACAAGAATAGTAAGGATATTTAATACTTATGGCCCGAGAATGAGAATAAATGACGGAAGGGTTCTTCCAACTCATATGTGTCAGGCTCTCAGAGGGGAAGATATCACGGTTTTTGGTGATGGCGGACAAACAAGAAGTTTTTGCTATGTGTCAGACCTGGTTGAAGGAATTCTGAGACTTCTCAATTCAAATATAGTTGAACCGGTCAACATAGGAAACCAGGAAGAGATTACTATCCTTGATTTTGCTAAAGAGATTGTAGAACTGACAGGAAGCAGAAGTAAAATCATATTTAAGGAACTACCTCAGGATGATCCAAAAGTTCGCAGACCTGATATAACTAAAGCAAAACAGCTGCTTGGCTGGCAGCCAGCTGTCAACCGGAAAGAGGGACTCGCCAGAACCCTTGACTATTTCAAGCAAAAACTTAATCTTGCCTGATAAAGAAAAATGTCAAAGATAGCAGTTGTCGACCTTCTTTTTCACTGGCCACCTGATGGTGGATCGAGAATTGATCTTAAAGAAGTATTCTCAAGAGTGGCGCAAAAGCATGAAGTGAAGTTTTTTGTTCCTGAGTTTATGCGCTATTACCCTCGGGGTGAAATTCTTACTCCCTTTAATGATTCGATAGAACTTGAGCTGATTCGTTTCAATGCAATTACTTATAACTTCTACCATGTCCCTACAAGGATAAAAAAAGTAGTAGATAAATTTAAACCTGATTATGTTTTTGTGGCTGACGGCGAGCTCATAAAACCTTATGTGATTGATGCTCTCAGGGAATATAAACCTATATTACGATATTATTCATATGATAGCTTCTGTATAAAGGATTACGGGACTTTCTTTCATAATGGTAAAGTTTGTAACCGCTGTTATCTTGATACGCCTCTTTATTGCATTAACTGCTCGTTAGCATGGATACTTAAATACAGGGCCCGGATGGCATCACATACATTCCTGACATCTCTTGCTTTTACTCCTCTTCTGTATAGGACTATCAAGCGTGGCCTGGCTTCGGCTTCAGCGATAATAGTGTATAATAACTATATTGCTGAGATAGTAAAACGTTTTAATCCTGAATGCCTTGTCGTCCCTTCCGGTGTAGATATAGAAAGATTCTCTCCTGTTTCAGGAAAGGAGAGAAAAGGAAAATTTAAAGTTCTCATGGCGGGGAGAGTCGATGACCCGGGGAAAGGATTTGATATACTTTACAGAGCTTGCAAGAAGCTCATCGCTATGGGACGGGACATAGAGCTTGTTATTACTGGTGAAAAGAAAGTGAGGGATGAATTTGTACGATCTGCAGGATGGCTTACACCTGATGAAATGCCCGGGCTATATAACGAGTGTGACATAAGTGTTGTTCCTTCTATCTGGATGGAACCTTTTGGAATGGTGGCCGTTGAGTCGCTTGCGTGTGGAATTCCGCTTATTGCAACAAGGACCGGCGGGCTTCAGAATATTATTGAAGAATGCAAGAATGGTTTTCTTGTTGCCCCGGGTGATGTTGACGAGCTGGCTTCTGCTATTGACAGATTTATTTCTGACAGAGGATTGCTTGAAAAAATGAGTGTTGCAGCGCGTAAAAGCTCGGAAGACAGATATGATTGGGACAAGATTGTCAGTCAGGTTTACATGCCGCTCTTCGAATGAAAATATCACTTTATATTCCATGCTTTAACGCATCTCTTTATATTAAGCGGTGCCTCGAAGGGGTTTTTAACCAGAGCATCAATATAGACGAAGTGCTAATAATTGATGATGGAAGTACTGATAACACAGTGCAGATTGCGTCTAAGTTCGATGTCAAAATAATATCTCATGAAAGCAACAAAGGTCTTGCCGCAGCAAGAAACACTGCCATAAAAAACTCGGCAGGAGATTATATAGCATCCCTTGATTCAGACTGTGTTCCAGAAAAAAACTGGATCGAAAAACTCATCCACGAATTCAGGGACAATAAGATTGCAGGAATAGGAGGGATGCTTGTCGAAGGATATCAGGATAAACCCGCTGACCTTTGGAGGGCGGTAAACATGCCCCAGCACTGGGGTAACGAACTGACTTATAATCCGGAATTTCTTTTTGGCAGCAATAATATTTTTCGTAAGGAAAGTCTTTTAAAGGTTGGTATGTACGATGAAGCTCTGGGGAATAACGGAGAAGACCACCATATATCTCAAAAACTCAAATCAATGAATTATGCCTTGATATATACTCCGGCTGCAAGAGCAGTCCATTTAAGGCAGGATACTGTTTCATCTATATTACGTACTCACTGGAATTGGTACAGGATGTTCCACGAACCCGTGAATATCGAAAATCTGAAATTCAGGACTCGATACAATCTCAGGACTTCGCGTGACAGGATAAAAGAGGATATAAGGAATAGACAGTACAAACTGCTCTCCATTGATTTAATTCTTCCAGCCGATCAATTTATTAGAGACATCAGGTACTTTGTACGGAAAAGATAGAAATCCTAATGTCTCTTTTTTATGTCTGCCAGAATAGATGATGTTTTAACCCTTTTAAAGGAAAAAATCCTCAGAAGGTGAAATGGCCTGTAAAGATAATAAAGTAGAAGCATTCCCCCAGATGCGGGTGGTCCATAGATTTCCTTCATTGTCGAAACTGGCGGGCAAATATGTCTTAGAAAGAAAATAACTTTTTTCACCAGAGTAGGCTGCATAAAGAAAGTTTCCCATCCTGCGAGTGTTATCTTGGTGTTTATACCGGCTAAAATATTGTCCACCATAGTTTCAGTGAATCGCAGCAGTGATGGTGATACCAGAGGTTTAAGTTTTTCAGCAAGTTCTTCAAATTTTTCTGATGACAGAACGAAAGCTCCTATTCTGCATGAATAATAGAGAGGCTCAGCAAGATTAAGATCTACAGTTTTTTTAATAAATGAATCTGATAATAAGGTGTTGCCGCATTTTGAAAAAATCGCATCCATATCGCAACAGTGACGTGGAAGCATAGTAAGGTCTGTAATGTGTGATTTCTTGGATATATGGAGAGATATTGAAAGCATTAGATTCTCAGGTGACGGTATGAAAATGTTTTGTGTTTCCGGCAAAAGTGTTTTGCCTTCCCAGAACCAGTTTGTTTGCGGAGAAACTCCTGTGAAAATCTCAGCAAATTTAAAATGTACCTCTAATGGAGAAGCAAAATCTTGATAGTAATAATGCGGAAGGTGATTAAGATTATCAATACACCACTTGGTATTGCCGGGAAAATTTGAACACTTAAAACCGTTTTCTAAAAGTATTTTTTCAAATTCCAGCACCTCTGAGGATTTTACCATTATATCAATATCACTTAAATATCTGAGAGAAGGATGTTCGTATACTGACGAAATCAATGCCGTTCCCTGCATGAGCATAATTTCTTTTCCGTGTTTTAGGGTTATTTCAGAAATATGTTTGAGAATATTCATGATAAGAAGGTTTCTTGCAGCGTTGGAGTGGTAGAGTTGTTCGAGCTTTTCCTTTACCCTGATTGGAATTGAATTTAAATGGCCTGTCTGCTTAAGATTATAAAAAATAATATTAGAAAGGCCGGTATTAAAGAATATCCCCATTGCCCTGTCCCAGATAGAATTCTGGGCAAGATCAATTCCTGAATTTTCTTTAGCGGGGTTTTTAAGATAAGACAATGACGAGAGTGTTAAGAGAAGCCTCTGGTCATCGGGCAGTTTGTCAAAATAGTCGCTTATGAAGCGCTTTTCCATTAATCGAGCACTATTATTACATTACCTGCATCAAGAAATTTGCTTTTCTTATTTTCGTACTCTATCTTTCTTGAATCCTTATTGGATAATATTATTCCGCTTTCATCAGTTCTGATCTTTATCAATGCCCTCAGAACAAGAGGACGTGTTCCTGCTTTGGGATTTGAAAGAGCGCTTTTAATATCTTTCGTGTAGAGAACAAAACTCTCGTCCGGAATGTTTTTAACTGACAGTTTGGAGAAGCTGTATATTTCTTTCCCGCTCTCATCAGTTATTTTGGGGAACATTACCGGAGTAGTTTTTGTATGACGTGCGTCAATTATAAGTCCGGAATATTTTCCGGTAACCACAGCCACAGGTGTTTTAGGGGATTGTGAAGTCACCCTCATAGCTTGTCGCTCGCGCAATTCTTCTATAAGGGCTTCATCAGGATTTTTTTCCACTCGCGTTTCTTTTGTATAAGGGAGAAGAGACTGTGAAAAATTGCCGTAAATTTTCAGGGTTACAGTCGTTCTTACAAAATCATCTCTGATAAGCTCGTTCTTGATATCAGCAACCTTTGCAGCATTGCTTATCTTGGCGCCTACTAATTTGATTTTTGAACTGAGATCTTCCACTGAAATCTTTGAATCAAGTTTAACCTGCTTTAGAATATCTATAAGATTTTCTTTTGCTTTTATTATGGCATTTCTTTCCGCCAGCTCCTTTGAAAGCCTGTAAGGACTGACAGAAGCGTCAACCGGGGCGCTACCCCATGCATAGACAAATCCTTTTGACCAGTTTATTCTACCGTTTTCAAAGGATTGAATAGTGTCTGCAGCCTTTGCGCATAACATACCTGAAGCAAAAAAAAGTATGACAAACAGCACTGCTTTTCTCATTACATTATTTTTTAAAGTTTCCATATTTTAACGTTAAATAAAAACCATTACCAAATCAATATAAAAGCTGAAAAGCTCTGCCTATACTGCAAGTTTGTTTAATGAATATACTGCTTTTGATATTTCTTCTTCAGTATTGAAAAAGTTAACTGAAAAACGGAGAATATTTTCTTTGGTGAAATAACGTACAATTATTCGATGCTTCTCGTAGAGCTCTTTTGTTAATGATGAAGCGTCACGGCCATTGATCTTTAAGGCAACAAGCCCTGAGTCAGGTTTACCGTCATAGCTTGATGGCGTCAGGACTTTTATGTTCTTGTTATTAGCGAGACCTTCTATCATTTTTTCTGCAAGGAATCGAATCCTCTCCTCAACAGCTTTTATCCCGAATTCGGTCAGGATTTCAACACCAGCATCAAGTCCTGCCACCAGGCTGCAGTTTGTATCGTACATTTCAAACCTTCTGGCAGCCGGGTGAATCTCCATTTCAAGTCTTTCTGTATCAAGTGATTTGATAGATCTGTAACCGGCATTGATGCTCTCAGTCTTGGCAAGGAGATCACGCCGGACGAAAAGAGCTCCGGTACTTTCAGGTCCAAGCATCCACTTTTGGCCGGGGATAGCATAGAAATCACATCCGATTTCATTAAAGTCCACATTGATATGTCCTGCCGACTGAGCACCGTCAACAAGCAGTGGAATACCGCATTCTCTTGAGATCTCTGAGATTTGCTTTATTGGGAATCTGTATCCGGACATACAGGATATATGGCTTAACATTATAAGCTTTGTTTTCCTGGTTATTTTTTTTCTGAGCGAATTCAGTAAAACTTCAGGAGGTTCAACATTTAGAATTTTGATATTTACTCCTTTCAGCCTTTTAAGCTGAATCCATGGGACTATACCGGCAGGATGCTCTTCTGAAGAAATTATTATTTCATCTTCTTGCTTAAAATCAAGGCAAGTGACTACAATATTTATCCCTGATGACGTGTTCTGGGTAATTGCAATTTCATCTTCATCAGCACTGAAAAATGCTGCAAGCCTCTTCCGCAGAGAGTTGCGCGCAGCCTCATGAAGCTTCCATACATCCAGGTTGGCGACTCCCTCTTCAATCTCTGTTGCTGAAAAGGCATCTATCGCGCCCTGCACTTTTTTGCTGCGCGGGGCGCACCATCCGGTGTTCATGTAAATATATTTTCTGAATACCGGAAAATCATTGTGAAGCATTTTTATGTCGCTGTCTTTGATAGTAATATCCATTGTGAATGCTTTAGCCTGCTGTAACAGGCGAAATTCGATCCATTATTTTTTCTTTGATTTCTTTTTTCTCTGGTTAAGCAGTCCTGACAACTCTTTCATGAACTCATTAATATCCCTGAACTGCCTGTAAACAGATGCAAATCTGACATAGGCTACGTCATCAAGTTCATGCAGTCTATTAACAACTATTTCGCCTATCTTTGTGCTCGAAACCTCTTTTTCTCCCAGTTCCTGCACAGCATGCTCTACCTCCTCGGCAAGTCTTTCCATGGCGTCAACGCTGATAGGCCTTTTCTCGCATGCCTTTGTTATGCCTGAGAGGATTTTTTGTCTGTCAAAAGGTTCCCGTCTGCCATCCTTTTTTATGACCATTACTGAAATTTCTTCTATGTGTTCGTAGGTGGTAAACCTGGTTCTGCACTTCAGACATTCCCTTCTTCTCCTGATCCGCCTTCCATCCTTGTCTTCCCTTGAATCAACGACCTTGTCTTCAATATGTCCGCATGCAGGGCATCTCATGGCAGGTCAACCTTATAAGAGCATATGCCGGCTTCTGCGAGAAGTTCTTTTGCTAGCTCATCAGGGTATCCCTCGATGAAGTATATCTCTTTTATCTTTGAATTTATAAGCATCTTTGCACACAGCGAACAGGGATAATGAGTGCAAAATATGGTTCCTCCTGATATGGTAGCTCCCGAAACTGCTGACTGGATAATAGCATTCTGCTCAGCATGGAGTGCACGGCAAAGCTCGTGGCGCTCTCCTGAAGGTATTCCGAGCTTTTCTCTCATGCAACCTATCTCAAGGCAGTGTGAAAGACCTGAAGGCGCGCCATTATATCCGGTAGCGAGAATTTTTTTATCTTTTACTATAACACAGCCCACCTGACGGCGAAGGCAAGTCGACCTTGACTTTACAATCATGGCAATCTGCATGAAATATTCGTTCCATGAGGGTCTTTTCATATTCTTTGTATTTTTTTATTGGAGCCTGTGAGCATAAAATGGAAACTTCTTGCAGAGCTCTTTCACTTCTGCTTTTACTCGTTCCGCGGTTGCCTGGTCATCCTTGTGCTCAAGGACATCGTTTATCCAGCCGGCTATTATCTTCATTTCAGGTTCTTTTAATCCCTTTGTAGTAACTGCCGGAGTACCTATTCTTATTCCGCTTGTTACAAAGGGGCTTCTTGTTTCAAAGGGAACAGTGTTTTTGTTTACTGTTATTCCTGCTTTTTCAAGTGCAGCCTCTGCATCCTTGCCTGTGAGATTCTTATTGTTTAAATTTACAAGCATCAGGTGTGTGTCTGTTCCCCCTGATACAAGGTGAAACCCTCTTTTTACAAGCTCCGACGCCAGTGTCTGGGCATTTTTGATAATCTGCTTCTGGTAATTCTTAAATTCATCGCTTAAGGCCTCCTTGAAAGCAACTGCCTTTGCAGCGATTACGTGCATCAACGGTCCACCCTGAATTCCGGGGAATATGTTTTTATCCATGAGCTTTGCAAGTTCTTCGTTATTTGTCATTATCATTCCTCCGCGTGGTCCGCGAAGTGTCTTATGGGTTGTTGTGGTGACGAACTCGCAATAAGGGACCGGGTTAGGGAAAAGACCTGCTACCACAAGCCCTGCATAGTGAGCAATATCAGCCATCACCATGGCTCCAGTTTCATCTGCTATTTCCCTGAACGCTTTGAAATCTATCTGTCTGGGGTATGCACTTGCCCCTACAACAATGAGGCGCGGTTTGTGCTCTTTCGCAAGTTTTCTCACCTCGTCGTAATCAATTGTTTCCGTGTCCTGTCTTACGCCGTAAAATTTTATGTTATAAAGCATGCCTGAAAAATTCACAGGACTTCCATGAGTTAAGTGCCCGCCATGTGAAAGGTTCATGCCAAGCACGTTGTCGCCCGGTTTGCATACAGAAAAATAAACTCCCATGTTTGCCTGCGAACCGGAATGGGGCTGGACGTTTACGAATTTCGCTCCGAACAACTTTTTTGCACGTTCCCTGGCAAGATCTTCGGCAACATCTACAAACTGGCAGCCGCCGTAATATCTTTTTCCCGGTAAACCTTCGGCGTATTTGTTGGTCATAATGCATCCCTGTGCTTCGAGAACAGCTTCACTTACAATGTTTTCAGATGCAATGAGTTCAAGCTTGTATTCAAGCCGTTCTGTTTCTTTTCTTATTGCTTCTGCAAGTTCCGGATCAACTTCGCTTAGTCTTTTCACTCCAGTACTCCTTGTGTTGTTATTATTTTTTCCAAAAAGTTCGTTTTCAAGTGTTGTTATGCGGTCAAGCCTCTTCTGGTGCCGCCCTCCTTCAAATTCTGTTGTAAGCCAGACTTCGGTTATTTCAACTGCATGTTCCTGTTCAATTGTTCTCCCGCCAAGGATAAGAATATTTGAGTTGTTGTGTTCCCTGCTCATCTTCGCTGTATATGTATTGCAACAAAGTGTCGCCCGTACTCCCGGAAATTTGTTGGCCACTATGGACATCCCGATGCCTGTACCGCATATCAATATCCCTGAATCAGCTTTCTTCTCAGATATGCGGCGTGCAACTTCTATGGCATACGCCGGATAATCGACTGAGTTATTTGATTCCGTTCCCAAGTCTTGATAGGGGATACATTTTTTTTCAAGGTATTTTTTTATTGTTTCTTTGAGCTCAAATCCACCGTGATCAGAACCTATTAAAATCATGGCATTATCCGTTTCTTTTAAGGTTGCTGTTATGGAACTATATTGAAGAAGGGGTGCTTGTCAAGGAGACTTTTTTATCTGCATATAAGCGACTTAAACGCTAACTCATTTTTTAACAAATGGGTCTTTGCTGAGCATGGTAAAATGATGTGGTGTGTTAATGAGAGTCAATTTGAATTTTAATCAAATGTATATGAAATGCAGTTGGTTTTTTCTATGTTAGGAGTCTTTATCTTTAGATAGAAAAGAAGTTAACACATTGTAATTTTGCAATTTAACGGAAGCAAAAAATAATGAAAATAACGATTGTTCTAATGTTATATTCGTTTATGAAAAGTCATTTGCTTGGCGTTGTTGTACAAAATTGAACAGCATTTCAAGCCTCGATTTATAGTTTTTCTTCAAGTTTTGATGTTTCATTTTTTAACAATAATTTTAGTTAATATCTCGTTTTATTTGAGCATGTTGGTTCACTTTTTTAATAGAAAAATGAAAAGTGTTTTTTTGTTTTGGAACAAGACTTGCATGTACCAGACGAACTAGAAAAAAATAATGGAAAGGAAGTAATCAGAGAAAACTAAAAAGTAAATTTTGGGATTAGGAAGTCTCCGAAATGGTAAACCCTGTGCAAGCAGGGGGCACAAAGCTTCGAATCCTTTGCGGGATGGTCGGGCTGCCGAAGAGACACATTACAGGTTCGATAAATAAAAGCCTGTTCTTCGCGTCCGGAGAACAGGCTTTTTTATTTACGACTTTATAACAAAGAAAAAATTATGGAAAACTTTCGTGAAAAAAATTTTTTAAATATGAAAAAAATTTTCCTTATTGCGTGTAAATTTAATTTCCAATTTTATAGGGATGGTAAATTAAATGACGTTTCAGTTTAAAAGTAAACGATGTTTAAAAACAGAAACATTAATTGACTGGGCTGTTGTTGTAATTATTTATACTACAACATCATATAATATAATTAATAAATTTATAAAGAATATTCTGAAAAATATTCCGAATATGGAACGACAATTGCATAATTGCAACTAGGTTGTGGGATTTCCCAAAAGATTAAACCTGTAAAAAATGAAGGAATGAAGTTTCGAAATATACGCACTGTGTAATGAACACGAGGAGTTATTTAACAACATTATGAAAGGGGAGTAGAAGATGAAAAGCAGATGTATTGTATTAGCAGTTTTTTTAATGTCGATTTTTTCAAGTTCAGTTTTTGCGCAAAGCAATTATGTAACAACATGGCAGACACGCTATCCTTCATCGCAGTCAGTGAATAATGTTAATACTGCTTTGGGATCTAAATGCCGCTTCTGTCATTTTACTTCTTCAACATCAACATGGAATGCCTATGGTTGGGCCTTAAGGTTAGAAATTAATAATAATGGAAAAACAATTAGTCAGGCACTTGCTGCTGTAGAGTCTCTAAACTCTGATGGAGATCCTACGAACTCATCTAACCTGGTAGAAATCAACGCAAACGCACAACCAGGATGGACATCAGGCGCTAATAATACCAGATATAATACTAGTTCAACTGTTTTAAATCAAACAGCTCCAGCAATTTCTAATTTAGATCCTGCGGCAGCTACACAGCCTGCCATTAACGTGTCGCCGGCGTCTCTTGCTTTTGGTTCAGGAGTTGTTGGCGTAACCAAGACGCTTGCAGCCACTATAAGCAACAGTGGGAATGCTAACCTTAGTGTTACCGGTCTTTCAATCACCGGTAGTTCGGATTTTAAGCTTAACTCATCTGTGCCGGCTACACCATTAACAGTTGCACCCAGTGCCTCAGTTAATATATCTGTTGATTTTACACCTTCATCTACGGGTGCAAAGGTTGGAACTTTTCAGATTGCAAGCTCTGACCCGAGCAAAGCGACAGTTTCAGTAAATCTTTCGGGGACTGGTGATCCGGTTCCCCAACCAGATATCAATGTGCTGCCAGTATCACTTGGTTTTGGTACAGAAGTAGTTGGTGCAACGAAGACTCTTACGACTACTATAAATAACATTGGTAATGCAAGTCTTACGGTAACCGGTCTTTCAATCACCGGGAGTTCTGATTTTAAGCTTAACTCATCAGCTCCGGCTGTGTCCTTTACAGTTGCAGCTAACGCTTCAGTTGATGTAGCTGTTGATTTTATTCCTTCATCTACAGGTGCTAAGGTTGCAACCCTTCAGATTGCAAGCTCTGATCCGGATGAAGCTACTGTGTCTGTAAATCTTTCAGGGACAGGTAGCCCTGTATTGCAACCAGACATCAATGTACTTCCAGTATCACTTGGTTTTGGTACAGAAGTAGTTGGTGCAACGAAGACTCTTACGACCACTATAAACAATATAGGCAATACAGACCTTACGGTAACTGGTCTTTCAATCAGCGGTAGTTCGGATTTTAAGCTTAACTCATCAGCTCCGGTTGTATCCTTTACAGTTGCAGCTAACGCTTCAGTTGATGTAGCTGTTGATTTTATTCCTTCATCTACAGGTGCTAAGGTTGCAACCCTTCAGATTGCAAGCTCTGACCCGGATGAAGCGACAGTTTCTGTAAATCTTTCGGGGACTGGTAGCTCGATGACGCAGCCTGACATCAATGTACTTCCAGTATCACTTGGTTTTGGTACAGAAGTTATTGGTGCAACTAAGACCCTTACTGCCACTATAAGCAATGTCGGTAATGCTGACCTTACTGTAACCGGTCTTTCAATCAGTGGCAGTTCTGATTTTAAGCTTAACTCATCAGCTCCGGCTGTGTCCTTTACAGTTGCAGCTAACAACTCAGTTGAAATAGCCGTAGATTATACGCCTTCATCTGCCGCAGCAAGCAGTGCAACATTACAGATTGCAAGCTCTGATCCGGACGAGGCGACAGTTTCTGTAAATCTTTCCGGGACTGGTAGTTCTGTTGCCCAGCCTGATATCAATGTATTGCCTGCGGCTCTTGATTTCGGGACAGAAGTTGTTGGCACTACCAAGACACTTACAGCTGCTATAAGCAACATCGGGAATGCTGACCTTACGGTAACCGGTCTTTCAATCAGCGGCAGTTCAGATTTTTCGCTTAATTCATCAACACCATCTGTATCATTTACAGTTGCAGCTAACAACTCGGTTGAAATAGCTGTTGATTTTACTCCTTCATCTGCCGCAGCAAGCAGTGCAACATTACAGATTGCAAGCTCCGATCCGGACGAGGCGACAGTTTCTGTAAATCTTTCCGGGACTGGAACTGACACAACAATCCAGAGTGTTGACTATGATGTTAAAGAGTTTTCTGTAACAAAAAGTGTGAAATTGAAAGAAGGAAAATCTATTAAGATAAAGTTGGTTGCTGAAAATAATGGAACGACCAATGAACCTCGAAATGCTACTGTAAAAGGTATTCAGAATAACGCGGAAATCTATAATCAGACAATATCCATCTCTGTTGATCCTGCAAATAGCGATGATGGTGATGATGACGATGATGACGACAACAATAATGGCGGAGGTTCCAATGGGCATACAGTAAATGAGGACGGAGTCTATCATAGACCTGGCCTGAAGGACCCGATGACGAACTGTACCGAATGTCATGGTTCGGATCTTAAGGGTGGAGATGTAGGAGTATCCTGCTATAGTTGTCATGATGCAAAGTGGTCTGAAAGTGGCAATGGAGATGGCAACAATACCGGAGGTTCCAATGGGCATACAGTGAACAAGGACGGAGTCTATCATAGACCTGGCTTGAATGATCCGATGACTAACTGCACCGAATGTCATGGTTCAGACCTTAAGGGCGGAAGCGTCGGAGTGTCTTGCTATAGTTGTCATGGTGCTAAATGGTCTGAAAATGGAGACGATGACGAGAGTGATAAACAAGCCCTTACTGCTAATAAAACCACATCCTCATCAGAAGAAGATAATGATGAAGAAGAAGCTAATGTTGAGACCTTTGAATTTCCGGATTATACAGCGATTGCATCAGGTGATATAACATGGACAATAACTATAGATGATGACGATTCTGATCTGGATGAAGCGTCGGCAACAACAAAAGTCTCCGGACAAAAATCTTCTGTTGTTGAAGTTAAACCGAGCAAAGTTAGTATAAAAGCAGGAAAGAAGAAGGAACTTGCAGCAAACATTAAAACCAAATCAAGCAAGAAAAAATCTGCAACAACATCACAAAAGTTTGATTGGTATGTAAATGATGTCCTTGGGGGCAACAGTGAAGTAGGGACCATAACGCCGGTTAAAAAAGGTGGAAAAGCGAAATATGCAGCCCCCACCAAACTTACCGGGAGTAACAAAATAACAATCAAGGCTGTTAGCAAGAGCGACTCATCGCTGTACGGAACATCTCAGGTTACTATACAAAAATAAGTTGTAAAACCTGAAGCTATAACGCATCAGCCGGCAGAGTGAAAGTGGACAACTCTGCCGGTTTTTTATTGATAAAATTTCTTGCAGGACTGATACTAAAAAAAAGGTTCTGCATGGATGATTACTCTGTATGCATTTGGGATGTTCTGTAGAATCATCCATTCAAAAGCTTTTGTTATAGAATGTACTTCATCTAGAAGTACGGAGTTGTCAAAGGAACAAAGCAGGGATATAAAAAGTCTTTCCTTTTCAGTTTTGCGTATCTGAATATTCTGAACGTCATATATGTGGCCTATCTCTTCAGCAGTACGCATGATAATTTTTTTTAAATCATCTTCTACTTCGGGTGCCAGTGGCGTACTTCCTTTTTCATCTGGCGGAAGAGGATCGATATGTATACTTATATCAATGTTGTTATTAAACTCCTTTCTGATGTCATCTTCAAAATTGGAAACGATATCATGGGCCTCCTTTATTGTCAGACCACGATCAACTTCCACATCGAAACTTACAAGAACCTTCTCTTCAGCAGTAGTTGTAGCAATATTATGGACATTAATATTGTGGTTCATACCTATTATATGAACCCGTTCAGCGACAGTCTCACAGTCCAGCGCAACAGGTTTGGTGTTAATAGTTATGTCACCTATCTCGCATATTTTGCTGACATGGCTTTCTATGGTACTGCAAATTAGCTGTACGCTTTCGATAGACAGGTTTCTGCTGACGTTTACAGTCATTTCAACAAATACGTGAGGGCCCGCAGGCTTAACCCTTATCTTTTCTATGTTTACAACACCATTTACCGTTTTTGTCGCTGCAATTATCTGCTCAGTTATACCTTCCGGAGCTGCATCTGTAAGAACGTTAACAGTTCTTTTCCCTAGACGAAAAGCAGCAGAAAGAACAATAACTGCAACAGTGATACCAGCAATTGCATCAGCCCAGGTAATCCCAATTGCCACGAAGACAAGTCCGCCAAGAACTACTGCGGAACTGAAAATATCAAGATTGAAATGAAGCGCATCCGCTTCCAGCGCCTGGCTCTTTGTTTCCTTAGCTACTTTTGACAATGCCCTGGACCTTGAAAAGTCAACGACCATGGAAATTATCAGAACAAGGACGGAATACCATGTGACTTTGACGTCGCTTTCCCTGTACATGAGCCTGTGAGCGGCTTCATAAATGATCAGGGAACTTGCTATCAGCAAAATGCCGCTTTCGATGAGTGCTGCGATACTCTCTACTTTGGTGTGGCCGTAATGGTGGTCTTTGTCAGCCGGCTTGTCTCCGATCTTTACTGCAAAATAGGTAAGCGATGCGACGCCGAAATCAAGACCAGAATGAGCGGCTTCAGATATGATGCCGATGCTTCCTGTAGCAATGCCTACAACAAGTTTCATTCCAGTAAGAAGGAAGCTTGCTATCACGGAACTCAGGGCAACATTTTGTTTTTTTTTCTTATATTTCACAACTTATCCCGGCCATGAGCGACAATGTCATTGTCCTCTGCCCAATGGCTTTTTACATAGAAGGCACTTGATGTCAAGGTCGTGTTAAGCGTAAAAAGTGCAATATTCCATGTAATGGCTTCATCAATGTTTCATACTTGATGATTGATATGAATAGTATGATAATTAAAAGGAAGGGGTAAGCCGGATGCTGTCGATCCTTTGACCACCCTCAGAATGTACTCTGGAGATTTTACTTTTATAAGGTTTCTTTCCTTTAGCCAGAGAGGAATCAGTGTCATAAAGCACGATAGATTGGATGTTATTGGTGGCCATGTGGGGCTTTAATGCTGTCACAAGCACAGGGAAAACTTCTTCAGGTTGAGATGAGGGTCCAGTGCTTGTTGCTTTTATATTCCATAAAAGGACTTTATTTTTTTTCTGATATTCTTTGCCGTCATACGCGTCAAGTCTGATAAATCTATCAAAGACTGTTATTGTTTTTTTTACTTCTGTATAGCCTACCACACCCTGCCCAGGCGCATTGCTGGATACTCCGAATTTGGTTCCCAAATAAACTATTTTATCCTGATTAGGATCTGACTTGACGCTCATCTGATCCCATATAGGGATTTTTTTTGTGGTTTGTATTTGCTGGGGCTTCCCTATACCATAGGAGAAGTTTATAACCATTTCTGCTGGTTCATTCTCTTTTGCAGGAACAAAGCCATGCCCGGTAAGCGCTTCATCCAGTAAAGATGCGACTTCTTCATAACGCTGGTTTCCAGTAGTGCTTTCAATTCCATCCGGGACCAGGAGATAGCTCTTTCCTGTTGATGCAGTGTCCGTATTATTAACGGATTCAATGTTTACAGTGAATTCGTGTTCTTTCGAAGCGGAACAACCGGAAAAGATCAGCAGAAGAATTAACAGTGCAATTTTTTTGCTATGTTTAGCTTCATACATATTTATTCTCCTTATTAATTTATATAAGGAATCAAATTTGTTAAAAGCGTCTATGATCTGAAAAGTTTTACTTGACTGAATTTTATAATTAACACATTTAAAAGCTACAATAAACTATAATTGTTGAAATATAAATGACAAAACATCTTTATCTCATTGACGGAAGCTCATATATGTACAGGGGATTTTTTGCCATGCCCCGGCTTTCCAATTCAAAAGGGATTCCCACTAACGCGATTCTCTCAGTCACCAATATGCTGAGAAAGTTCATTCGTGAGAAACAGCCTGAATATCTTGCCGTTGCCTATGACAGAAAGGAAGAAACATTCCGCCATGTTGAATATGAGGACTACAAGGCCAACCGTCCCGGTATGCCTGATGAGCTTGTTCAGCAGATCCCTTTTATCAAGGCAATTGTAGATTATATGAACATCCCGGGGCTTGAAAAGGCGGGCTTTGAGGCTGACGATATTATGGCAACTCTTGCAGTGAGAGGAGTCGCGGAAGGTTACAATATTACATTTGTGAGCGCAGACAAGGATATGATGCAGTTGATAGATGAAAATATAAATATGTATGATCCTATGCGCGACAGATGGTTTGATGAAATGGCAGTGATTGAACGTTTCGGTGTTCCCCCTGCAAAAGTTGCTGACGTTCTTGCACTTATGGGAGACCAGTCAGATAACATTCCCGGAGTTCCAGGTATTGGAGAGAAAACTGCAAAGAATCTTATACAGGAATTTGGGAGCATAGAGGCATTGATTGAAAATTCATCATCAATAAAGCAGAAGAAGGTAAAAGAGAAGATAGATACTTTTAAAGAACAGGCACTGCTCAGTAAAAAGCTTGTGCTTCTTGAAAGGAATGTCCCGCTTGATATTAGCATTGAAGAGCTAAAACTTGGTGAACCAAAAAAAGAGGAACTCATACTTCTTTTCCGCGAACTTGAGTTTAAGAATCTGCTCAGGGAGTTTGAAGGGCATTGACTGCTGATATTATATCTTCTTCGTAAATCATGGATAGTCTTGACTTTCTCTGTACAGATTATAAAAAATAAACATCATGATAAAATCTACTATAATAGATGCAGCCATAAAGAGCATTTTAAGAGGAGAAATAGAAGTTACAGGATATCTATGCCCAACTCTTAAATCCCCTAAATCCTCTTGCCATATATGTATGGAAGTTTGTCCGGCAAATGCCATTTCAATGTCTGAAGGGATGATAGATGAGGCGAAATGTTTTAACTGTGGTTTATGCATTTCTGCGTGTCCGTCCGGAGTTTTTCTATCACGTCTTGAAAGCGATGCCAATATAGTCGAGCTTGCAATGTCAGCGGTAAAGAACAGCACTGACGGCGCTTCTGTTATTTTTGCATGCGGAATGGCGCACAATGAGATGGGACCGGTTGTACCTATTAGATGTCTGGGAAGATTGACTGAAAACATCCTTCTCTGGCTTAAGAAAAATGGCATTACGAATATTACGTTCGAAAGCGGAGATTGTCCAACATGCAGTCTGTCGAGAGGGGATGCTGTATTCAAATATAACCATCGTCTGGCAAGGCTTATAGCTGAAAGCGCCGGGATCAAATGGGAGAAAGGACAAGCACAGGAAATAAGGAAAGAGGAAAATGCCGGGGAAAAGAAAGAAAAAAATATCAGTGTCCCATCCGGAGGTTTTTCAAGGAGGGATTTCTTTAAAAGACTAAGGGGTGAAGGCATTTTAAAGGTAGGTGAGATGGTTACTGAGTCAATTAAAATGCCGCCGAAGGAAAATGTAAAAACAAGCGGGAAAAGCCCGAGGCGCAACCTTTTAAAGAAGATACTTGATGGTATGGGCAATGGAAGCATTTATGATGGAAGCGGAGGTATATATATACCTTTTGGTGATGTTTCCATTAGTGCTGAATGTATTGGTTGCGATGTATGCCAGATACTTTGCCCCACTGCGGCATTATACAAAGAGAAGTCTGAAGACAAAGTAAAGCTGATGTTCAGTTACGACAGGTGCATAAGCTGCGGTTTGTGTGCGGAGATTTGTCTCGGCAAGGCTATAAAAGTACAGCCTCTGTTTGACCCTAAAAAGATTGTTAACCCTTCTCCCCGCGAGCTTATTTCCTTCAGGAATAAAACGTGCAGTGTCTGTTCAACTGAGTTTGCATCACGCTCTGATGATGAAGAGATATGTTTTTTTTGCAGCAAGAGAGGAAAATACAGGGGAGGCTGAAATCAACCTCCCCTTTTGTTTTTGTTAGTTGCTCAAAGCTCCCTGATTAATCCAATCTTTGATAGTCTGAAGCTGTGTTGGTGTGATTGAACCGCCAGGAGGCATTGTGCCGTCTATGATTCTTGTGATGAGCAGACTGTTATCCGCGTCGAAGGGGATAACTGCTGGTCCGCTTGCACCGCCCTGATAGATCTTTGAAACTGTGCTTACATCAAGCCCGCCTAGTGCACCACTGCCGCTGTGGCAGCCGAGGCAGTTCGGGTCAAGCACAGGAACAACATCGCACTTGAATCTAACAATTCCCGAGCCATCGCTTGCAACATTTATAAGAACTGTTGCTGATGCTGTTCCTCCGAGATTGTCAGTTACTGTTAATGATACATTGAATGTTCCCGGACATGCGAAAGAATGTACCGGGTTTATCTCGGAGCTTGTTGTTGAGTCTCCGAAATCCCAGAAGTATGTTGCTATAGAGCCGTCAGAGTCACTTGCTGTTGATGTAAATGTTACGTTTAGAGGAATTACTCCTGATGTAGGTGTTGCAGAAACAGAAACAGTAGGCAGTGCATTGGGCTGTGACATCTTGTCCAGGGTGTCTATAAGTACCTGAAGGATTGAACGGACACGTTTCTGTTCGTTGCAATCAATGATTGCATCATTTGAATCAGGCTCAGTGCCGCAACCGTCAAGTTTATTAAGCATGTTTTTTGTCTCTAAAAGTGCCTTGCCGTAATCTACATAGGGTCCTCCGGTGCTCCACTTTGCGCCGTGGCATGTATAGCATGATGGAGCTGTAACGCCGCCTGTTAGATCTGCGCCATGACAACCGGTGCAGTAGGTTTCAGGATAGTGTAACCCCGGTCTGTGATAAACGCCGTTGTTGTTGATTGTATGGCCCAAGAAAGCTCCGCTACCGCTGGAATATTCTTCTTCGTGAAGCCCTACGAATTTGCTTATATTATTTAATTTTACAATTAGCAATTCACGGCTTGCTTCACCATTGTTAAATGATGTGGAAGGCAGTCCATTTATGACATTTCTTAATCCTATTATCTGCCTGTCAACAGGCGCCACATAAGTCTGGGTTAGCTTCTCTACCTGAATAGTAGGAACGCGGTTCAGGTCATAACTTAATCCGCCGTTTCGAAGCACGCGTCCGTCGGGCAGAAGGTTATACCCTGCAGTATCTCCACCTTCTTTCAAAGAAGCGGTGATTGTCCAGTTATTCATATAAGGGTCATAGAGAAAACAGTCTTTAAGTATTCCAAGGGAATTTGCACCGCCCGGAATAAGCACTGAGCCATCATAAAGCTTTACCACTGAAAAAAGGTTACCTCTGATTGATGGCATTGACTTTATTGATGTGAAGGTTCTTGTCGCCGGGTCATATAGTTCTGCTGTTGCTGTTGTGGTAGTTCCTGTGAGACCGCCGCCTGCAATCAGCACTTTCCCATTGTTTAAGAGCATATGAGCATGTGTGTTCCTTACACTGTTCATATTGCCTATATATGTGAAGGTGTTTGCCGCCGGGTCATAAATCTCTGCGCTGGATTGCGGATTTGTGATGCCCACAAGCGTTCCTCCTGTGAGGAGTACTGTCCCGTCAGGAAGAAGATCTGCACCATGAAAAAGCCTCGGTGTTGTCATGTCGCCTATGTAGGTGAATGCCCCTGTTGCGGGATCATAAATTTCCGCTGTCTTAAGAGCAATAGAGCTTCCAAGGCTAGCTCTGTCTCCACCGCCCGTGACCAGCACTCTGCCGTCGCTAAGGAGAGTCATCTGATGGTTTCTTCTCGCATAATTCATTGAGCCGGTCAGAGTCCAGACTCCTGTTGCAGGGTCAAATATCTCTGCTTTGTTGGTTATTAATGTCGTTCCGCCGCCGTAGGCAAGTCTTCCGCCGCTTACGAGCACTCTGCCGTCATTTAGGAGGACTATTCCCATGCTCATTCTACCGACGTTCATTGACCCGGTAGAAGTCCATGTATTTGTGGTTGCGTCATAGATTTCTGCGCTTGTGAGTGCTGGTCCGCCGGTAGCATTTGTGCCTCCTGTTGACAACACTCTTCCGTCAGCTAAATTTACACTTCCGTGGAGAAATCTTCGTGAGTTTAAATCAGCTTCCTGATACCATCCACCAGGCATCTTTGGATTGTATTCTACTGCCCATGTGAGAATAACAAAAGAAAGAACTGCAAGTAAAGCTATCCTGTAACTTTTACTCCCAATTTTCATAAATAAACCCCCGGTTGAAAAATATTTTAATGAAATTTCTATTTATGTTTAAATCGTGTTTATGAAATCCTTAAAACTGTTCAGGAAGGTTTGTTTCTATCTGATTACCACCCCCTTTCAATCAATCCAGTTTAAAAGATTGTTAAGTGCAGTGTTAAAAATAGTCGTGTGGTTATCAACATAGAATAGAATTGAACATTTTATTCAACCAGCACGTTGCTCTTCTTTTGCTGTAAATTGCTATTGTTGGAAAAAGAGCAAAAAACTGAAAAACACTTCAACTTGCTGTTTTTTTTAATTTAATTGGTGGACTATGATCTTATTTTATTGAATCGAACAAATTTTCTTCTCATTTATTCCGGATAGGCAGTTGCAACCCCTTTTCATTGTTGATTTATCTTATCTATACGTGTTAATTCTGCCTCTATACTTATGAATAGAAATAGCAAGAAAAATGGGGTTTTTATCACCTTCGAAGGGATTGAAGGATGCGGTAAGACTACGGCTATAAAGTATGTGGCTCAATATCTAAAGAAGATGGGACATGATGTAGTTCTCACAAGGGAGCCGGGCGGAACAAAGATAGGTAACAGGATAAGAAAGATACTGCTTTCCCAGAAGAGTTCTGCAATGACACCAAAGGCAGAACTTATGCTATACTGTGCAAGCCGGGCACAGCATGTTGAGGAAATAATCTTTCCTGCCGTCCATGAAGGGAAAATAGTTCTTTGTGACAGATTTTCTGATGCTACACTTGCCTATCAGGGTTACGCAAGAGGCCTCGGGGTAAAAGAAGTGAAATCTCTCGATAAAATAGCATGCAGGGGTTTGGAGCCTGACCTTACAATACTTCTTGATGTAGATGTACGTATAGGATTGCGGCGTGCCATGAGAAGGAATGATGAAAACAATGGATGGGATGAAGGAAGGTTTGAAAGAGAAAGCGAAGAATTCCACAACAGAGTAAGAGAAGGTTACTTAAAGCTTGCGCAAAAAGAGAAAAAAAGGATAAAGATAATAGATTCAACTGTTAGTGAGAAGGAGATGGTGTATAATGCAGTCAAAGAGGTGGAGAAGTTTTTAAGAAAAAAATAATTTCATATTGGCAAGCTCCAATATGTTTATAATCCTGAGGATGGAAGATGGAACAAGAGGGAACAGAAATAAAAGAGGAAACACCTGAGATAATACGGACGAGATTGATTGGATGCTGTAAGCTTTATCATTTCATCACTGCCGGGATTAAGCTAAAAAAGGGTGATTACTGTATTGTTGAAGTTGATAAAGGACAGGATGCTGCGATTGTAACATCCGATCCCTTTATCCCGCACAAGGGGACAGATATCTCATCATTTAAAAAAGTAATAAGAAAAGCTACAGATGATGATGTTAAGAAAATAGAGACACACAAGGAGAAGGAAAGGGAAGTATTAAGAAAAGCCGGAGATAAAGTTGAATCGCGCAATCTTCAGATGAAAATTGTTCGTGTAGACACTTCCTTTGATGACTCGAAAATAATATTTTATTTTATTGCTGACGGCAGGATCGACTTCAGGGAGCTCGTAAAAGACCTTGCTTATGAGTTCAGAACAAGAATTGAAATGAGGCAGATAGGAGTAAGAGACCAGGCACGGATAATCGGGGGCTACGGTCATTGCGGCAGGGAACTCTGCTGCAGCTCATTCCTTGAAGAGTTTGAGCCTGTTTCCATTAAAATGGCGAAAGCTCAGAACCTGACTTTGAATCCCAATAAACTTTCCGGAATCTGCGGGCGTCTCATGTGTTGTCTTATGTATGAATACACGACATACAAGGAGATAAACCGAGACCTGCCTAAATATGGCAAAAAGGTGACTTTGCATGATGGAAGGACAGGGAAGGTGAGAAAGGTCAACACCATTACGCGTAAGCTCATAGTCGAACTTGAAGACACCACAATGGTGACTGTAGACGCCGATGATCTTGACGTGGAAAAGGTTGCCCTCGAAGCTGACGACTCAGCGGATGAATGATGCCTGGCCTGGTACTTTCAGTTTTCATTTTTGCAGCAGGTCTATGTGTCGGTAGTTTTATAAATGTTTGCATCTACAGACTTCCCAGAGAGGAATCAATAGTAACTCCCCGTTCTCACTGCACCCGGTGCGGAAATCTTATCAGCTTCTATGACAATATACCGGTAATAAGCTATATTGTACTTGCCGGAAAATGCAGGCACTGCGGAGTTAAAATATCTTTTCAATACCCTCTGGTTGAAATCCTTACAGGGTCACTGTTTTCTGCCATATACTATGTTTACTCTTATTCCGCAGAGTTTGCTGTCTATCTCGTTCTTACGTCGGCTCTTCTGATAGTAAGCGGTATTGACATCACTCACAGGATCATACCTGACGAGATATCGCTGGGATTTATTCCTCTCGGGATATTGAGTTGCTTTGTCAGGGAATTAAAATTTATTGATTCACTGGCAGGGATACTCGCAGGCGGCGGAGTGCTTTTTTTTATTGCATGGGCATATGAAAAGTTAACAGGTGATGAAGGTATGGGCGGAGGTGATATAAAGCTTCTTGCCATGATCGGTGCATTTACAGGCATCATGGGAACAGCATTCACACTGTTTATCGGCTCGCTGCTCGGAAGCCTTGCAGGCGGTGCCATGATACTCTTTGGAGGGAAAGGAAGAAAATACCCGATTCCATTCGGAGTTTTCCTTTCTCTTGCAGCTCTGATTTTTATTATTGCCGGCAAAAAACTGATTGGTCTTTATACAGGATTACTTACAGGAAACTACTGAAATTCAGTCACTCTTTATTCTTCATTTCTCATGTCAAATATTATTACCTGTCATAAGTTTACATACAATATAAATATGTTATTACTATAAATAAATTGACGTACATTGTTATTATGGTTATATTTTATTGTATATCTAATGGGAGATTTTATGGATAAATCGCTTGTCACATCCAAGGGACAGATAGTAATCCCCTCAAGACTGCGCCGCAAGTATGGCATCAAAAAAGGAACACAGGTTTTTATTTATGAGCAGGATGAGAAAATAATTATTAAACCAGTCACAGATGAGTATATAAAAAGCCTTGCCGGGATAACCAAAACAAAGGGAAGGCTAATGAAGGCGCTGATGGAAGAAAAGAAAAAGGAACGGGTACTGTGAGGATTGTAAAAAAAGTTTTAGACAGCTATAGCCTCATAGCCTTCTTTGAAGGTGAAGCTGGAAAAGATAAGATGGTTGAAATATTTCAGGATGCGAGGGATTCAGGACGCCCAGCTCTTCTCTCCGTAGTGAATTGGGGAGAGATCTATTATATAACACTTCGGGAAGACGGGCGCGAGCGGGCTGACCAGTTAGCCCATTTGATTTCTACGTTGCCAATAGAATTGATTCCGGCAGATTTGGAGCTTGCCAGACAGGCTGCTGAATTCAAAGCAGTAAAAAAAATGTCTTATGCTGACTGTTTCGCGGCGGCTCTGGCAAAATTGCGGAAGGCTGAGCTTGTTACCGGTGATAAGGAATTCAGGCAGGTGGAAGGGGAGCTGAAAATACATTGGCTTTAGAGAGGATAGGTTTTGCAAACATTGTGTTATTTACACGTACTAAGAAGATGTGTTTTCCAGCTTATTTATTATGAAGTCAGATAAATACTGGCCTATAAGCTGATTGCCAAAATCATTATAGTGAACCCAGTCGAAATATGTTCTTTGAGATTCTCCATTGAAGAATCCTCTCATATCAAGAAAAGAATCATGTAATTCATCGCCGATCTCTTTTGCTGCGTACTCCGAAGAATCATAAATCATCTTGTGATAGTCTACATGATATTGCTGGGCAGCGAATTGGACATTGCAATCATAAAGCATCTTTTCCGCCGGAGTAAAAACTTTCTTTAGTTCGGGAAGAAGCATTGGCTGCAATATTGAAAGGAAGAAAACTTTTCTCTTGTCAGTTACTGCTTTCATGAAAACTATATTGGTAATGTAGTGTTCGATATTGTGTTTGTTGACAGCATTCGGCAGCGATTCAATCTGTTTTTCAGTAAGCCATTTGTCATAATTCAAATTGCTTCGCCACTTTACAATCGGATGAAATTCTTCTTCTGTTGTGGACGGGTATTTATTAATAATAATATCCGGTATTTTAACCTTTGGGCGGGGAAGTGAGTTTTGCAGTTTAACAAATAATTTATCAGAATATGTTATAGCCATATCCAAGAAATATGAATAACGCCAGATTTGATATCTTTCCGGAAGTTGAATCTTGAATTTTGGATTCTCTGCATCTGCTTTTAATTCTACATGTCTTTCGTTCCAATGATATCGTTCCGGATATGAATTATCTGTTTGCTCAACTATATTTTTTTGGAAAAAATCATTGTAACCGTCAAAAACAATGATCATGTCCGGCTTGTAGAATAAGATTTCAAATTCCAGGTAAGCAAGTTCCATTGATGAGTAATATCCTGCCACACCTGCATTGATAACCTCAAAATGATAATTTAAATTCTTTGGTTTGGTTGAATTTAAATATTTTTCCGTCTGGGCTGAAATGCTCTTGCTTGGTTCTGTAACACCGTGCCCTGCAACTGTTGAACCGCCAAGAATAAATATCCGGAAGACATCCTTCCTTTTCGAATAAACATCCCTGTTGATATCGCCATTACAAATGAACCCTGATTTGTCTGTAGCGTATATTGTTCTTTTGCCGGTAAAGCTGTTCCTCCAGCCGTACCAGGGATCATATTCATTCCATCTGGAAGCCTCATCATTTATTGCCTTTGATGTTTTTTGTTTTAACAGGACTCTGGTGAATATGGGATGGAAATTATCTTTGTATTCCATGAAGGTGCCGCCACTTGATATTCCGGTAATATACAAGAAGTAACTGAAAGCAAAAGCTCCCATTTCCAGAAACACAATTACCAGCAACATAGAGAAAAAAACAAGCGCTGATCTGCTAAACCAGTTTAGCTTTTCAAATCGATTGTTGTCCAATAATCAGTCTCCTGCTAAGAAATATTGTTCAGCATTAATTATCTTTGTTTTTTAAAACATATCAAGCTCATACTGAATAAGACTTATTGCTGCGAATACTGCTGTTTCAGCACTGAGAATATACTTGCCGAAGGTGGCGGTATTGAATCCGGAATCTCTGAGTATCTCTATTTCATCCGCGCATAGACCTCCCTCAGGTCCTATGACAACAATAACCGGGAAAGACCGCTGTTCCTGTATTCCCTTCAATACATTCCGCAGGCTTTCATGAGCCTCCTCCCAGAAGACTATTTTTGTGGGGTAATGGGATGATGAGTGAGCAAGCTCTTCGATGGTCAACGGTGTAGAGATTGAGGGAATAAAGGCCCTTCTCGACAGTGCGCATGCCTGAGCTGCGATCTTTGACCAGCGGTCGATTTTGCCTTTAATGGTTGCTTCTGTAAGCTTTACCTGGCTTCTCTTTGTCATTAATGGGAGTATTGCAGTAACGCCAAGCTCCGCTGCCTTTTCAATGGCTGTTTCCATTTTTTCTTTTTTCAGTATTCCAAGTGCAAGTGTTATTTTTGTTTCATCATTCACGCCAGTACGTCTTTCTTCGATGACAGCGCAGATACATTCTTTCTTCGATATTTTCTCTACCCTCGTTTCATATTCAGTTCCCTTGCCGTTAAAAAAAATAACCTTTGCTCCCGGTATTATTCTAAGAACACGCGTAAGTTTATGATAAACCTCTTCTGATACGCTTATCCTGCCGTCTTTTATGCGGTCTTCGCTCGTAAAGATTCTTGGTATTGTCATCAGGTTTGTTTCTTTGTTACATTTTTGTTTTTAGTTTCAGTCCGTTTCAGGAGAAGCCCTTTCCATTCACCGCATGATTTTGTCTTGATTTTTTTAAAATGATTTGAGATTTCCGGATGAGAAAGAAGTTCTTTTTCCTGTCCTTCAACGAGCCCTGATACGGCTAACAGTCCATTAGTTTTTACGATGTTCTTATAACATGAGCATATCCCAATATGTTCTGACAATATCATGTTAGCCGCAACTGCATCAAAATATTCACCGCCAAGATCAAAAGGAGAAAGGACATGGAGAGATATTTTACTTTTTAACCTGTTAAGGATTATATTTTCTTCAGCATTGTTTACTGCTTCCGGGTCTATATCTATCCCCTTGCAGCTTTTGAACCCGGATTTCGCGGCGGCTATTGAGAGGATGCCCGAACCTGTTCCTATGTCGAGAAATTTTTTTAGTTTTGCGGACTCAGTCATCGCGCTTATTTCTTCTATGAGCTTTAAGCATATCTTTGTTGACTCATGAGTGCCTGTTCCAAAGCCTTGTCCGGGATTTATTATAATTACAATCCTGCGGTTATGATACTTTTTATTCCATTCTTTATTCGTTTTATTCTTTTTATTCCAGGGCGGCAGAATGATAAAGGTTTTCCCGATTCTGACAGGCTTGAAGTGTTTCTTCCATTCTAACCCCCAATCCATACTTTCTATGGATTGGAAAGCGATCTTGACTTTTTTTGAGGCCTTGTTCCCTCTCTTGCAGACTGACTGAAGTCTTTTCCTGATATTCCGGACAGATGACTTGAAATCTTTTTCAGGAAAGTATGCTTTAAGGGTAATTATACTGTCTTCAATGGATAGCCTTTCCTCTTCGGTTCCGGATGCGCCTTCTTCAAAAAGGATGTTTGACAAAGCATCCTGGAAGACTGCTGGAGCTGTGATTGATAGTTCGATCCACATCAGGGTTATTTTGATGCTTGCAGTTTGTGAAGTTCCCGCAGAAGCTCTTTTTCTTTTGCTGTAAGATTGACAGGGGTCAAGACTTTGAACTTTACGAACTGGTTCCCTTTCTTCTTTGTGTTCTTGTCAGGGAGTCCTTTGCCTTTAATCTCTATTATATTTCCTGACTGTGTGCCATGCGGTATGGACACCTTTGTTTTGCCGTATAAGGTAGGTACTTCAAAATCATCTCCAAGGGCTGCCTGTGTGAAGGATATTGGTATCTCGCATTTTATGTCGTTCCCTTCGCGCTGGAACAACTCATGGTCTGTTATTCTGATATGAAGCAGCAGATCTCCGCTTTTTCCTTTTCTGATCCCTGAGTTTCCATTACCGGTGAACCTGAGCCATGTGTTTGTTTCGACTCCGGGAGGAATTTTAAATGATTCGTTTCTTATTATTTTAGTCCTTCCGGTCCCGTTGCATTTACCGCATTCCCTCAAAACAATATATCCTTCACCGAAGCAACACCTGCATGTCCGCTCTACTTTGAAGAATCCATGATGGTAAACAATGCTGCCAATCCCTTTGCATATAGGACATATTGACTTGCCCTGCTTCAGCTCAGCTCCGGTTCCATTGCATGAATGGCAGGTGTCGAAGCGCTCTACTTCAATCACACTCTCCTTGCCAAAGGCAACATCTGTAAGTGTAATTTCAGTTCTTATTCTTATATCACTCCCTTTTTTTTGGGCGTGTACGTGAGGAGAATAATGGTATCCCTCAAAATCATTTACAATGCCGTCAAATATATTCCTGAATCCGCTGCTGCTGCTTTCGTAAAAGTCAAAGAGATCCCAGTCGTTTCCAACGCCGTGCCTGAAAATCGTATCATTGTATTCCTGACGTTTTTTTCCATCGCTCAGGATTTCGTATGCAGAGGCTATTTCTTTGAATTTGTCTTCAGATTCCTTGCTTCCGGGATTTTTATCGGGATGGAACTTAATGGCAAGTTTCCTGTATGCCTTTTTTATGTCGGTTTCCGTGGCGTCATGATTGATGCCAAGGATCTGGTAGAAATCCCTGCCGTCTATCATGTCAGCTTTGCGTAAGAAGTTCGCTGACTGTTTTTGCGGTATAGTTCACAATCGGGATTACCATTGAATAGTTCATTCTTTTCGGTCCCAGCACACCGAGAGTTCCGATGGCTTTGTCTCCTTTCTTGTAAGTGGCTGCGATAATGCTCAGATCAGCCATTTCACCGATGGAGGCTTCTGCTCCGATATAAATGGTTACCCCGTTTGCGGCAAGGCATTTGTCGAGGATCTTTAGTATAAGGCTCTTTTCTTCAAAAGCAGAAAGAAGCTTTTTCATTTCCTCTGTACCGGAAAACTCAGGTTCTTCAATCAGGTTTGACGTGCCGTCATAGTATATCTCACCTTCCCCGGAAAATGAGAACATGAGATTGCTGAGCTTCATTGCTTTTTCCACAAGCTCATCGAAATTTCTCTTGTCTTCAAGCAGCATTTCCCGCAGTTTTCTTTTGATTTCCGGAAGAGTTGATCCATGGAAAGATTCGTTGATGAAGTTTCTTACCTTATCAAGCTCGCCCTGTAAAATGTCTTCCTCGGTGTTTATAACTTTGTTTTCCACTAATCCTGATTCACCTATGATTATGGCAAGGATATGTTGTTTCTTCAGCCTTATAAATTCAATATGTTTAAGAGTAACGAAATTTATTTTAGGCGCTGATATTATTCCCATGTTGTGCGATTTTCTTGAAAGAAACCTTGTTGTCTGCTTAAGAAGTTCTTCAATGCTTGCCGGCTCTCTTTCGAGTGAAAGAGCCTCAGCATCAAGTTTTGCCGGATTGATTCCATCTTCAGACAAAATAGAATTTACATAAATCCTGTATGCCTTATCTGTTGGTATTCTCCCGGCAGAAGTATGGGGGTGAGTAAGGTAGCCTGACTCTTCGAGGTCTGCCATTACATTCCTGATAGTGGCAGGGCTTATATCGAAATTACTCATCTTTGCTATCGACCCGGACCCTACAGGTTCAGGTGACACCATGTAACTTTGAATAATCGCCCAAAGAACGCTTTTTTCTCTTTCTGTCAGGTTTTCCATACTTGTCATATCCTTTGTTTAGGAATAATAGGAAAAAGCAGTTTTGTCAAGAACTTGCAAGCTCTATATTAACTTCGCTGCTTGACTAACATTCTTAACCTCATTTATATAGGAAACATTTAAAATTACTATTATAACATTGTGAAATTACTATAAATTATGACGCTGATTAAGAGATGCTTATCTTGTATTTTGATCTTCCTCCTCTTTTCCGCTTGTTTAAAGGAAAATAGCGAGAACAGGAATAAAATTATCATAGCCTTTGAAAGCGCACCTGCAACATTTGATCCACGCATGTCAACTGATGTACCTTCTTCAAGGATTGCCGGTCTGCTCTTTAACGGACTTGTTAAATTTGATCGCGAGCTTAAGATTGTGCCTGACCTTTCAACTGACTGGGAAAGCGAAGACGGAAGAACTTATATTTTCCATTTAAGGCGTGGAGTGTTCTTCCATACAGGGGAAATCCTGACATCTTCTGATGTTGTCTATACTTACAAATCCATTTTGTCAGATAAACTGAAGTCACCGCTTAAAGGTGCTTATGATTTCATAGAAAATATACAGGCTGTTGATGATTACACGGTAAAGTTCACTCTCAACAGAGAGTTCGCTCCATTTCTTTCCACCATGACTACAGGTATTGTTCCGGTGAAATATGCAGAGAAGGCCGGTGAGGATTTTGGAGAGCACCCTTCGGGAACAGGCCCTTTCAGGCTTGCATCAGTCGAAAGAGACCGGGAGATAAGGCTTTCAAAAAATGAACGGTATTTTGAACAAGGAGTGCCAAAGATTGCTGGGATTGTGTTTAAAATAATAAGGGATGAATCTATCCGGGCTCTTCAGCTTGAAAAAGGGGATATAAATTTTTGCGAGAATGTTTTCTCTCCTGACATGGTGGAGAGGTTGTCTCTTAATAAAAATCTCAATGTGATTAAAGAGATGGGAACTGACTATTATTATATCGGGACCAACATGAAAGATAAACTCTCGGGAAACCTTAATGTGAGAAAAGCCATTGCCTGTGGAATAGATAGAAATTCTATTATAAAGAATATCGAAAGAGACGGGGCAGTGCCGGCAACCGGCCTCTTGCCGCAGGGGCATTGGGCATACGAAGGGGATGTTGAAAAATACGATTATGATCCGGAGCGCTCAAAACAATTTCTTGATGAGGCGGGATTTAAAGACCCTGACGGCAACGGACCAAAGATGCGTTTAAATCTTACATTTAAAACTACCTATGAAGAGAGGAGCAGAAAATTCGCCGAAGTCTTTCAGGAACAGATGAGAAAGATCGGGATTGGAATTGATATAAGGATGTATGAGTGGGCGACTTTTTATAATGATATTAAAGGAGGTAACTTTCAGCTGTTCAGGCTGAAGTGGGTGGGCGTCACTGATCCGGATCATTATTACGAGATTTTTAATTCCGGAAGGTTCCCACCTGCAGGGAAGAACAGGGGGTTTTACAGCAACAGCGAGGTTGACAGGCTTACTGAAGAGGGGAGAAAAACTCTGGATATCGGGAAGAGACGGAAGATTTACAGCGATGTCCAGAAAATCGCTGCATCAGAACTTCCTTATATCAGCCTCTGGCATGCGTATAACATAGCTGTTTTGAACAGGAATATAAAAGGGTTTTTGTTGTATCCGAGAGGCGAATTTGATAGCTTAAAGTATGTCTATATTGAAAAACAGTAATCCGGAATATGAGTAAAGGAGTAGTTAATGGAAAAGTATATAGAGAAAGCCAATACGCTTATTGAGGCATTGCCGTATATAAAGGAATTTTGCGGAGAGACGTTTGTCATAAAATACGGCGGCAATGCAATGTTGAGCGAAGAACTTAAGGTGAACTTTGCTCTCGACATTATATTGCTTAAATTTATAGGGATAAACCCGGTAATAGTCCACGGGGGCGGTCCACAGATTGCTGAGCTTTTAAAAAGGCTGGGGATGGAATCAACGTTCGTTTCCGGCAACAGGGTGACTGATGATGAGACGATGAAAGTAGTCGAAATGGTGCTTGGCGGGACTATAAATAAAGAAATAGTTGCCCTTATAAACAGGCACGGAGGGAAGGCTATAGGGCTGACCGGCAAGGATGGCAATCTCATAAGAGCGCACAGGATTAAGGTGAAATCTGACGGAGGGAAAAAGGGAGACAAAGGAAAGCTTGTCGATATCGGCAGGGTAGGGAATGTGACACGGATTCATCAGGAAGTCATTCTTGAACTTGACAGAAGTTTTATTCCTGTAATAGCTCCAATCGGGGTTGATGAAAACGGGGAGGGACTGAACATCAATGCTGACCTTGTGGCAGGCGCCATTGCATCTGCGCTCCAGTCAAAGAAGCTTGTCATTCTCACTGACACCGGAGGAATTATTGACGGGAAAGGGGAACTCATATCCTCTGCCAATGAGAAAAAAATAAAAGAGCTTGTTAAAAAGGGGATTATAAAAGGCGGAATGCTCCCCAAAGTTGAATGCTGTCTTGATGCCATCAAAAGCGGGGTTTCCAAGGTTCATATCATAGACGGCAGGATAAAGCATGCGCTCCTCCTTGAGATATTCACCCGTGAAGGTGTTGGAACACAGATAACTCATAACTGATATTTCTAACTGTAATGGCTCACTATATAATAGTTGCTATAGGTCTTGTCTGCGTGATCGAAGGGCTCCCCTATTTCTGTTTTCCCGGTACGGTGAAAAAGGTTGCGCTTAAAATGCAGGAAATGAACTTGAGAAGTCTTCGTATTTTTGGGATAATACTGATGGTATGCGGGCTGGTTCTTATTTATTATGGCCGTGGTTTTTTTAGCTGAAAAAAGACTTTAAGGAGAGAGAAACTTTATGCCGTCATTTGATATTGTGAGCAAAATAGATTTTCAGGAAGTAGATAATGCATTAAACATGGCGAAGAAAGAGATAATGAACCGTTATGATTTTAAAGATTCAAAAACTACTATTGACCTTGACAGAAAAGAGAAAAAAATCAAAATCATTACTGAAGACAAGATGAAGATGAATGCTATTATTGAGGCTATAAGGCTGAGAAGTTCAAAACGCGGGATAGACTTAAGGTCTCTTCAATTCAAGGGAATTGAAGAAGCGGGCGGGAATATGGTGAGGCAGATAATTGAAGTAAAGGAAGGCGTAGATACTGATACTGCAAGAAATATTGTAAAAATGATTAAAAACACTAAAATGAAAGTTCAGGCTGAGATTCAGGATCAGCAAGTAAGGGTGAGCGGAAAAAAAATCGATGATTTGCAGAGCGTAATCCAGTTGCTAAAATCATCAAACCTTGAAGTTGCCTTACAATACGTAAACTTAAAAGGGTGATATATGAGCTGGAAAGAAAAATATAACCCTGCAATACCTAAACGTTATCTTTTTCTTCTTGCCGGTTTTATCTGGCTTGTCGTTGGTGCTGTTCTTTCAAGCGTTGGTTGCTATTGGATTGCGAATAGCCCTGTAAAACATCATATAATCATTTATCTGCTTCCTGTAGCTTTTACGGTAGGGATTATAAAAGGGAAATTTGTCCTTTATAAAGCTGCCGACAGGACCTCCAAACGAATTTATTCATCCCCGGAAAGAGCCTGTTTCGGAAGCGTATTCTCATGGGGAACATGGATGATAATAGCCCTTATGGTTTCAATTGGGCAGATTTTACGAAGATTTATTGTGCCTCTTGATTACCGCGATTATCTTGGCCTTGTGTATATCCTCATTGGCCTTGCCCTTGCAACATCTTCACTCGTTTACTGGAAGAATTTTTTCCAGTATTCAAAGAGAACCACACGAAACTAATAAATAGTCATTCCTTCGAAAACAAAACTTGATTTGTCTTTTATATTGATCTATATTTAGCTCAAAATATAAGCCTAAATAAGGAGCCATTATATGAAGACAATTTCAATCTCAAATGATATTGTTCCAATCGCCGAATTTAAGACAAGTATCTCCAAGTGGTTTAAAAATCTTCGAAGTGAAGGACATCCTCTGATTATTACACAGAATGGTAAACCAGCCGGAGTTTTATTATCACCAGGTGACTATGACGAATTGGTTTATAGGAAATCTTTTCTTGATTCGGTCAGCAGAGGAATATTTGATACTGAGAGCGGAAAGACTCACAGCACTGCAGAGATTAGAGCGGCATTAATTGCCAGAAGAAACAAGAGATAATTCCGGATGAAACTAATATGGACTAATGAAGCCCTTGAGCAATTGGCCGGAATTGAAGATTATATTTCGAAAGATAGTCCGGAACGGGCGGTGATGTTTGTAGAGCAAATTATCAATTATGCAGAAAAGGCATTGCCTGATAAACCCCGTAAAGGCAGGATCGTACCCGAAATTGCCAATCCTGATATAAGAGAATTGATATTCAAAAAATATAGAATTGTTTACAGGATTAATGAAAGGCGTATTGATATACTCACTGTTTTTGAAAGTCATAGGTTGTTACGACGCGATGAAATTGACTTATAAAGACAGGAGAAAAAATGACAGGGCAGCGGATGACAACTGCCCTGTTTTGACTTTTATCTCATCCCTCTATCTCATCCCGCCCGGTATCTGGATCTTCTGATATCCTGAAGGAAGTTCGAAAAGACTGTTAGGCTGTGATTCGATTTTTATATTTTTAAATTCCTGTGTAAAAGAACCATCAACTGCGGCTGTCTTTACCGGGAATTTTATGTCGGTTGCCCACCACTGGTAAACCTGTTCTTTTGCATTGCCTGACTTAAAGGTTATAAGGTATTTCTGTGCAGGATGACCGTCTACTGTTTCACTGCCGACAAGCTTCCTGTCAATCTCTCCGTTAACTTTATCCTCAACCATAGGTTTGGTTCTGAGATCCAGAGGCATTTCCATGTACATCTTTTCAGCAGGCATTATGTTCCATGCAACTTTTTTGTCTAACCTTGTAATGCTTATCATCTGCTGAGGGCTTTTGATATCACTCCTGAATCTGTCGGGTTTATAGAACATTTTCCCCGTCATATTCCCTTGTGCTGATGACATAAGCATATCTGCTGAGAATTCCATAGCAGAGGCGAACACTGTTAGTGACAAAACAAACAATGTGAATAATAAAATCTTTCTAAATGCCATATTGTCTCCAGTTAAGCTTTACGCAATTTGTTTTCCAAATCCCTGCGGTGTTGCACTGTTGTCATGAACAGAAGTCACATTGAAAATATAGGTTGGTCTGTTCTTCCATTTCTCGACATTCCCTCCATGATAAAGGTCATGGGTGAGATTGACATACTCATGGTAAAGCCCTTCGTAATGGACTTCAGCAGTACACCTGATTTCAAAACTCAGGAATGGCGGGCTGTAATAGATTAAGCAAACGTCTTTGTTTTTCTGAATGGCTTCCCATCCGTGAGCCGGAAGAGTAGGGTCGGTTTTGTTATAACCCACAAGCTCAATTGACTGAATTTTTGAAAAATCAAGTTTCTTTTTTGCTTCTTCCATTTCAATGTAATGGTATTTGAGAAGAAGTTCCAATGCACCCTTTTGATAATTCTTAAATTCCTCGCTTCCTCTTTTGCCTATTTCTGCAGGAGATTTAAGATATTTTCTAAAAGCTGCCACAGCTTCAGGTATAAACTCTTTTTTAAGGACGTATCCGGCTCCAATCACCTTGCCATTTGCAAATACAGTGCCGTCATTTCTCACATGCGCTGTGCAAAGTGTCGGGGTATGGGATAGAAAACCAAGCATGGCATCTGAGAATGACATTTCCTTCTCAAGGTTTTCTTTAATATGATTTCTTCTTCCGGAATAGTTCCATGACAAAAATCTATCAGGTAGCTCAGCCATCATCATCTCCTCAGTAATTTGGTTATATCAAACTCTCTTACATTATTTTCAGAATAAGGATAGTTTATTAATAAAGTTTGGCTGAAATGTAAAAAGAAATATTCAGAAAATTACTTTCCCCATGTCGCGTCTTTAGTTTGACATTTAAAGAAGCCAATGTTTACGATATTAACTATATTTACTATCATTGACTTATCATTTGGAGGAAGGTGAGAAAATGAAAACAAGGAAGAGATCCCCGACACATCCGGGAGGTATTCTGAAAAGGCATTATATGGAGCCATTGTCTTTAATGGTTTCAGAACTTGCTGATATTCTTGGTATATCAAGAAAGACTTTATCAAAGATTATAAATGAGCGCGGCTCTGTAACACCGGATATGGCTTTACGTCTTTCAAAAGCATTCAAAACAACACCTGAGCTATGGCTTAACCTTCAGCAGAATTATGACTTGTGGCATGCAGCTCAAGAATCTGATGGTTGGAAGACGGTTGAAGAAATTGCAGTATGAATAATTTAAACTATTCGTTACACATGAATATGCGTGGAAAATATGAAAGTATAGGGAAGCTTCCAATGTAAAAGATTCTTTAAGACAATTTACTTGACCACACATATGTGGGGATTATATAAAATGCGCGGGAGTAGAGTGAGTATGAAAATAAATGTTGAGCAGAAAAGAATCAAGATGGCAACAAGAAAAACAAAGCACAAAACTTGTCGGCAAACCCAGATTTATGAAGAACAATCAACATATATTGTTAAAATACCCAGAAAACAGAGAGCTTCAACTGTGGCAGCAGCTAGAAAATATGCGGTGAAGTTTGTTAGCGATGCCAAAAGCATTGCTGCGGGGTGGTTGAAGACATTCAAATTGGAAAATGCGGTCCGTTTTGGTTTGCCAGAAGTTGATGACCGCTACCATATTTGGAGAGTTCCGCTGGTAAAAGCAGGCAAAAAAGAAAGAATTGGGGAAGTTGTTATAGATGCTTACACGTCTCTGGTTTCTACGGATGAAACGACTGCGCCGGATGTTCTTGAAGCTAGATTACTTGGACGGAACGAAACAGAAAAGCTTGCACAGAAGGAAAACGGTAATGCCAGCCAAATGCTGCTTTCATTTGTTAGAAATGCCGTGATTCTCGGCGACTGCGAGCAGGCTTTGTTGGACATGCCATCACAATCCGTGGATTTGATTTTCACGTCGCCGCCTTATTACAATGCCCGTCCAGAATACGAGGACTATCTTTCCTACGAAAGCTATCTCTTGAAAATGCGACGAATCATTCACAACTGTCACCGTGTTTTGAGTGAAGGTCGTTTCTTCGTGATGAATATTTCACCTGTATTGATTAGGAGAGCAAGTCGTAGTGAAGCATCTAGACGTATTGCAGTTCCTTTCGATATGCACAGAATCTTTGTCGAGGAAGGCTTTGATTTCATTGACGACATTCATTGGGTAAAGCCAGAAGGTGCGGGCTGGGCAACTGGGCGTGGTCGCCGTTTTGCCGCGGATCGTCAACCTCTCCAATATAAAGCAGTTCCTGTCACAGAATATGTTTTGGTTTATCGTAAGCATACGGATAAACTGATTGATTGGAACATCCGCAATCACCCAGACCAACAAGCGGTGAAGAATTCAAAAATCAGTGGAGAATACGAAACAACAAACCTGTGGCGTGTTCATCCAGCATTTCATGCAGAACATCCAGCGGTATTTCCGGTAGAATTAGCGAAGAGAGTCATCAGATATTATTCCTTCATAAATGATGTGGTTTTAGACCCGTTTGCAGGGATAGGAACAACAGGGCGTGCTTCAGCCATTCTGAATCGTCGCTTCGTGCTAATAGAAAATGAACCAAAATACATTGAAATTATTCGCAAAGAAATAACGGATTGGTTGGGTATGGCTGCGAAAGATGTTCTGTTTGTTGGCTGCCAACCTCCTGACACTTCATCAATTTTACTATAATGAAATCTACTGCCATCACTCTTAAGGATTTGTTGCCGGAAAACTTCAACAATTTACTTGAAAGCAAAGGCGCTACTTTCATCAAGCGGGCTGGTGAAGAAAATGTGCGACAAGTTGTTGTTGATGTCCTTTGCGGAAACAATCTTCGCGCATCTACGGAACATTTAACTCGCCTGAGGCTGGGAAAAATCAATGCAGCTACATTTATAGTCTATTTGCGCGGTTTGCAAGTAGCTAAAGATTTTAGTAGACAAATTCCTCAGATTGCTTTTCAGAATTTAACTTGTCGAGCTACGAAATCAGAAAAAGAAATCTGCAAATGGATGATCGGGCTGACAGGAAAAGGAGTTCAAAATGTTCTTCGGGACGATGAACTTCAACTAAAGAAGTACACGGAATCCTTTGCCATAAATTTGAAGCGACTCGCGACAGAGACTGAGAAAGATTTAGGTAAACTGCAATGTCGAGTTAAATCTAAAAGCGGCACGGAATCCATTCTAGATTGGCATGATATATTGAGCTTGTTTTGCACCATTGGCAGCCAGACGTTGGCAATTCGTGGTTCTGAAAAGAGCACCTATGGAAAACTATTTGAAAGACTGGTATTGGGCAGTGTGCTTGCGGCATTGGGATTTGAGCAAACGAGTTATCCGCCCGGAAAAACTTCAGGAGTCTTCTGGCTTTCAAGCAAAATTGGCGAGAGGGAAGCTGATGCAACGCTATTAGTTGCGCCGGGACAGGCCATCCGGTTTGATTTGGGCTTCATCGGTCGTGGGAATCCAGAAATCACTAAAGACAAAGTCTCACGTTTTGAACGTAATCTGGAAGTCAACAAGCAGCAGTTTCATTCAGCAACTTGTATCATCGTTGATCGAGTGGGTGAAGGTTCGGGATTAGAAGAACATGCCAAACGCGCTGGTGCAAGAGTGATTCAAATGAGCATGAGCTATTGGCCTGTAGAATTGGCTCAATGGCTTTTTGATAAGTTTGCCCACAAAGCAGATGTGCTGAATTGTCCACGGAAGGATTTGCCAGAATTTTTTAAGAGGAAACTCACTGCTGTTTCGTTTGAAACGTTTGTTCGGGGGCTTATCATATCTGAATCGGAACAAGTCTGATTGATTGGGAAGTATGACATCTCAGTGTTTTTGAAGATCTCAGATTGTTATGAATTGCTGAAATCAGCTATTAGGTTGCTGAGCGCTTAAATGATAATACGGCTTGGCAGTTCCGCGGCAGGCACCTGTTGTTTAGTGCCATAGCGGAACTGCCAAGCCGCTTCAAAGGATATATTTTTTTATTCCAATCCGCTCCAGGGTTTTTTGTGCCAGCCGTCTTCGTATGATGTTACATAGAAGAGAGTAAGCTTCATATTGCTCATGCGCCACTTGCCGTCTTTCCCTTTTCTGTATTCGTCGTCTTCAAGCCCGCATATCCAGACACCTTTGCCGTTTGCCATCGTACTTGTCTGCCAAAGGTACCAGTTCGCCTTTGCCGTAGTATCGCTTGTGAGTGTTATCCTGGGTTGGAGGAAAAAGTGCGCTCCGAACACAAGCCCCTTTGCAACGTTTGTGAAAAACTCCTTCAACTCCTTATGTCCTTTGTGGACTCCAAACCTCTCTCCTCCGTCCCACACCGCGTCTTCAGTGAATATCCCCATCATCTTTTCCGGATTGTAGGAATCATCACAATATTCAGCATAGGTAGCTTTCAACTGTTTGATAGCTTCGATGTCTTCAAGTGCTTGTACTTTTTTGGCAAGTTCTTCTAATGTCATTTTTTCCTCCTTTTTATTATTGAAAACTGTTAGACAAGAGCAGGCGTTCAGCATTAATACTGCCGCCAACAAAAATGTAGATATTTTAGTAGTTGATTTCATGTTTAAGATTGAAAATTAGACGTAATGTAATAAAAGGAATCAGCCGGTGTCAAGAGCTATAAGCGGGGATAAAAAGAATGTATATCAGGAAAGATCCATTCTATAAAAAGGCTAAGCGTGAGGGCTACCGCTCAAGAGCCGCATATAAACTGATGGAGATAAATGAGAAGCACAGGATTTTGAAAAATGGGTATTGTGTTGCTGACATAGGTTGTTTTCCCGGAGGCTGGGCACAGGTTGCGGGAGAGCTGATCGGGGAAAAGGGGATTGTTGTCGGTGTAGATGTTAAAAAAACGCAGCCTATAGCCGGCGAGAATTTTATTTTTATCGAAGGGGATTTCACTCTCCCTGATGTGAGACAGAAGATCAGCAGCTCGGCGGGCAAGTCCTTTGATGTCATATTGTCCGATATCTCACCTGATCTTAGCGGGATAAAGATTAGAGATCAGGCTTTAAGTGTTGAGCTTTGTAGGTCTGTCCTGGAGTTTGCAGGGGAGTTCCTTAAAAATAGCGGCACATTGCTTCTTAAGATATTTCAGGGCTCTGATGTAAAAGGCTTTCTTGATGAGCTTCGAAATTGCTTTAAGGATGTGAAAATTTTGAAGCCTTCTTCGTCAAGAAAAGAATCTGGTGAGGTTTACATATTGTGTTCGGGCAAAAAATGATGACAGAAAAAAAACAAAACTTCTTTGACTGCGGCTTGCAGGAACTTCAGCGAATTTTAATGGATGCTGGCATTGAGAAGTACCGGGTTTTACAGGTTCTTAACTGGTTTTATTTAAAGGATATTACAGATCCTTCAAAGATGACCAACCTTCCGCAAAAAGTAAAAGATATTCTTGCTCATAATTTTTCTTTTGATGCGGCAAATCTTAAAAAAATTCTTGAATCCTCTGATGGGACAAAGAAGCTTGTATTTTCTGAACCGGATGGGATTTCATTTGAGAGCATACTGATACCTGATGAGAAGAAACTTACGCTCTGCATGTCAACGCAGGCAGGATGCGCTCTTAAATGTGCTTTCTGTTATACAGGACTTGGAGGACTAAAGCGAAACCTTAAAATCAGGGAAATCGTCGGACAGTATCTCCATGCAAGGCGGATAGCGGTGATGCCAATAACAAATATCGTGTTTATGGGGATGGGTGAGCCTTTTGATAACAGCAGTAATTTAAAGACTGCCCTTGAAATCCTTACTAATCCGGACATGCTTTGTTTTTCTGCACGCAAGATAACGATTTCAACGGCGGGGTTTATTGACGAGATGCATAATTTCCATGAATGGGAGATAAAGGCCAATCTTGCGGTTTCATTGAATTCCGCTGATGATGATGTAAGGTCAAAGCTTATGCCAATAAACAAGAAATATACACTTGAGCAATTACTTCAAACATGCCGTTCGTTAAAACTTCCGACTAGACAGCGTATCACTTTTGAGTATGTCATGCTTAGCGGAATAAATGACAGGGATGAGGATGTGAGGTTGTTAGCTAAGAAGCTTAAAGGGATAAAGTGCAAAATAAATCTGATAGTTTTTAACCAGTTCCCTGATTCGAAATTCAAGCCTCCCACTCAGGAAAGAGTAATGGAATTTGGATTATCGCTTAGAGATGCAGGTTTTGTTGTGACAATAAGGAAAAGCAAGGGGGAGGATATTATGGCGGCCTGCGGACAGTTAGGATGACCGGATGTAAGATTCGGCATAATACTTTGTCAACTGCCGACTCGCCAATGCTCACATACAGAAGAGTATGCTCCGCTTTTCTCGCCGACAGTTTCCTCGTCTTCTGCACGAATCTTACATCCGGGGATGCAATAGATTTGACATAATACTTTGTCAGCAGCCAACTCGCAAATGCTCACATAAAAGAAAATCAGTTACTGTTTGGGGAGAGGTGTGACTGTCTGTTCGTTAGTCGGCTCTGTTTTCTTGTCGGACCCCATGTCTTTAATAAGGTCGTAGGGAAATCCAAGGGAGCGTCTTAAAAGTCCAAGAATCCCGCTTCCCATTGACTTTATGTTTACAGGCTTAACCTCGGGATTCTTAAGGTCGCCTGTCACTTCAAAGTAAGCGCTTATAAGGCTTTTGTCTTTTCCTGTAAGAATGTATCCCACAATCGGAATCTTGCTGATTATGGTATCAACAGTGCCGAGCGGCATGACACCGACAGTCATGTTTATCTTATAGTTCTTTAAATCAATGTCACCAATAGCAGATATCTTCATCGAGCTTCCGTCGAGCAGGAAGTTCTCGGTGTGAAAAATCCCTTCTTTGCCGGTAAAGTCGGCTGATATGGTATTGTAAGTCATTCCCTTTGTTTCTATGTCTTTTATCCAGAAGTCCTTCCAGCTAAATACATTGAAAAAGGAGAGTATCTTTGAAATAACACCAATGCCGGTTTTCTTTATAGTGCCGTTTTTAGAGATGAAAGATATCTTGCCTTCAAGGTTTGCTCTTATTTCCTGAGCGTTTTTCCATGAACTGCTGATGCAGTCTGTGATATCTATGTCTCCTGAGAAATCTGAACCTTTTACGCCTAAGTATTCAAGAATTTTTTTTATGTTTATCTTCTTTCCTTCTGAGCATATGTCAAATCTGGTTTTCCCCTCGTCTGCAAAATTTATTGATCCGGATGCCGTTGCATTGCCTTTGAAAGATGATGCCTTCACATCAGCAAGGGTCAGGATGTTTTTTTGCAATGCAAAATCTAAGGAAAGATTTTCATATGTGTTATCGAGGAAAACCATTTTCCTGCTTTCAAATCTTCCACCGAAGGCATAGCTCATCTCCTGTTTTTCCCCGATTCCCTTTTGTTCAGGATAACTCTTTATGAACTTGTCCAGATCAAATGTCTTTGCTTTTATGAACAGAGCAACCTTTTTTTCTTTTTCATCACTGTCTTTTACTATTTCTCCATCTATTTTATAGAGTTCATCAAGGGTTTTTACTTTAAAATCCTGAAGCTTTGTATGACTGACTTCATTCACTATCCGGCCTGATATGGAATCAAATAATGAAACCAACCCGACACGTGAGGAAATATTGTAGAGCCTTATGTCAATATCAGCGGTAAAATTGTCCTTATTGTCATAGGAAAGATTTATAGAAGTGTCAGCTTTGCCGGAGAGCTGAAGGGGTTTTAGCGGGAGCAGGTTTAACGATACATTTTCAAGATTCAGATAATTCCCGCTTATTCCAAGAATCAGTGAAGGTTTGTTTGCTTTGTTATACTCTCCTTTTATCTCATATTTGTTCCCTTCCATATTAAGAACAGATTTCTCAAAAACAAATCCCTTACTGTCAGAATAATTTCCTGTGAGCATGAAATTTCCGGGAGAAAGGAGCTTCTTAGTAAACGATGTTCCGTAATCGATGCTTAGCTGTGTAATGTCGGTTTTAACATCAAAGCCGATGTTGTCTGCAGTTCCTGTAAAATTTGACCTGAAACGGCAATTACCATGCACATTAAGCTCATCGCCTGCTTCCTTAAGAATGGTTGATTTTAATATTGAATCAGAAAGGATACCCCGTACATTTATTTCGCTTACCGGCGGGGATTCAGGGTGAGCCTTTCTTACCGTTCCTGACACAGTTAAATGTGAATCTAAAGCATCTAAATTGATGTTCTCAAGCTCTGTCAGGGCATTTGAGAAACGGGAGCTTCCGCTTGTTACAGTGACTCTTCCCTTTATACCTTCGTATACAAAGCTTCCGGCGCTTACTTTTGCATTGCCGGAAAAAGATATTGGCTCCTCGCTTTTTGATAGATTGTGTTCAATTAAAAGGTTGATTGACGAAGTGCCTGATGGGGATGCGACTTTTGATGCGTATTTTCTCACTGAATCAGGAAGTAGTTCTGTCGTCAGAAAATCCCGTATTTCAGAATAAGGCGCCTCGCCGCTTGTGTCTATGTGAAGCTTTGACTCGCCATAAATATCTTTTATGTAGCCGTCAGTTAGTTTGACTTTTGCATCTCCGTATGTACCTCGCGAATCAGTAAACTTTATGTCCCCGTCTTTTATGGTTATAGAGCCGGATTTCACATCTATTTGTTTAAAAGAATGTCCAAGATTCATTGCCACATTATTAAAGGATGCATCCATGGTGATTAAGTCCCTGCCATGTTCATTCTTCTTGTTCTTATCTTTTATGATATTAACCTTTATCAGAAGTTCCCGGAGATTGACTTCCCCTCCGTCTATTTTCTCAAGCATGAACTCCCGAAGTTTTGGTGAAAATATCTCAAATGGCACGAAGTTTTTACCTGCGGCATTGTATGGAAATCCTGGCGACGAGAAACTCATTATGAGTTCGTTTTTCATATCATCGATCCGCTTTACAGAGAAACTCCCGTCAACCCTGAAGAGGTCAAAGTTTGCGCTATAACTCTTAAAATCAAGGAATCCCGGCCTGTATTCCATCGCAAATTCAATATCAGTTTTTTTGCTTATGACAGGGTTAAGAAAAAGTTTCGGATAAACATATGTCAGCCCATCGCATGAGACTTCCCCTGCAACGGTTAATCCTTCTGAAATAGGTAATGTTTTAATATCTAAATCTAATTCAAATTTACCTTTTATATTTTCAAAACCTGTAAACCCTGCCATATATGGTTTAAAGTCAGCAGGGTTAAGTGCGGTAACGTTGATATGGGAGTCTATTATGAGTGATTTAAAATCCTTTATCCCGTGAAGTTTGGATTTGCCGCTTATTGCGATTGATGCCTGCTCTCCTCCTTCCGGTGTTACTGAGGCATTGATGGAGAACTTTGTCATCTTTGAAAGAAAGCTGTGTTTCAATGAGACCTGCACATCTCTGACGACGACTGTCTTTTGAGGTATCTGTAAAGAGTCGGTAAATTGGATATTCCCGTCTTGAATCTGAAAAGAGCTGATTGCATCTATTAGTTCTACGGCAGTTAGTCCATCTTCATTTTCTTTCTTTTCCTTAAGAAAGCGGGGGATAAGCCATTCACCGTTCTTGTCTCTCATGATATTGCAATTGGATGAATGGATTATGATCGCATCTGGTCTGACCTCTCCGAATATCAGAGGGAAAAGCTTTATCACTACATAGATTTTTTCTGCACTAAGGATATTCACGCCGGATGTGATATCCTGTATTAAGACATTATCGACTCTGGCTGCCGGCCCGTTCCAGATGCTTAAGTGAATGCTTCCATAACATATGCGGAGTCCGTTCTTTACCGCTGCCTTTGTGATGATGTCCGAAACTAACTGGTTAGGATCGAACTTGCTTATTAAAAGCAGATAGGCAGAGAGAAGCAGGATTAGCGCTATTAAAATTATAGCCAGATATTTCTTTAGCAAGTTTTATATTCCGCAGTAAAAAATAGGATCCTGCACTTCCTGATAATTTCATTTAGTTGTGAATATGAGTTTCTTAACCTTGTGATTATAGAGGTCTGCGATATAAATCGTCCCTGTTTTATAGTCAATTGCAAGACCGCCCGGTTCATTCATAGATGCAGTATCCTGATTGCCGTCCTTATCTCCCTTTTCTCCGCTTCCCGCTACAGTATAGACCATCCCGTCAGGTGTAAGACAGCGGATTACCTGATTTTGAAGCTCGGCAATGAACAAGTTGCCTTTTTTATCAATGGCGATGCCGTGAATACCATTGAATTCAGCCTCTTCTGCTTTTCCGTCAACATACCCTTTGTTGCCGTTGCCTGCAATCGTAGATACCGTGCCGTTTGAAATCTTCCTTATTCTGTTGTTCCCGATATCGCAGACGAAAACATTTCCCTTGCCGTCAACAGCAACATCTATCGGCATACTGAAAAGAGCCTCTTTTGCATTGCCGTCCCTGTAGCCTTTTTCAAGCCCTCCTGCCAGGGTCGAGACAGTCCCGTCGGGAGTGATTTTTCTTATCAGATTATTTCCTATATCAGCTATTATGAGGTTGTCTTCACTGTCAATGGCTATTGCGTGAGGCATCTTGAGCATGGCCTCTTTCCCTTTGCCGTCCCTGTATCCGCCTTCGCCTGAGCCGGCAAATGTTGAAACCGTACCATCCGGAGAAATCTTTCTGATAGTTGATGATACAAGGTCAGTGGCATAGATATTCCTTTTACTGTCCACTGCGACCCCATGAGGTGTTCCGAATCTCGCTTTCTCCTTAGGACCGTCAACATAACCACCTTCCAGAGTGCCTGCCACGGTTGTTACGTTGCCGTCTTCTGTGATTCTTCTTACTGAGTTGTTGAAAATGTCGGAGACTATGACTGTCCCATCATGGTCTATAGCAAGCCTGATAGGTATGTTGAATCGAGCCTGAGTGCCTTTCCCGTCTGTGAATCCGAGCTTTCCGGCTCCTGCAAGCGTGCTTATATCTGCAGTCTTTCCCCAGAGTATCCTTTTTGTTTCTGCATTTCCAAATGATGTTGCAGTTAGAACAAGGAACAGTGACAGTGAAGCTATCAGAACTTTTCTCATCATTTGTATTCCTCCTTTGTATTCCGACTTTATAATAAATTTATTTTCTTATCTTATTGTTCTGAAAGCAATGCCAAATTTATATGATATAATTAAAATATGAGAAAAAATGGTTTGATGCTCATGCGCAGAATATATTCAATACAGATCACAAGAAGGAGCTTGAAAATATAATTATAGATTTCTTGAAATGAAAAAGAAGAAATCTTAATGCACTGATGAAACGTCATTATTCGTCAGGATTATTTTCCGGGGTCGTATTCTTCTGATTTTTTTTCTTTCCTGATAGTTTACCTTCTTTTTTTGCTGGCTTAGGCAGCTCCCCGTTGTTGTTGGCAATTTTTTTTGCATCGGCTTCAGTCTTTGTGCAGATTTCCATGGCTATCTTCCCAGCCATGTTGTAGGTATTCAGCGCCTGTTTAAGTTTAGAGTTTTTCTCTATCAGTGTGGCGTCTCCATTAAGATGTGAGGCTTTTTCAGTAAGCTCATCAGCATTCTGTATTTTTTTCTCAGCTTTATTCATAAGGTTGTCAAAATATTGAAAAACATAGTCTTTGCCTGCGCCGGAATTGCCAAGCGTCCGGGCAACTATATCTTCGACACACTTTCTGTTAATGGATTTCACATTATCCTGTGCGGTCTGCTTTGCTGTTTTGATTTCTTCCAGTGATGTCTGGATGTTCTTTTCAAGCCTTGCTTTCTTTTCAGGCGCTCTCTTTGCTACTTCCAGAAATTTAGTCTTCGCAATGTCGTAAAGTTCCTTTGCTTTCTTCGTGTCGTTCTTTTCTGCTTTTTTGCCGGCTACTTTCATTTTCCTTATTCCGGCCTGATATTTCCGCGGGACAAGTTTGTCTGCTCCGGATTTTATGACTTCATCCCGTGCGGTTTCTGCGGCTTTTTTAGCTTCATCTACCCCTTTTGAGCATGAAAATAACAGGCAAAGCGCAAATGCAGCAAACAGGAATTTTAAAAAATAAGACTTTCCGGGTCTTAATGAATTCATCCAAATTCTCCTAGAGATTATGTATTTTTTAATAACTATTACTTCTACTATATTTCTGATTTTTGTTAAAATATTATTTTATATCTTTCTCTTAGAACTGCCTAATTAAAACTTCTCGTTTTCTATCCACCCAAGGATTATATCAGCGTAATCACGCCAGTCTTTCTGAAGCATCATGTCGTGAGACATTTTTTCAAATACGCGACAGTCTTTTGCTCTAAGATCTCTGGCTTTCATTTCATTAAGTCTGTGTCCGGTCGGAGAAAATGCCTTGCCGAGCACATAAAGAGGTATCTTTATTATTTCACTGTTTACTTCGATTTTTCCTGTAAATACGTCTATAAGGATTTTTCCTGATTCTTCCTGTACAAGGGTGAGGTAACGGGACATCTCATCTTTTCCCGTTAGTTCTGGATCGAAAAACGACTGTGCCGCATTTTTCCTGGGGAGAATGAAGCGATAGTCCTCCGTTATGTTAAAATTCTTTTCTATCCCCTCTTTTGTCAACACCTTGTCGAGCCCTGCATCGAGATAAATTTTCCTGTAAGGGGCTCCATCAAGAAGGACGGCGAGTTTCGCGTCATTTCTTTCAGCGAATTTAAGTGAGATGAGCACTCCCATGCTGTGTCCTACAAGAATCGGTGTTTTCTTTATAACTTGCTTGACTACTTTTTCAGCATCCTCGACTGCGTCAATTATGCTCCTTTTCCCCAAATCAGGGTCAGGCTCTGATAGGTAATGCCCTTTCCAGTTAAGGGCGTAAGTGTCGAATCCATGTCTTGCAAAATAGTCCTGAAAATGATGGTAAAGCCATGATCCGTGAAATGCACCGTGTATGAATAAAATCGGGCTGAGTCGGGTTATGTTTTCAGAATAATACCGTTCAACGGCAATCCCGCCGGTATGAACCAGTTCGTGAGTTATGATCTCAGCACTGTTTTCTTTTTTATCCATTAATATTTCCTCTATTTATTTCCATGTCTTTGTTATTTCAAATTTAAGATTTGTGTCAACAACTAACAATCAGATTTTTGCAGCTATTATGATTGTGGACAAAATAATGATTGGGTTGTAAGTTATTAATTATTACAATGAACAGCAAATAAAATGAAAAAATCACTGGAATTTTCAAAAAATAAAGCTCTCTTCGGATGGGATGAGGAAGAAGGGATTGTAGCTGTAGAGTTGAAAAATGACAGCACAGTTGAGATATTTTCAAGAAAAGGGGATGTTGTCTCGTCAAGGGCGGAGAGCTTTGAGCCTTTTATACTTCTGAGTAAAGAAGATTATCTTGTCTGTCTTGATGAGAAATTTGATGTCGAAGAACTCGAAGGAAACAACTTCTTCAAATATCTTGTAGTATTCAAATCATGGGGATCGCTTCTTCGTGCAAAACAGCATCTGCAGAAGGTAAGCGGAGAACCGCCGTCAAGCCAGAGAGCCCCCTATCTTTTTCTGAATGATCCCATCCATCAGTATCTGCTTCGTTCCGGCAAAACCCTGTTCAAAGGTATGGATATGACATCGGCAAGCAGGATTCAGCTTGATATCGAGACATACTGCGAAAAAGGGTTTGAGTTTTCAAATCCTCTTCGTGAAAAAGACAGGATTATTTCAATAGCCCTGTCTGACAATCATGGATTTGAGTATGTAATAGACGGCTCAAAGATGGATGAAAAGGAAATGCTCATTGAATTGGGCAGTATTATCGCTGAGAGAGATCCGGACATAATCGAAGGTCATAACATATTCAAATTTGATATGGAGTACATATCTGCAAGAGCTAAGCTGAAGAAGGTGGATTTAAAATGGGGGAGGGGAGGGAAAAAGATTGAATCCCATGCATCGAGGGTGGTTTTTGCTGAGCGTACAATTGCTTATCCAAAATGGGAAATTTATGGGAGACATATAATAGATACCTACCTTCTTGCACAGGCTTATGATATCGCTGCCCGGGAACTTGACGAGTACGGGCTTAAAAGTATTGCAGTCCAGATGGGGATTTCTTCATCTGATCGAGTTTACATAGAGGGGAAAGACATAGCTTCTGTTTTTGACAATGAACCGGCAAAACTTTTTAAATATAATCTTGATGATGTCAGGGAAACCAGAGCACTTGCAGAACTTTTCGGAGAAGGGTATTTCATAGAATCGCAGATATTCCCGTATTCTTACCAGAATATCATAGTCCGCGGTAATGCCACAAAAATTAATTCCCTCTTTATGCGTGAGTACTTATATAGAAGGCACTCTATCCCTCAGATAGCTGAGCAGCGTATAGAGATAGAAGGCGGCTATACGGATATTTTCAAGACAGGGGTGATAGAGCGTGTTCTTCATTGCGATGTCCGCTCACTTTATCCCTCCATAATGATAAATGTCGGGATTAAACCCGCATCCGATGATCTTGACATATTTTTGAATCTCCTCAGAGACCTGCGTGATTTCAGGGTTAAAGCTAAGAAAACAGCACTTGAAGCAATGGATGAGAATACCCGCAAATATTATAATGCCCTGCAGGGAGCATTCAAGATATTGATAAATTCATTTTATGGATACCTCGCCGCCGGGTTTTCCAACTTTGCAGATTTTAAGAGTGCTGCGGAAGTTACTGCAAAGGGGCGTGAGATTATTAAATCAATGCTTGGATGGCTTAACGAGAAGGGATGCCAGCCAATAGAGATAGATACAGACGGCATCTATTTTGTTCCCCCGGAAAGTGTCAAAACAAAAAAGGAGGAAGAGGAAATTATCCGAGAGCTTTCAAAAACGCTCCCAAGCGGAATAGAAGTTGAATTTGATGGAAGATACAAATCTATGTTCAGTTATAAAATTAAGAACTATGCACTTCTCGATTACAACGGAAAGCTTTTCATTAAAGGTTCAGGTTTAAAATCAAGGGGGCTTGAGAAGTTCCAGAGGGAATTCCTCAAAAAAATGATTTATCTGATTCTAACCGGTAAGGGAAGTGATGTTCCATCTCTTTATGATGAATATATAAGGAAAATAAGGTCTCACAAATTTGATATTAACATGCTCTCAAAAACAGAGACTCTTTCGGATTCAGTTGAAATGTACAAACAGAAGACATCGGGGAAAAAGAGGAATCTTTCCGCTTCCTACGAGCTTGCGTTAAAATCAGCGAGAAACTACCAGCCGGGAGACCAGATATCTTATTATGTGACCGGCACGAAAAAGAAGGTTACTGTTTACGAATCATGTAAGCTTGCAAGTGAATGGGATAAAATGCAGCCCGATGAGAATGTTGAATATTACTGTTCTAAGCTGGATGATTTGTACTCGAAGTTTCAGGAGATGTTGTTGTAAAAGAAAATGGTAACAGGGAAATACCTTTAATTTTTACAGTTAACAGTCTGTGTTACTGCTTTTTCCGTTGCCAGATTGCCAATCCCAGAATACCAGCACCGAGCAGAATGATTGTCGTTGGTTCCGGTGTGGGACGTACATTTGTGACAACAATCTGCGGTTCACTTAATCCTGTGCCGTATTGGAAAAGTACAGAAGATATCTGATTTAGGGAAAAGGCTGAAGGGAGTCCTCCCAAAGTAAAAATCACTGAATTCTTGATTAACGGAGTTCCTCCGGTTACCTTTGCATTACCTGTTGTAATTATATCTCCCGCTGAAAGAATACCATAATTAAGACCATCCGGGTCCGCTGGAAAATCAAGGTAATTGCTACCATGTGAAGTATCAAATCTGTCGCTGGGACCAAATAATCCGAGCCCTGAGCTTGATATTCCCTGCGTTGCCCCATTTGACATTGATAAACCATTTTTGTAAGCCCATTCGCTTCCAACATCTCCCCCAACAGGGACTGGAGGTGTAGTGTCGAAATAGTATGTGCTCCCCGAATCAATTATAGCAGATATCTTTGTTAATTCCGGATCTCCTGTGATACTGAAAAAAAGAGCAGTCAACACATCACTTGGGGCCAAAACATCATTGGTGCTGGTGTTAGTAAGTGTTACTTTGAGGTTTCCTCCAACAATATCGAATGTTGCACTTGCGCTCAACAGACCGTCAGACCCGTTAAAAGTAATCGGTGTGGCAATTGCTTGAAAAGGAATAGTTACAAAAAAAATTAATATTCCAGTAATTAATGCTAATATGTATTTCGTTTTGCTCATACCCCCCTCACAAATTATATTTATACGTATATATATTACGCAAATTTTGTTCCAAATAACAAAATAAGTAATAAAAAATATTATAACATATTGATTTGATTGACTTAATATGTGGCTATGATTTGTATAAAAAACTATATTTTTGTTATTAATAATAAAAAAGTGTTAAATTACCCGACACTAATTTATTCTAAAAGATTGACTATCAATAAAATCAATGGGTTATAATGTCAAAAAAACCGACACTTTGCAGCTAATATGGCTATAATAATATTGGGCAGGTTGGTTTTTAAACAGATATTTTAGCTTTTAATGTTTTCTGGATATATACCCTTTTGCTCCTAAACCAATTAAACCTAACAAAACCATTAACATTGTAGAAGGTTCAGGTACTGGTGGAATATATGTAGTTGAATAAAAATATATATCAGAGCCAAACTCGAATGTAATTCCGTCCTGGAATATATAGGAAAGGGTGCTGGATGCGCTTTCAGGATTGTTAAGGTCAACTCCCATTATATTAAGATTAGCTGTAACGGAATTACAGATTGCTCCCAGTCCTCCTAAATCAACAGCATTATTTGTTAATCCCCCCTGCGGTCCATCAAGATTTATAGTACCATCAAGGTTTGTTCCCGGAGGAATCATTAAAAAAGGAGTTGTATGAGTTTGCATTGCAGAAAAAAAGTTTACATGTTCTATTGCGGGGTCTCCTGCAGGAAGTTGAGCAGTCAGTATTTCATCTCCATTATTGCCAAAGCCATACTCTGAGGACACATCTGCTCCACCCGTCAATGATATTGCTCCACCTGTTTTTGTTTTAAAATTTTCAGTATAACTTTCCGGACTTATTAAAACTGTGCCGCCCGTTATTGACGCTGAATCAGGAAGGTCAAAGTATAGTGCCGTAAGAAGGCTATTTGCAGCATTCGTATCCGGAGCGCCCGTTGAAGTGTTGCTCAAGACTATAACCAACTGTCCACCAATTACATCAATACTCGCAGAAGCCGAACGTCCGCTTGCTTCACTAAAGCTGAATTCAATAGGAGTGGCAAAAGAGTTTGTTGCCGCAAAAATTATTATCAGTAATATTAACAAAATACTTATATTGAATTTTTTCATCTTAAATTCTCTCTTATTATATAATATTTTATTATTAATAAATTACTATTCTTAAATTAGATATATGCAAGTTTTATGCCATATCTGCTGATCATGGATTAACGCATTGTTTTATTAGACTAATATGTGTGAGGGTAATTATAATATATCTATCAATAGGTAATAAATGTCCTAATTTTAGACAATTAGAACATGACCTTTTTGCTCACAATTCAATTAAATCAATGTGTTAGTATGTCCAAAAACCCGACGCTGTTTGTACTTTTTTGAGAATTGAATCTTACTCTAACAGGGGATGCGATATTCTTTATGCAGAGTGTTTGTCGTTTTTATCAGCAAAAGCTTAAGAACTCTCTAAACTATATGAATTTTTTTGTTATTGCGGCAATAATAACGTTGCTTGACAATGGCTTCTGCCTCTGATTAATTACCTCACCTCAGGACTTAAAAATAAAGCTTATCAAATATAAAAATCAGGAGGCAGAATGTGAAAGCGAAAATCGGGATAATAGGAGGTAGCGGGCTCTATGGGATGGAGGAACTTAGGAACATTAAAGAGATTAAGGTAGATACTCCTTTTGGTGAGCCTTCAGATGCCTATATTTCCGGAGAGCTTGATGGGAAAGAACTTATATTTCTTCCCAGACATGGACGTGGCCACAGGATACTTCCTCATGAGCTAAATTTCAGGGCAAATATTTATGGAATGAAAAAACTTGGCGTTGAATGGATTATTTCCGTAAGCGCTGTGGGAAGTATGAGGGAGGATATTGAACCGGGGCACATAGTTATCCCTGACCAGTTCTTCGACAGGACGCGTATGAGACCCAGCACTTTCTTTGGTAATGGGGTCGCTGCCCATGTACAATTTGCGGATCCTGTCTGCAAAGCACTGAAGAAAACGCTTTATGATTCTGCATTGAAGGCAGGTGCCACTGTCCATAAAGGAGGAACCTATCTCTGCATGGAAGGGCCGCAGTTCTCTACAAGAGGAGAATCTCTGATATACAGACAATGGGGCGTGGATATTATAGGCATGACAAATCTGCCTGAAGCAAAGCTTGCAAGGGAGGCTGAGATTTGTTATGCAACGATTGCCCTTGCAACTGATTATGACTGTTGGCATGAGGCAGAAGAAGATGTAACCATAGATATGGTACTTGAAACAATAAAGAATAACGTGAAGATGGCACAGAAGATAATTAAAAATGCTGTAAGTCAGATAGGCGGTGAAAGAAACTGTGAGTGTTCGCAAGCTCTAAAGAATGCAATAATAACGGACAGGGGAGCGATCACTGATAAAGTAAGAGAAAGGCTCGGGCTCATAATAGGAAAGTATATTTAGGGTGCATTTAATGAAAACACAACCGGACAAGACAGGACATTTCGGACAATTCGGCGGGAAATTTGTTCCAGAGACATTGATGGTTGCTCTTGAGGAACTTGAAAGAGAATATCTTAAGATTAAGAAAAATAAAGGGTTCAGAGAGGAACTATCCATTTATCTTAAAGAATATGCAGGAAGACCAACTCCCCTTTATTATGCGAAGAATCTCTCGAATTTTATTGGTGCAGGAAAAATTTATTTAAAAAGGGAAGACCTTCTGCATACCGGCGCACACAAGATAAACAACACCCTGGGTCAGATAATACTTGCAAAAAAAATGAAGAAAAAAAGGATTATCGCTGAGACCGGTGCCGGCCAGCATGGTGTTGCAACTGCCACGGCTGCTGCGCTTTTCGGGCTTGAATGTGAGATTTACATGGGAGAGGAAGATACCAGGAGACAGTCTCTCAATGTTTTCAGAATGGAACTTATGGGTGCTAAAGTTACGCCTGTATTGTCAGGAAGCAAAACATTAAAAGATGCGATTAACGAGGCATTAAGGGACTGGGTTACAAATGTTGAGACAACCCACTATATTATTGGCTCAGTGGTAGGCCCCCACCCCTATCCGATGATAGTAAGGGATTTTCAGTCTGTAATAGGGGAAGAGGTGAGGCGCGATATTAAAAAGAAGGAAGGAAGACTGCCGGATTATTGTATCGCCTGTGTCGGGGGCGGCAGCAATTCAATGGGGCTTTTTTACCCTTTTATTAAAGATAAAAAAGTTGCACTTATTGGTGTTGAGGCTGGCGGTCATGGGATTGAAAGCGGAGAACATGGTGCATCGCTTTGCGCAGGGGAGGTTGGGGTTTTCCATGGTGCAAAAACTTATATACTTCAGGACGACGACGGACAGATAATACCGGCACATTCAGTTTCAGCCGGACTTGATTATCCTGGAGTAGGACCGGAACACAGTTATCTTAAGGAGACGGGGCGGGCAGTTTATAAGAATGTTACGGATGATGAAGCTCTTGAGGCGTTTAAACTGCTTTCACGAAAAGAAGGGATTATTCCTGCCCTTGAAAGTGCCCATGCCATTGCATACCTTGTGCGGGACCGCAAAATATTCCGCAAGAATGATATAGTTGTTGTCTGTCTTTCCGGGAGGGGAGATAAAGACGTTGATAATGTCCGCAGTATAATCGGGAATAAGGCGCCTTGATTCGGGATTTTCTGAAAAAGATCAGAACAACAAAAAAAGCAGATTATGCGCTTCACGTAAAAGGCAGGAGCGGAGAAGAAAAAGCAGGGAAGCATCTCAAAAAACTTGGTTACAGGATAATAGAAAAGAATTTCAGGACAAGGTTTGGTGAAATAGATATAATCGCAGAAGACGGAGAATACCTTGTATTTGTCGAGGTCAAGACAAGAACGTCTTCCCGGTTTGCCAATCCGGAAGATTATGTTGATGAACGGAAGCAGAGGAAAATTTTAAAGAGTGCCCAGATTTATCTTTTGCAGTATAGTTTGAATGAGAGAAAATGCAGATTTGATGTTGTCTCAGTTTCAGATACAGATAAAGGTGCAAAGGTAGAGGTTTTCAAGGATGCTTTCTGTGCAGAGGAGTGCTGATGTTTATGAACCGTAAAAGATTTGGTTTCTACTCTTTGATAGCTATCACCATGATTTTCTTCTATGCAGGATGCGCGACTCCGCCTGTGACTAATAACATGACAGTGATGGAGCTATTTGCTTACGGAAAAAAACTTCTCGATAAAGAAGATTATAAAAATGCAGTTGAGGTTTATAAAAAAGTTAAATTCAATTTTCCTGATAGCAAAAGGGTTGCTACTGCAAGACTTAAGGCAGCAGATACATATTACAGAGATGAAAAATATGAGGAATCTGCCGCAGAGTATAAGGAGTTTACCAAGTACCATTCAGCAAATGCTCAGGTGCCGTTTGCTTATTACAGGGCAGGTATGTGCAATTTCAACCAGATACTTTCTGCCGACCTTGATCAGACAGCCACTGAAGAGGCAATCAAGAATTTCTCTGTCGTAATTGATGAGTATCAGCATAGTCCCTATGCTGATATAGCAAAAGATCGGAAATATTTTTGCGAACGGAGGATTGCCGACCATGAATATTTTATAGGAAGATTTTATTATATCACTCAGCAGTACAGGCCAACCATAAAAAGGCTTACCTCATTTATTGATACATTTGGAGACAGTAGGATGAAGATGCGCGCTATGGGACTTTTGGCGGAAGCTCTCTGGAAGGACGAGGAAAATGAAAAAGCTCTTAAGACCTACAAGGAGATCGCCATACTGTATCCGAATACAGCTTACAGCAAACGAGCCAGGCAGATGTTACGTCTTTATGGAAGGGAATATGAAGTGGAATTGCCCTGAAATGGATGAAATGCTGCTTTAGTCGCCATCCTCATTAAGAGGATTTTTTGCCATTCCGTCAATGATGAGGTTGCCTGAAAACTTGATAAGCTTTCCTATATCTATTTTTTCCCTCTCCGCGACAGATGAAAACAAAAAGCTATTCAGCACGCTTATAATGGAAAAAGCAGCCATCTTTGTATCAACCTTTTTTAGATATCCCTGCTTTATGCCGTCATTAATGAGGAGCTCAAGTCCGCTTATCATTCTACTCAGATACTGCAGATGAAACTTATCATGAATGAATGGGATGACCAGGCTGGGGTCTTTGAGAAATATCTTCTTCAGCAGTTCATTTTGCTCAAGAGTTTCAATCGAATTGAACAGCCTTTTTTTTAGAAGTTTATATGGGTTTTTCTCTTTCTTGGCTATTTCATCAAGTTTTTCGAGGACTTTTTTTCTTTCTTTTTCAACTTCGCGGAAAATAACTGAGTAAAAAAGATCATCCTTATCTTTGAAATAATAAAAAGTGGTTCCAAGACCCACGCCCGCCTTTTTTGCTATTTCCCTGATGGTTGTGTCCTTGTAGCCATTTCTGCTGAATATCTCAAGTGCAGAGTCTACAATTCGTTCTCTTCGGTCAATTTTTTTCATCGAGGCATATTATAAATTTAACGTACAACCTGCTTAACCCGGATCATTATTTTCTTTTGTTCCTTAAATCAACCCTATCAATAATTTTAAACTCTAACAGCCATTCAAGCAGAAATCAAGATTAGATTTTATACAGAGCTATTACATGGGTAATGAGCGTGAAAAAAGTACATATATAACAACATATTTGCCCAAAATATTCATTTAACTCCAAGTGGAGCTGACGGGGATCGAACCCGTGACCTCATGACTGCCAGTCATGCGCGCTCCCAACTGCGCTACAGCCCCGAAAAACATTTGCAATTGTAGATAATGCTAAAAAGTGTTGTCAACTTCTTTCTTAGCGTCTATAAAGTAATTTGTAAGAATAAAGAGGGGGAAAGAAAAGAATGGAAAAAAATTATGGTCTTATTCTTGATAATATTCCTGATGGAATACTTGTAATGGATATCCAAAAACATATTACATTTATTAATTCAGCTGCAAACAGGCTTCTCGGGGTAAATCCTGGCACAGTGATTGGCAGGATATGCGGGAGCGTTTGCAAGTTTGCAAGCTGCAGAAACAACTGTCTTCTTGAGAGAACGCTCCAGACCGGAGAGAACATTAATAATTATGAGACTGAGATATTGACTCCTGAAGGGAATCTTATAGCTGTTAGCATAAACAACTCTCTTCTTTTTGACAGCTCAGGCAAACCCTCCGGTTCTGTCCATGTTATGAGGGATATCTCGCAGGTTAAATTCCTCACCGAGAAAATAGAAGAGAAATATTCTTTCAACAATATTGTTGCTAAAAACTACAAGATGAAAGAGATATTCGAGATTCTTCCGGCAGTCGCACAGACAAAAACCACTGTTCTCATAGAGGGTGAGAGCGGCACAGGAAAGGAACTTATTGCTGAAGCAATACACTATAACAGTCCGCGCAAGGGTGGGGCGTTTGTAAAAGTTAACTGCGGGGCCCTTGCCGAAGGGATCCTTGAAAGCGAGCTGTTCGGACATGTGAAAGGAGCATTCACAGGGGCGATAAACAATAAGATAGGAAGGTTTGAGCTAGCCAATAACGGGACTATCTTTCTTGATGAAGTCGGGGATATGAGCCAGGGCCTTCAGGTTAAACTTCTCAGGATTTTACAGAATGAGGAGTTCGAGAAGGTCGGGAGCACTAAAAACCAGCGCATTGATGTGAGAGTGATTGCAGCAACAAACCGCAATCTTGAAGAACTTATAAAGAAGGGGGAATTCAGGGAAGACCTTTATTTCAGACTTAGCGTTGTTCCTATCATGCTTCCTCCATTAAGGGAACGCAGAGATGACGTCCCGCTTCTTATAAAGCATTTCATGTTAAAGCTTAACAAAAAACTCTCAAGAAACGTCAATAATATATCCCCGAAGGCAATGGAGTTTCTCATGAATTATGAATATCCCGGAAATGTAAGAGAACTTGAGAATATCCTTGAGCATTGTATAGTGGTGTGCAGAGACAACACAATCCTCATAGAGCATTTTCCTAAAAAGCTGTTCAATATTTCCTCTGATCCTCTTGAAAAAGCCCTTGCAAGCGATGATCCCATGAGAATAGTTGAGAAAGATGTTATCACACGCATATTGAAGCAGAGTAACTGGCGTTACCAGGAAGTCGCAAAAAAGCTTAACATAAGCAGAACATCGCTTTGGAGAAAAATGAAAACTCTTGAAATAAGGAAGCCTTGATGGGAGTCGAAAAGCGCAGCATCAAAAGGAGCTTCAAGGTGTGCCCTAAATGCGGGTATCGCGACGGATTCCATATAATGCTTGAAAAAAGCGGGAAGAGTTCATATAGGATAAACCTGATATGTCCAAATTGCAGCCAGGTTTTTGACATTGGATTCAGCACGACATTGAAGGAAAATTTATAATTGGAGTCAAATATATTTTTTTGGAGGCATGAATAATCATGAAAGAGTTTACACTGGAAGAGCTTTCAAAGTTCAATGGAAAAGACGGGGGGAAAGCGTACGTAGCTTATAATGGAAACATATATGATTTAACCGGCAGCAGTTATTGGAATGATGGTCTTCACATGGGAATGCATGAAGCAGGAATTGACCTCACTGATGAGATGGGCTCTGCTCCGCACGCTGACGACATATTTGGAGAATTTCAGGTAGTAGGAACGCTGGTTAAATAGATTCATTGGAAAGTATTCGGAATGGACATTGATGCTGCGATAAAGACAAGAAGAAGTGTCCGCCAGTTTAAACAGGATCCTGTTAGCAAAGAGCTGCTCGAAAAGGTAGTAGAGTCAGCATTGTGGGCGCCATCTTATATGGACTGGCAGAATTGGTATTATGTCATCCTTGGAGGCGATGAAAAAGATAAAATATACCGTGTCCTTGAAGACTCTTTTAAAAAAGTAATCACATCTCTTGATGATGAAGCTTCAGAGGATATTAAAAAAAGGACCCGCCATTTTCTCGAAGCAACAAATCATGCTCCTAATCTAATTGTGGTGTTTTCAGATATTAACTTCACTGAAACACCGGAAGCACTTTTCTCTGTGGCGGCAAGCGTTCAGAACCTTCTTCTTTCAGCCCATTCTTATGGGCTTGGTGCATGCTGGATCTCGAGTGCAGTTTATGTGGCAGAGGAGCTTTGTGAAGTGCTCGGTGTATTAGATAAGGAACTTATGGGTGTGATCACTATCGGATACCCCCTTGAAGTGCCTGAACCAACTCCACGCAAGCCAGGCAGGGTTGTCTGGGCAGATGTCGATGGTTGATATAATAAAATCCAACGAGAATATAAGTGTCGTTGTAATTGACGACTCTCAAAGCTCCCGTAAAAGAATATCTGATATTCTGAAGGAGAGCGGCTACAGGATACTTCTCTTCTCTTCAGCTGATGAAGGTATCGATTATTGCGAGAAAGATGGGGCTGACCTCGTAATACTTGATGATATCATGCCTGATTGCAACGGATTCAGAGCTCTTTCAATTCTAAAAGATAATGTCAGGACCCGTGCAATCCCGGTTATATTCATATCTTCCCTGCGCGAGATAAGTGAGAGGGCAAAAGCAATTGAGCTTGGAGCTGATGACTGTATTATAAGACCTGTAAGCGGACTTGAACTTAAAGTTCGGGCAAAAAATCTTATTGGTTTGAAGGCATTGCGGACAGAGATGATGCACCGTGAACGTCTTGTATCGATAGGAAGACTTGCCGGGGGTATAGCACATGAGATAAATAATCCTCTCACAGGTGTGATCGCAAACCTTCAGATGCTTGAGCGGCAGATTCCTAAGTTTTATGATTCGCTCTTTAGCGAACTTGAAGGCGCAGGCGTAAGTGGTAAAATTTCTGAGGGGCTTAAGAAAAAGTTAAGTGAAAAGGGAAGTCCCGGTGAAAAAATTGAGAAATATGTGAAGCTTGCCCTTAAAGGCGGGAAAAGATGCAGCAAGGTGGTTGGAGACCTGCTTGAGTACTCTGCACCTGCGAAGGAGGAAAAGATTGTCGCAGTTCGTGTGAATGAGCTAGTAACAAAATCCCTGAATCTTCTGAAGGGATCTTTACATGATGGACATGTTGAGCTCCATGTTGAAATTCCCGAAGATATCCCTGATGTCAAAGGGACATGGTGGGAACTCCAGCAGGTGCTTGTCAGTTTACTGAACAATGCTGTGCAGGCAGTTAAAGAATCAGAGCAAAAAAAAGTTGAAGTGAAAGGATATGTTGATAAGGGAATGGTAATGATCGAAATCACTGATACCGGCAGGGGAATTCCTGAAAAAAATTTATCTTCCATATTTGATTTTTTTTATACCACAAAGGATGAAGGCGAGGGAATGGGGCTTGGACTTTCCGCAGTAAACCAGATCCTTATGAAGTACGGAGGGAAGATAAGCGTGAGCAGTACAGAAGGGAAGGGCTCCACATTCAGAGTGCATCTTGAAGCTTTGTATTAACTTTTTTCCTTTATATACCTGAAGACAGATTCTGCAGCTATGGAACCTTCGCCGCTTGCTGTGATAAGAAGCTTCAATTTCTCCGGATAGGAAACTATATCGCCGCAGGCGAATATTCCTTCAACTGATGTCTTCATTTCCCTGTCAACGCATATGCCGTTTTTGTCAACCTGGATCCCCCACTTTTTGATTTTTGTGAAATTAGGGACCATTCCTATGTTTATTACGACCATGTCGGACTCAATCTTTTCATAAGATTTATTGGTCCGGTCGCATAGGATTACCTGCTCAACATGTTCGCAGCCAAGTATCTCTTTGACTTCAGTGTTAAACTTTATATTGATCGGAGAGTTCTTGACTGCATCAATGTAGAATTCGTATGCCTCGAATTGACTGCCTCTGTGGACTAAGGTCACTTTTTCGGCAAAGTCGGCTATGGTGATGGCGGCTTCAAGAGAGCTGTTTCCACCGCCGCCGCAAACGACCTTTCTTTCCCGCGCTTCTTTAATTGATGGGATGCCATAAAGAATACCTTTTCCCTGAAAATCATTTTCTCCTATTACGCCAAGGAGACGCGGGGTAAAAACACCTGCACCCATAGCGAGGATTACTGATTTTGTCTGATATTTGCCAAGAGATGTTGCTACTGTAAAAAGTTCTCCGTTCCGTTTTATATCATCAAGTTTTTCATTGGAATGTACTTCTACCCCCATGGATTTAACCTGCCGTAACATGTTCATGGCAAGCTCGCGGGCAGGTATTTCACTGAAGGCAGGATAGTCTTTTACAGGCTTTGACGGGTAAACCGATATCATCTGCCCGCCCCCCTGCTTCTGCTCGATAAGGAGGATGTTTAGGTCCCTCATCCTGCAAAAGATGGCAGCAGCAATTCCTCCTGCACCTGCACCGGCTATGATGACATCGAAGGGTTTGGTATCCATTTTTTTATTGTAACATGGAAATGCTGTATGACGTATTCAAAAAAAAGAGGGTGTAAAAATTACACCCTCTTTCAGATTTATTTTCTTATTAATTATTATTTTACAACTCTAAATCCGTTCTTCATCTTGGCACATCCATCTTTATCCTGTCCACTAATATAAACATATACATCGTACTTCGTAGCAATAGCATCAGTGTATACTGAAACCAACGCGGTAAATGAATTGTTTGTTATAGTCTGCGTCATTACAGTAGGCGGCGGACATGCATCGATAGATGTTTCCTCCCCATTCTTAGTTATATATTTATATATATAAACAAAAATCTCACTGCCTTTTAAATTCTTGCCTTTTACTTTAATCTTTTTTGTTGCTCCCCTTTTTAGTTTGTTTGGCTTTATGCTTATTATTTTAGACTCATTCCTATTTGGGACCAGATTTAACACGTTTGCTTTTTTTGCTACATTTACAGTATTAGTGTACGGCCCTGTTTGAAGGAATAGATCATAACTTCCTGTCTCTGAGCATGCTGACGTATTTAGTGTTCCTGATATTTCAGTTGGTGTCGGATTAAAAAAATAACTATAAAAATAATCGCCGTTTTTACCTTCTCCATGTTTGCGGAATACAACGGATTCATTTACTTGGTCAAGATTTGTACCTGATATTGTAATTTGTGCCTGATCTCCCCGTTTAACATTTTTGCTTGGCTTTATAACGACTTTATCAATTGTTGGTTTGTCAGCAGCATAAGCTGATGAAACTGCAGTAAACAATACAATCATGAATATACCTAAAATTCGTCTTGTTAAAATTTTCATCTTCATTTCATTACCCCCCTCTTGGTTTTTATTTACAGGCAATTTAACGATTTTCTTTTAATATACATATGACTTTTGTAAAATCAAATTATATTTGGTAAATTTTTGGTAAAAACTTTATTGAGTTATCCAAAACTGGAAACAGTTCCAAATCTCATTGACAGATTAAAACTTTCCCCATATAAAAAAATTATCAGTAACAATGAATCATATCCTTAAGTTAGTTGTTAACATATGGAAGGAGAATGGTAATCATGGATAAAATTGATCTTGGCCAGACCTTTGAAGAGCGCCAGGTAGGGATAAGAGGGAATATTCAAAAAATGGGTATCCCTCTCAGGGATTTAAATAAAAAAGAGCTTGAAAATGAAATAAAAAAGTTTTTAAAAAGAAAGCAGTGTCTTTCTCTTGCCACGGTCAGCCCTGACGGTGTTCCGCGCATAAGCCTCCTTGATTATCAGAGTGAAGGGCTTGATATAATAATGGCAAGCGAGGGGGGTGAGAAATTCAGGAACCTTCATTATTCAAGAAAAGTTGCCATATCAATAGGATTCTCCGATGGTACTGCCCCTTCTGAATACGGGCTTACAGTTCAGGGCGAAGCGGAAATCTATAAAGCTCCTGACCCGCGTTATCTTCAGTGCATGATGAAGATGAAACCTTTCCTTGAGGAATGGGCCAAGGCAGTGACGAAGATTTCTATAGATCAGGCCATAAAAAAAGCATTCACCGTAAGGGCCATAAAAGTTTCTCCTTTAAAAATGATATACATGAATATCCCTGAGGGAGTCCCACTTCTGAGCTGGGAAAGAGATTAAACTATCAGAGATTTGAAAACCGGTAAAAAAATACTCCTCGTAAATCCCTGGATATACGATTTCGCTGCATTTGACATGTGGATGAAGCCAATTGGGCTTCTTTACATATCATCATTTCTTAAATCAACCGGATATGATGTGTCTCTCATTGATTGTCTTGACCGCGGAGACCTTGACCTTCTTTCGTTCCGTGGGCTTCAAAAGCGGCAAGATAAATATTTTGGATGCGGGAACTTTTACAGGGAGATAGCAGAAAAACCGCAATGTCTCGCCGATGTGCCAAGGAATTACTGCCGCTACGGAATGCCTCCTGAGGTTTTTAAAAAAAAGCTAAGCTCGGTGCCAAAACCTGATTTTGTTCTTGTGACTTCAGTCATGACTTACTGGTATCCGGGGGTTCAGCATGCAATCAAAATGATAAGGGAGTGTTTCCCGGATACTAAAATTCTGTTAGGAGGTATTTATGCAACCCTATGTCCTGAACATGCAGCAGCAAATTCAGGGGCTGACGTAATATACAAAGGACGAGGGTTGAATAGGCTTATCTCAATATTGAATGGCGATTTAACGCCTGATAAAATAGAGAGCGATGAGTGGCTTTTTGCAGGGGAACTTCCATATCCGGATTTTTCAGATTATCATAATTGCGATTATTTCTGCATAATGACATCGCAGGGGTGCCCGTTCAATTGCGCTTATTGTGCTTCAGGACTTCTTGATGGTAAATATATCCAGAGGGATTACAATGATGTTTTAAAGGAGATTGAACTCCAGATTGAAAGTACAGGTGCGTCCAACCTTGCTTTTTATGATGATGCACTTCTGGTCAATGCAGAGGGACATTTTGAAAAGATATTGGATGGGATTATTGAAAGAGGGATACGCATCAGCCTCCATGCGCCGAATGGACTTCATCCAAGATTTATTACAGAAAATATCGCTGAAAAAATGAAAAAGGCAAAGTTTGAGACTTTAAGGTTGAGTCTTGAGACTTCTAATCCTGAAAGACAGGAAAGCACGGGAGGAAAGGTAAAAAGTGAGGAGTATGCTGCGGCAGTTAATATCCTGAAGTGTGCGGGCTTTACTAAAGATAATATGGGGACTTATGTTTTTTTTGGTATTCCAGGGCAGCCGCTAAGTGAAGTAGAAGAGAGTATAAGTTTTGTGAAAGCTGCCGGAAGCAGCGTTAATCTTGTGGAGTATTCGCCTATTCCCGGAACTGTTATGTGGAATGAACTTGTAAAAAACGGGGTAATTGTGCAGGATATGGATCCTGTGCTTCAAAATAATTCAGTGTTTTTCAGGAAATTCTCCGGAATAACTGAAAACGCGCTTCAGCGGCTTAAGGGAATGTCTAAAGAGTAAGCTATAATGAAACAACGGAACATCAATTTCAATGAAACATTGCTTTCTTTTTTAAAAGGAAGAGAGTCCCTTTCAGAGATTAATATTGAGAGGAAAATAAAGACTTATGATAATGCCTTCGTCCATATTGAAAACAGGGCATTCTCCGGAGGGAATATAGGAAAACTTTCTATCTCTGATATTAAGATCGCAGGGATTGCTGATGCATCAATAGGGATTATTCGTCCGGCGCAAAGTATCAAAGCGCCATTATTCGTTGCAGAAAAGCTTGATTTACTTTCTTTGTCACGTCTTATCATTGATATTCCCCATACTTCAAATGACAGTGGATTTGATTCTAAGCGTTTAGATGGGATTGCTGACATTTCAAAGGAACTTTCAATTATTCCGAGAAAGAACATTATTGTAGAAAGCACTTCACATAATCCATTTTCTCCATACTGCTTTAAAGGGATATTTTTCCGTCATCACAGGTTTGCCACAGGGACAGCAATAAGAAGATATATCTCATGGTGGGATTTGTGTCTTTCTGCTGCGGACAGATCTGATGAAGGCGCTGTTTGTGATGCAAACTCTTTTAGCGGAGAGTTTAAAAATAATTATGTGTCGTCCAGTCTGGTATTAAGACTAATTGGCGCAGTAATTGATGATGAATGGAAAAATGATTACATCAATGGATTCCTTTTCTAAATAAGATAAGAAGAGGGGACAATGCAGGATGAAAATGCATGACCCCTCAGAGAAGTAAATTTACTATTTTTTTTCTTCCTTTTTCTTTTCAACGACAGGAGACATCTCTTTGCATATTGCTCCCTGATCTGATTCTATATATTTGCAGAGGACTTTGTCTCCGACCTTAAGGGCAGATATATCTTTTTTCTCGCCGTTTATCTTGATGTCTGTTTCTGATGTTACTGTGCAGGTATGTTCCCCTCTTGACCCTTTAATTTCAACTTTGCCGCTCTTTGTATCAATGGACTGAATGTTGCCTGTAAGCTGGTGTTCCTTTTGGGCTGCCATAACCGGTGATAATAAGGATAAGACGAGAATGGCAGCTAATGATAACAAGGCAAACCGTTTCATGAGTAATCACCTCCTTTCCTGGTTTTGCCTTTATTATCATATTGCTAATTTATGTCAATATTAAATAATTATATATTTATTTAGCATTTATTGACAAATAAAAAACCCTCTCCCGCTGGGACGAGAGAGGGTTTTCGTTAAGAATGAGTTAATTAATGCGTTTCAAGCCCGCCGCATACATTGATAACCTGTCCTGTTACATATTCTGCGGAATCGCTTGCAAGGAAGGTTGCGACTTTTGCGATATCATCAGGTTCACCTATTCTTCTTTTCATAAGCCTTCCTGTTGCAATCATGATACCTGCAAGGTCAGTCATTGTGATCTTGCCCTGTGATGCCATACGGTTATCGAGAGTTTCAAGCATGGGAGTTGAGATAAGACCCGGGCAGATGCAGTTTACATTAATCCCGTATTCTCCAAGATCAAGAGCAGAGCAGACTGTTAAAGTATTTACTGCCGCCTTTGCAGAGGCATAGGCCGAGCAGTGTATTGGAGGTGTCTTTGATGTTATGGATGAGATATTGATTATCTTTCCTGCTATTTCTTTTTCTATCATGGCCTTTGCAACTTCACGTGTCATAATGAATACGCTTCTTGTATTGATGGAATATATCTCATCCCATGCCTCATTAGTAATATCGAGCAGTGCTCCTCCTTCTCCTTCAATGGCGGCGTTGTTTACCAGTATGTCTATTCTTCCCCACTTTGAAAGCACTTCGCTGATTATTCTTTTTATGTCTTCCGGACTGCTCACATCCCCCTGTATCGCGATTCCCTCTCTCCCCTCGGCTTTTATAGAGCTTATGGTGTGCTCGAGCTTTTCAAGACGCCTCCCTGTTACTGCGACTTTAGCTCCCTCCTTTGCATAGCGAATGGCAATTCCTTTTCCTATTCCTGTCCCGCCTCCTGTCACAATAGCTACTTTGTTTTCCAATATCCCTGACATCTCATTATCTCCTTGTAATAAAATCCTTTGAATGGTTTCTTTTTTTGTATTAGGTTGATTTATATAATTAGGTTATGAACTTTAATCAAGCAGTTTAGTTTCTATATGGAGGATTCCGGATGGCAGGAAAAGAAAGGAATTTGTTATATAGTTTACTTGCTGATAAGAACTTTTCGCGAAGGACATTTCTCAAAGGTGCTTCTTTAACTTATTTAGGGCTCATGGCAGGGGATAATATCTTTGCCGGCGAGCTTTCTTTACCGCAGTCCATTGTAGGTGTTGCAAGGGGGGCAAGTGTAAAAGAATCTCTAAGGAAAGCGATTGAACTTTCCGGAGGTCTTGATTTTATAAAGCCCGGAGACAGGGTGCTTTTAAAACCAAATAATAATGCCAGCACCCCGTGGCCCGGAAGCACTAATCCTGAAGTGGTGTTCGAGATGGTGCAGTTGGTGAGGGAGAAGGACCCTTCACGCATCATTGTGTCAGACCGTTCCACAATGGCCCTTGATACTCTTAAATGTATGAAGGGCTCTAAGATATATGATGCGGCAATGGATGCTAAGGCAGAAGTAATAACCGGAGAACAAAGACCTTATAAAAAAGTTAAACCTGCTTTAGCCGTGACATGGCCGGAAGGCTTCAGCGTTTCAGGGGTTCTTGACGAGGTTGACCATGTCATTAACATTCCGCAGCCAAAAGTCCACTGGATTACAGGTTACACCATGGGGTTTAAGAACTATGTGGGACTCATAGATGTGCCTGACAGGATGAAATTCCTCCATAAAGGGCTTGAATGGAAGACTGTGGGAAATGATGTGAAACCCTATCAGCCTATCGAGCCAATATCGAAGATGATTCCGGAAATAAGCCTTGCCGTGAAAACATCGCTTACAGTTATGGATGCCACGAAGTCTATAGTTGAGGGGAATTCCTCGGAAGGGGAAACAAAAAATCCCGGAATCATTATCGCATCAAGAGACCAGCTAGCCGTTGATGTGACAGGACTTGCGCTGATGAAATATATAGGTGCGACAAAGTTCATTCAGGACACTCCTGTATGGGAACAGCTTCAGATAAAGCGTGCTGTCGAGCTTGGGCTTGGAGCAAAGGATGCTTCAATGATTGATATTAGAGCTAGCGGTGTAGATGAGATTGATTCCATAAGAAAAATAATTTTAAGTTAAAAGGATGATTTTATGGATCTGAACAAAGTTAAATCTGAGCTGGCAGGAGTAGAAAAAGGTTACACTGATTTTATAAAGAGCTATTTTGAAAACTGGGAAGTATGGGGCAATGCCTCAGAAAGGGTTTATCAGGGTGAAGATGTAAGCGAATCTGAGATACCAAAAGCCTTTCACACTGAGATGAAGATGATGAAGATGATCCTTAAGATGGAAGCTGCCGGCGAATTCGACTGGAACAATCCTGGCGTAAGGAAGATGTTTTCAGAATTTTCACAAAGTCCCTTCTATACGTATTTTGGTGATACTGTAGTTGAAATAGCATTCAGGCTTGCAAAACTTATCGGTGCCGGGAGCATGATTGAAATCGGGGCAGGGAGCGGCAACCTCACGAGAAAAATGGTGAACCTCATGAAGAAGAACGATAATTTTTATCCCCTTCTTCTTACTGACAACAAACCTATAGTTCTTGAACAGCCGGAAAATATAATGAAGGAAAGCGGATTCGAAAATATAAAATCAGTTATATGGGATATATCAAATAAACCATCTCAAGATATCAAATCATTTCTTAAATCACCGGTTGTCTGTTACGAGCGCTACACGGTTACTTATACTAGTCCGGCTGTAATCAGGAATATTGCCGAAGTAGCGGATATACTGGTAATGGGAGACTGGCTTTGCAATACAGATCAGGTTTTCGGCTATGACAAGGTTTTCAGCAAGATAGGAGCGAAACGAATTCTCTTTTCTGATGTTAAAAAAGAACTTGATAAGTTTTATTCCCATTATTACTTTTTTGACAAAGCTGCTCAGGATGCCATTAAAAGCCCATATACTGGACTTATGATTGCCATTAAAGACGACAGGAGATAATATGCCTGAGAATAATTTTCTTGGCAGAGATGATTCTGCTCTAATTATAATAGACGTGCAGGAAAAGCTTTTCCCCTATGTCCTTGACCAGTTGAACCTCCAGAGAAAAATAGAGATGCTCGCAAAGACTGCCGGGCTTTTAAAACTTCCTATGATTTTGACCGAGCATTATCCAAAGGGGTTGGGAAAAACAATCCCTGCAATAGCTAACCTTATAAACAGTGCGGTTAAAATTGAAAAAACATCCTTTGGCTGCTGCGGGGACAGCGGATTTAATGATGCACTTAAAAAAAGCGGCAAACAAAAATTAATAATATCAGGTATTGAAGCCCACATCTGCGTAGCCCAGACTGCAATAGGGCTTAAAAATAAAGGCTTTGATGTTTATCTTGCCGCCGATGCCATAAGCTCAAGGGATAGATTCGATATGCAGATTGCAATTGAGAGAATGCGGCGTGAAGGGATAGTTATTACGACTACCGAGGCTGTAATGTATGAGTTGATGCAGGATGCCTCGGACCCGCTGTTTAAGGAATTCCTGAAGATAGTAAAGGAATGATGATTATTTATTAATCTTTGACTGCTGTTTCAATATTTTCCGTGCTTTTTTGACATCATTTTTCTTTTTATTCTGGCGTCCTAAAACAAAGGGATTTATGGAAGTCCTTGCGACGTTGAAGAGCAGTTTTGGGGTCAACAGACCATTGGAAACAAAGAATGCGAAAATCTTCCATAACGTTGAAGCAGTGTAGAACTTTCCATAAATTGTTTTTCTGATTTCTTTAATATCACTTACAGAATATTTATCTGAATAAACTCTCTCCTTTTTGTCAATATGATAGCCGCGGAGACCTTTTATCTCGGCATACATGGGAGAGGTCGGGGCGCACCTCAGGTTGCTGACACCTATGGAGCCAATGCCGACCTCGCGGGCAAAGCCGGCAATATTGAGCATTTCTTCCTTTGTCTCATTGGGGCTGCCTATTATGAAATAGGCGTGAGAAAATATATTGAATTTCCGGAGAACCGCAAATCCCTTTCTCAAATCATCAGTTGTAAATCCCTTTCTCATCTGCTTTAGAACATGATCCTGTGATGATTCGATACCAAGCGTAAGAAATCTGAATCCTGCTTTTTCCATTTTGGCGAGTACCTCAGGATGTCGGTAGATTTCTATCCTTGCATTGGAAACAAATACTTTTTTAATTTTCTGCTCAATGATGAGGTCGCATATCCGCTCAACTCTTTTTACATCATGGGTGAAGTTCTCATCGAGGAAAATTATGAAATCCGCGTCGATCTCTTTTATTTCCTCAACAACATCTTCAGGCTCACGGCCTCTCCATTTTATCTTTTCTCCATCGGGTGTAAAATTGAAAGTACAAAACTTGCAGTTATACGGGCATCCTCTTGATGAAAAGACGCCATCAACTGTATATCCGAAATTAATGCCGCTGATTTTAAACTGATATTTATAATCTCTTAAATTTCTGCCTATCTTATAAAAATGGCTTAGATCATCCATACCCCTCATGGGGTTATGAATGACTTTTCCATCGCAGTTGTATGAAATTCCCTTTATTTCGTGTAAAGGGGTGTTCTGGAGGATTTCCCTTATTGTTTTCTCTCCTTCTCCTCTGACAATGATATCAATATTGGGGCATTCCTGTAAGAGGGTTTCTGTGGTTTCCGTGGCTTCACGTCCGCCAACTATGGTAAGTATGCCTGGAGGGATTGAGCGTATAAGCTCTTTCACCTTTTTTTTCTCGTAGTACCAGTTGACGCTGATTAAAACAGCATCAGGGAGGGGGTTCATAAAACGGCTGAGGTTCCCATTCTCAAATCGCATATCCACAATTTTTATCTTCTCTGAAAATTCGCTTGCAGTCCTGGCTATGCTTTCAAGACCTATGGGAGGCATGAACCCGGCAGAAGAAAGCTCTTTCTTGTATGGATAAATACATAATATATTTTTTAACTTTTCTGTCACAATTTAATCCGTTGTAGAAGGCTAGTTATCAGATTTCTTCAATGCGCGAAGGAATTCGAGAAGTATGAATAGACAATACCAATTCAAATCAGGAAAAGCAAACAATAATAAGCGATTGAAATTACAATTTACAGTTACTCTTTCTTAGTCCATGTATATTTTACCGCGCTTTTTTCCGGTTCAAGATAGAGATAAATTATCTTTTCAGGTTCTATTCTTATGAGACTGAAGGCATTAAGGACCTTTTCAAAAAAAGTTTCTCTCTCAGATTCAGGAAGCTCTCCTCTCTTTATCCTGTCATCTACCATCTTTCCCATTGAATCGTACATGCCAAACTCGCGGAATTTTTCAAGGTAAAGCTTTTCATTGTTCTTTTTTGTGATAAGGGCCGCATTCCCGAAATACTGCATGCTCTTGTTTGTCGCGCTGTGGTCTCCCACTGATTTATAAACCGTGACTGACACAGAGGGGTTCTCTTTGATGTTAACTACTTTTTCCCCTGGTTCAGCACCTATCCACAGAACAAGCCCTTCGCTGAAGAAATCAACCGGAGTGTTTCTCGGTTTATTATTCCTGCATGTGGCAAGTGCGCATGCGCTTCCATGTGCAAGTCCGCATCCCACATCAAGAGTTCCTTTCCTCGAACTATTCTCATTCAGGAATTCTATTATCTCCTTTTCAAGCTTCTCTTTATCCATCTTTCCCTTCATGTCATGTCCCTTCTTGTGTTTAGAGAAAAACCGAACCGATTCTTTTCATCCACATGATAATAAAAATAATTACAGAAATGGAAGCAAATAGCAGTGCAGTACGTTTTATTTTAGTTAGAGCGGGTATTCCGGTACAGAGAGCATCAGCTGCATAGAGCATAACAAAAGGCATTAGCCCCAGCCTGAACCTTGACATTCCGAATGTAATTGTGTGGATTGTTATTGTATAGAAAAACAGGCACAGGAAAAGGATCCTGATATGAGAAGAATTTGCTCTCTCGGTTCCGATTACCAATCCTGCAATGCCGAGAAGGACTATCGCCATGTAGGACAAAACATCGGTCCAGATGGTTATTTTGGCGATTGAGCTTTCGGGATTGCCGTAAAGTTTTAACTTGATGTGGCGCACAAGAAATGAGGTCGGAGAGAAAAGATCACATATTTTGGTCGGTATTTTTTTTAGAAAATCCAAAGGTGCATCAGCGATACATTTTAATGCAATCGCAGTTCTTTCTTTGTCCCTGTCTATGACATTCATTGACATATCGGGGTTTTCATAGGTCTTGTAACTTCTCCACATGTTGTAATCGTAATTAGCCGGACCTCCGGGCGTGTTACCGCTTATTAGGTTCACTCCCAGATTGGCGTCAACCAAACAGAACCTGTCGTATACGATATAGTTTCTGATAGTCCATGGAGAAATTAGAAGAAGAGCCGTTATAAGGGGCAGGCAAATGTTCCTCATCTGTTTCTTTTTTCTGAGCCCGGCAGAAAAATACATCCAGAGCATTATGACCGGATAGAAATAAAGGGAGAGGGGTTTGATATAAGCTGTTGCAGCAAGCATGATTCCGGAGATTATTGGCCACCGGATTGATTCCTCCTCTGTCGTTCTTAAAATGCAGTAAATGAACAGGTAGAAAAGGAATATATAGAGCGTCTCATTCCAGAAATAATGAGTGAAGGCAATAAGAGTAGGATTAAAGGAAACAATTGCGCAGGCTATTGCCCCGGTTTTCTCCGAAAAATATTTTTTCCCAATAAGGTATATAACATATGCTGACAGAGTGCTTAAAACTATCTGGGAAAGTTTAGCTGCAACCACCCAGTTGTTGAATAAAGATATATGCGCTGCAAGAAAGGATATGTAGCCTGGAGGCCAGAGAAGCCCGTTCCAGAGGACATCTTTTTGAATCCCAACTCCGTTTCCTGATGAAAGCCCCTCTGCAAGAGTCTTATAGAAGAGTTCATCGTTCACGAACGGTATATTTGAAAACCTGAGCAGAAGTATGAGTTTTAATATGAATGATACAATTAGAATTACGATTACATGGAAAGTCAGGTTCCTATCTTTATCAATGTTTGATTGCATATTCCCTGGTCTGATTAGATATTGCCTGGGATGATTGCTGGTCTATACTTTTGTGTTCTCTTCATCCATCAGCGCCCCTATGCAGAGAAGTGTTAATGTGAAACCTATATAATTGTTGTGGAAAAATCTTGAAAAATAAAGAAAGAAAAAAAGCAGTACGGTATAGAAAATGACCATAGCTTTTACTGTGTTCTGCCTGCGCTGTAATGCTATGAATATTAGAAAAAGCGGAGTACAGAAAATAAGCTGGAATATCCAGAAAGGAATATAATCCTGTTCACCGTATCCCGCAAAAACAAATAATTGTGCAAAACCGAATCCCGGGCTTCCTCCAAGCGGATAGCTTGAACCCTGTATCTTTCCTAAATTGAAATCAAAAACATCTTCTTTTAATGAATGTAAATCCCATAGAAGGTATGGACCAATTATTACAAGCACTAAAATTACAAAGGGGAGTATCTTTTTAAAAGTTCCTAACACTTTCTGGCTGAAGCTGGTTCCTCCGTTCCTGAGGTAAATGTAATGAATGAAAAAAGGTAAAAGAAGCCACGAGGTTGGCTTGACGGTAAATGCAAGTCCAAAAAAAAGTGACGCAGTCTGGATTTTGTTTCTGCGAAGAAAATAAATGATGCATAGAAGGAAGAAGAATACCAATATGTCATTCCGTCCAGGGATAATGTATTGAGAGAAGACGGGGTTTAATCCTATTGCTATGATTATCAGAAGACGGTTTGTGTATCTCTTTGAAAATGATAATGCCAGCCAAAGTGATAAAAGAAATGCAACGAGATAAATAAACCTCATATCAAACCAGCCAAGGGTATTAATAGAAATATAGTAAAATGGAATCGGCAGCAGGAATGAGAGCGGAAGATAGGGATAATGGTAAATTATAGTACGGAGCCCGAAAGGATGGTTTTCATATAAATATTGTTCTTCAAGCTCCGTGCCGCGGTAATCTGATGTATATGGGTTCTTTCCCTCAATAAACATTTTCATGGCTTCTTTGGTATGTATTACCCCTCCGTCGTGGGCATAGGACTTTACACCTAAGATATGCCGTTCATAGGTGCTGTAAAGTGTTGGTATTATAAGGACTGATAAAATCAAAGCGGCAATGATTACAAGTTTTGCACGATAAACAGACCTTTCAGAAATAGCTTTTTGAGATGTGACGATTGCAGGAATTATATCTGTCAGAATATAGCAGCCGGCTAAAAAAAGCATGAAAGGCTGTGTTACAAACTTTAATTTCTGAGGAATGAAATTGAGACAGGATACTGTGCCGATTGCAAGGAGCAGAGAGTCGATTGATATCAAGAAGGCTTACCCTTATTTAATGTATCCAAGTAATCTGAGCTTCTCTATCCTTTCCTTTTCCATTTCTTCAACAAGGAGTGGTTTTTTTGCCAGTTTTTCTTTTGTACTTACTTCATGTTCAAGTATTTTGCGCATTTCTGCTGATAATATTTTCTTTTCATTAATGAGGTTTTTTGTTTCTAATGGGTCATCTGCCATGTTGTAAAGTTCTTCCATGCCGTCTTTATAGTTAAGAATATATTGGTAATTATCAAGGATAATAGTCCTGAGATCAAGACCATCATATTTTCTGGTTTCGCAATAAACACTTTTGTCTTCCCATTTATTGCCTTTTCCTTCAAGTAAGGGGACAAGGCTTTTGCCTTCAATCCGAGACGCTGGATTTATTCCTGCAATTTCAAGAAGTGTGGGGAGAAGGTCTATGTGACTTACAACGGTATCAATCTTCTTTCCCTTTTCAAAGAGCGGGGGATATGAAATTATAAATGGGACATGTATCAGTTCTCTGTAAACATTGTCAGCATGATACCATTTCCCGTGTTCCATGAATGATTCGCCATGATCACTTGTTATAACAATAACTGAATTTTCGAGTATCCCGTATTTTTCGAATTCCTTTAATAATTCACCGAATACATCGTCGCAGTGCCTTATTTCTCCGTCATAGAGAGCTTCTGATACTTCCTTCCCCATGGGATCGCCCTCTACTTTGAACATTTCTTTGTATTTTTCCGGCGGATTGTACCTTCCTTTTATCCCGGGCTGGTGATCGGCATGGGCATCTATGTAATGAACCCACATAAAGAATTTCTTGTCATGATTGTTTTCTAACCAGCTTATTGCTTTTTCATTTACACATTCCGCATTTTCCCAAAGGCATTCTTCATCATAATAATCAAAACCCTGCGCAAACCCCTCTTTACGAATTAAATGCCCGTTTGTTGAAAACCCTGCAGTTGTGTATCCAGCGGATTTCATGAATTCCGGGAGTGTTTCAAAGTCATCGCTTAAAACTTCCTGGTAGATTATTTTCTTGCTTTCAATCTGGGCACGCACATTTCCATGTATAACGGGAAGAATAGAAGTGAACATTGATATCATTGACGGCAATGTCCATGACGCATGGGAGTAACAGTTTTCAAAAAGCACGCCATTCTTTGCGATCCTGTCCACGTTAGGTGAAGTTTCCCTCCTGTATCCATAAGCCCCTATATGATCAGCCCTTGCTGCATCTATGGTTATGAGAATGATATTGAGATTAGTGTTTTTTTCGACCGGTTTTCTCATGCATCCCAGACATGGAAGCAAAAGTAAAACAAAGGCCATATATACCGGTAAACATTTTCTTGATTTATATAATGTCATAATCGCACCCTCAATAATCGTATTTGCTTATGCAAAGCTAACTATATATTATCATACGTCATACTTTCAACCCATTTCAATTGCTTTACATCTTTGAAAATTTTCTCTTTTCTTTGCCTGTAGTAATTTTTTTTGTTATTCTGTTTAATTATATGCCGCTGATTAGATTCATTTTTCTAACTTGGAGAGAGAAGACTGATGATTGCTGTTTGTTCATAAAGGAATACAAATGATCAAAAAGAATACAACTTTTTTCTTTTTTTTAATTCTTCTCCTTGTTCACAGGGTTTTCCTGCTTCTTGCTAACTTCGATATCTTTATCCAGGATGAGGAGCGATATAACGGCACCATAGCAATTGAAATGATTCGCGGACTCAAGATGCCTCTCTTCTTTTATCAGCATCAGCCCTATGCCCCAGGTGCGATGATAATGGGAGTTCTTGCTGCTCCTTTTTACCTGCTCTTCGGCGAATCATATATGTCGTTAAAATATCTTGCTCTTGCTGTGACCGTACTTTTGTTCTCGTTCTGGTATTTCTTTGTAAGAAGGATTGCTGGTGAACAATGTGCATTATTATTCTCTCTTTTTTTTATTTTTGCGCCTCCAAATGCTATCAAGTATTCTGTTCTTGCCCTTGGGAACCATTATGAAAGCTGCCTGTTCACTATTGTAGTGATTTATCTGATGACAGTGGGTTTATATGAAAAAAACGGAGACAGGAATCCTGACCTTTTATTTATTATTTTGGCCGGAGTCATCAGTGGTTTTGCCACTTACTTTGTTTTAACCTTTATTGCGACGGTTGTTCTATGTCTTTTTTTCTGGTTTCTCAAAGACCGTCTTTTTTTTGCAAGAAAAGCCTTTGCAGCCTACGCATTGTCGTTCTGTGCCGGGTTTTTGCCATGGCTTTATAACACCATCAAATACGGGGCAATGAGCCTTAACTTCCATGGGACTCCAATATACCTTGCAGAGGCGGATGAGTCCATCTGGGCAAAAACAATAAGATATCTTACTACGGGGATGTCCCTTTCCTTCGGATTTGAAGGGATCGGCTGGAGCAACATTGACAGCTTTCTCTATTACGCTGTTGTTATGGGTGCTGTTGTTTATTTCTTTTTCCGGTACCGCAGGGATGTCAAAAATCTTTTTATATGTTTATTCTCATTTAGACGTTCTGATAAAGAGGATAATGGGTTTCTTGATGGTAAAATGGTTCTTGCTTTTTTCCCTTTAGTATTTTCAGCCATATTCATTGCATCGGGCTTTAAAGTGCCTAAAAAGAAGTTTTTTGATGCTATGTTTTATAATCCTTTTGATACATATTATTATCTTTCTTACCGGTATTTTGTCCCATTGTTTCCTTTTGCCTTTTTCTTTATGGCTCTCTTTATATGTTTTTTGTTAAGTGAAAAAAAGAAAACTATACGAGTATGGTCTGGTTATTTTATTATATTGCTTATACTTGGCTTAACAGGAAACTCTTATTACAAGCTTGCTATAGAGAGAGAATGGTTCAAAGGAAGTCTTTATACCGGTTCTGACTATATGGTTCTTGGCAAAAAAATCACTGAGGTGTACGGTAACAATTTGCCGGATGTTTACAGGAAGCTGTCGGATATAGATGAGGGCTACAAAGTTGCTGCATTCAGGGGAGCCGGTATAGCAATGGGGAATAAAGATGATGGACTTAAGGGAATAATTCCTCTGATGCAAGAATCTTCTGATACTGAGAAAAAATGGCTTATTCAGGGTTATTCAAATGGTCTTTTCGAACGAGCTAAAATAGATGTGGATACTCTTGATATAAAAGCAGGGAATAAAAAAATTGAGATTGATGATATTTTTAAAACTGTTCCGTCTTATTTATTGCCGGTTATCAAAAGGGAAATAGGGAAGATTTCATCCTATTCCTGCAATTTTAAAACAGAAAGTAAAATTAAGGCTTCAATAAAATTTCTTGATAGGGTGCATCAAAGATATGATGCTTCTTTTGAGGATCTTCACATCCATAACCCCCACTTTTCAAATGCTGATTTCTGGAGTAGTGTAACGGAAGATGTTAATCCAGTTACTGCGGGTTTTATTTATTGTGCTATTGGAAGAGACATGTCTTTTATCGGCTTTGAGTCGACTGCGACGTTTAATTCGTGGTTGGAAAAGACGGACCCGCTTTACAGGCGATATCTTATTGATGGTATAGCTGAAACAAGCGGTCCTTATTTTAAGCATGATTTTAGCAAAGTTCTTAAAACAGCATTATCTCTACCTGATGAATACAGTGAGAAATTTATTAGTTCGGCAGGAGAGGCTTTTTTTTGGGAAAACTGGGATAAGGTTGGAGATATTAAATCACTTCCTGGAACTGCTGTGGTTGCAGACAACCCGTATTTCTACCGGGGCATAGGCCGGGGAGCAGGCTATCTTCTCTGGTGGAACAGGCAGAAATCAGATGACATTATTTCCAGGATGGACGAAAAACAAAGGGAGGAGTTTCTTTCCGGCATGAGAGAAAGAATAGATGAAACTTTTGATATAACTATTCCAAGCTATTACAGGTATTTTAATCTGAGGATAGAGTACTGAAAATGAAGCGTTGTTTATTTATTTTATTTATTGCTGTTATTCTCGTATCTGCAGGCGGATGCGGAAAAAAAAACATCAATGCAGAAAAAGATTACAATATAGTCCTTATTGTAGCTGATACCCTGAGGTCAGATTACATCTCATGTTACGGGAATAGATGGATTAAAACGCCTTCAATTGATTCGATTGCAAAAGACGGGATTCTGTTTGAAAATGCAATTTCCCAGGCATCATGGACGCTCCCTTCACATGCATCTCTTATGACATCCAGATATCCTATTCAGCATGGCTGTTTGAGCTACAACAATCCTCTTTCTGAAAAAGAAACCACACTTGCTGAAGTTTTAAAGCAGGACAACTTTACCACAGGTGCTTTTATAAGCACTTTTCTTGTAAGCTCTAAATTTGGCTTCCAGCAGGGTTTTGACACATTTGACGAAAAACTTGATTCTGATTTTCAAAGACCAGTAACAGAATTCCATGCTGACAGTCTTAGGTGGATTGAAAAAAAGAAAAATGGAAAATTTTTCCTGTGGCTCCATTATTTTGAGCCTCACTATCCATATCTTCCGCATATTCCTTTTACTGATGATTATGAGAAGATTTTAAATAAAAAAGTGAAAGGTACTTTTGACCGCTCTCATGAATGGATAAAGGATACGTATAATAAGAAAAAAGAGGACATTTCAGAAGCTGATACAAACAGAATGAGGAGCCTCTATGCCGGAGAAATAAGCTATCTGGATCGTTTTATTGGAGAAGTAATCTCCAAGCTAAAAGAGGAAGGGGTTTATGACAAGACTCTCATAATATTTACATCAGACCATGGAGAGATGCTGGGAGAACATCATCTTATAGAACACGGCGAAAGCCTTTACCAGGAAGAGATCCATGTGCCTCTCATTATAAAACTACCGGCAGATATGAAATACACACACGGAGCTCGTATAAACGGAATAGTAGAGCATGTTGATGTGATGCCTACTCTTCTTGACCTGCTGGGAGTGAAATCCAATATCAAGCTTGAGGGGAAAAGCCTCCGTTCATTAATTTTAGGGATTTCAGGGATTTCAGAAAATAATGCCATAGTAAAACCAATTGCCCATAGCGAGGTGCACAACTATAAAAGTCTGATATCTGGAAATTTGAAGCTGATAATGTCGTTACCAGTGCTTGATACTCCAATGCTCTTCGATATCAATAAGGACCCGGAAGAAAAAAATAATATTTATTATGAAGAGAAAGAAAAAGCCAAAGAAATGAAGAATGGGCTTCTGGACTGGGTAATGGCAATGAACAATCCTGCACCAGCAAAGACACGTCTTACAAGAGAAGAGGAAGATAAACTTAAAAGCCTCGGATATATTAATGCAGGTGTAAGCAGGACGCTTAATATAAGTGTCTATCCTCCTTCAGGACTAACTGCTGAAGTTCGCGATGGGAATATTCTGCGTTATTTGTCAGGTGGTAAAATCCAGATGAAAGAGGAGAAATGGAATGGAACAGAAATCCAATTAACGCCTGATGGACATGGCAAAGAGGGAACAGTGGAGTTCTGGTTCAAACCAGCCTGGGAATGGAATAAGAGCGATAAAGTGAAGGTGTTTTCCTTAAATGCCGGCAAATCCTCTGTTATAAATGTTGACAAGGTTGGGGAGGCACTTGATACAAATGAAGGGAAAGTTTACAGAGGTTCATTCCTCAGAGTTGGTGTAAGCAGTGAATCGGATAGGTTTGTATACTATGATGTTAGCCGGTTATCTGACAATATTCCACACCATATACTTCTTACATGGAAAAATATATCAGCACAAGAAGGGGGAAGAATTTTACTTTTTATTGACGGCACAAAAGATGAGTTTTCTCCGGAATTGAAATTTACTGCTCCACTGAATGAGGGAATAAACTCGATAACTTTTGGAGATGGAAATAAAAGAGAGAGTATGGGTAATTTAAAAATTTACAGAAACTTTTATGAATCGGGCTCCATAATTATGCAGGTGTACAGAAAAGCTTTAGAGTATGAAGAAACAACCCATGAAACAGGAAAATAAATCATGACGGAAATTTCCATTGTAATACCTACATATAACGCGTCTTTTTCCATAGAAGACTGCCTTAAGGCGATTTACGAAACTACGGGAGTTGATTTTGAAGTCATAATAGTTGATGACCTTTCCACTGACAACACCATTGAGATAGTGAAGCAATTCCCGTGCAGACTCATAAAGCTTGAAGAAAAAAGCGGACCTTCTCTAGCGAGAAACATCGGAGCAGAGAATGCGAAGAGCGATATAATAATGTTTGTCGATTCAGACGCTGTCGTTGAAAATGGGGGGATTGAGAGGCTGGTATCAGTTTTCAGAAAAAATCCTGATATAGCGTGCGTAAGCGGTGTATTTGACGTAAATCCGAATAAACTGAGTTTTTTCTCACGATACAGAGACAGGCAGGTTGCATACTGGCATTATTCAGCATGCGATGATGTTAGCATTTTTATCCTTACTGCAGGTGCTATAAGAAAGGATGTTTTTTTTGAAGTCGGTGGATTTGAAAGAAAATTCGGCGTAAAGGCGGATATAGAGGATTTTGAAATCGGTCACAGGATAGTCAGCAGAGGGCACAAGATGGTGGTTGATAAGCAGATAAGGTTTTATCATTTTGAACACTCTTCACGGTTTACAAATCTCGTAAAAAAACTTTTCAAGAGGACGAGGCTCTGGATGCATCTTTTCTGGAAAAGAAAAAAGTTTGAAAAAAATTATGTCACTGCTGAAAGATCATATGCTGCTATATTTGCAGGATTGAGTTTTCTTTTCCTTGTTCTTGCCGCCATATCATCAATATTCCTTATTCCTGCCGTGGTTTCATTTATCTTATTTGTTCTTCTGGATGCCGGATTTTACAGATTCCTGTTCAAAGACGGCGGTTTATTCTTTCTCATCTACGCGCTGGCAGTTCATTATTTTCTGACTATAGTCATATGTACAGGTGCATTTGTAGGTCTGAGCCAGGCACTTCTAGGATTAGAGGCCCAAAAGTGACGTCAATCAGAAACAGAATTGCTCTTGGCATTATCATCCTTCAGCAGTTCTTTTTTGTGACAGCTTATCTTCCATTCAAAGAGTGGTTCTCAAAGACCCTCATATATTCCGACGATTTTATAATACATTACGGCGGCACCCTTATTCAGAATAGGATTATAGACACTCAGGGTTTTAGCACGATATGGGGATATCTTCCCTTTTTCCGCGCCGGGACTGTAACGCTTACACTTCTCTCAATCGACAGCAAGGCATGGGGGATATTTGCAAGACTATTGTCAGGACTGATTTCATATGAAGCGGGGTTTAAGCTGTTCTTCGTAATATCAGTTCTGCTAATCCCTGTTGCGCTCTATTACAGCGCAAAGAATTTCGGCTGTGATGAAAGGGAATCTCTTGCAGCTACTGTGCTTGGAACGCTTTATCTTCAGACGTCAATATGTGTTGATTTCATTAAATGGGGTACTGTTTCATTCGTATTTGCTTCTTATCTGTCATTGTTTGCTGCTTCGATTCTCCATTCATATTTTGAAAAAAGGGAGATCAGGAGACTTTTTTATTTCACGGTAATCTGTATCGTGACTTTCTGGATACATATTCTTGCTGCCGTTGCAGTTGCTATTCCTGTTTTTTTTCTGTTGCTTTCAAGGATTAATCTTTCTTCATCAAAGGAGCTCACCTTATCATTATTTGTATCTTTTGGTGTAATACTCTTAATGACTTATCCTATCTATCATCCTCTTCTTCTTTTCTTTGATCTTAGAACCAATTTCTTCCCATGGGACCCATATTTTACAACCAGTCCATGGGAACCGGTTAAAACTTATATTTTCCAATATTCAATTTTTAATGACTATGCCGGCATCCCTTTTAAAAAGAACACATTGTTTGATCTGCTACTTGTTCTATTAACTTTTTACGGTTTCCGCGAATGGTTTAAAACCGGGAAAAAAAGTATTCTCTTCTGCCTTGCAGGAGCATTCGCCTGTTTTTTTCTTCTTGGGTTCTATGGCTCGTTCAAGGAATTTACAAAACGCCTCACTCCTCTGCGCTTTATCATAACAATGAACGTATTCCTTTCCCTTCCTGCTGCGGTAGGTTTAATTTCATTTTACGAGCTCATTAATAAAGGGAAAGGTAAAGTTGTTAAAAACATGACATGGATTGTTTCATTAATACTTCTGACAGTTTTTCTTTTTACTCCCTATTATCATTTTTATGTTCGTAAGGATTTCCGTCTTGCCACTGAAGAGCCATCTGGCATTAAACCGCTGGTTGAGATGATCAAAAATAACACAACGGCGAAAGGGCGCATCCTCTGTGAAAACTCGGATTGGGAAAGCGGACATATGTATTTTGGCGGACATTTTGCAGTGCTTTTCCCGGATTATACTGGCCGTGAGTTTGTAGGCAGTGAATATTCAACGGATCCAATGAAGGACAGTTTTGTAAGTTTTTACGATGGATTTCTTTTTCATGAGAAATTTGAATGGTATGACAGAGGAAAAATCGGGGAGTATTGCGACCTCTATAATATAAAATGGATTATATGTTGGTCTCCTGCTGCTGTTCGGCTCGTTGAATCTTTTCCCGATTATATTGGAAAAAAGACACAGAACGGCATTTTCAGGCTTTATGAAGTTAAAAGGCAGGGGGATTATTTCCTGAAAGGTTCTGGAGAAATTGACGCTTCAATAAATAATCTTAAACTTTCAAATCTAAAGCCGGATGCAGGCGAGGTTGTAATATCATATCATTGGATTAAGACATTAAAAACAGATCCGCCTGTAGAAATGAAAGAAACACGTTATTTGGACGACCCTGTCGGGTTTGTAAGGCTTATTAATCCCCCTGCGGATGTTACAATTTATAACGGGTATTAGAAATTTCTTGATTCTACTGTGCTTTCTCATTAGGGATTGCGAGAATATCTGTTCCGCCTTTCAGCGGGATGTATTTAAAATGATTATGAATAGTTATCTCTTTTGTTTTCGTGTTGTTAAACAGTCTGTAATCCAGCGAGCGGAAAAAATCATAATATGAAAAGAAATTAAGCTCTCTTTCTTCCATCATGAACACTCCAAGCTCAAAGAGTATTGTCGGTCTGCATTTGGAGATTATCTTTCGCGAGCCTTTTAGAACTTCCATTTCATGCCCGTCAGTATCAATCTTTATAAAATCAATTGATCGGATATTTTGCTCTTTGCAGAAATCATCGATAGTGACAGCTTTTACTCCATCTGAAGGCTTTTCTATTCCCCAGTGTACGGGATGTCTGTCGCCGTTTCCGCTGTTGTCAACTTTCCAGCTCGCATAAGCTTTGATTACAGGGGCATCAGATCTCATTGATGAAACAAAAGATTGAACAGGGATTATACGTTTTGAAAGCTTAGGGTTGAGTGTCAGATTTTTTTTCAGTTTTGAGAATGCATAATGTGTCGGCTCAAATGAATATACCCTTCCTAAGCCGGCCAATTTTGCATAGTGCAATGACATTATTCCGCAATTGGCACCGATATCCAGCACTGTTGAGTTGTCCGGAAGCTGAAGAACTCTGTTGTTATAAGTGTGTTCCTGGAATTTACCAAAAACGAACAGAGACAGATCTATTCCTTCAGTTAAGTCTATATGGTATTTAATATCGTTGCGGGTTATGGTCCTTTGTCTGTCTCTTAAAAAAATAGTGACCAGCCTGTAAAGTATCTTCCCGATGGTGATATTTATTTTTGTCAGGGGGAGACGCTTGACAAACGGAACCTTGTATGAGGCTTTTACTGAAACAGTAGTAAGCTTGGCAATGTAGTTGCTGTGTAGTTTAGTAAATAAATTTTGCATAAACGCAATAAAGGTATATTGTTTGCAAAATGGATTGATATTCAATTACAATAAACAGCATTATAGTGTCAACAATTGTTTTTCTGTAACTTTTTTTCTGAAAAGTTAACCCGTTGTATTCCTTGACTCTCTTATATTGATATTCTATTTTAGGAATATATGTTCTCCTTATTAACCTGAACCTTGTGTGTGACGAATAGTCCACATGCTTTTTTATTTAAGGAGTCTTTGATTGTACAAGGGTAAGCGTGTTTCAGTTATTCTTCCCACATATAATGAGAAGGATTCCATAAGGATGGTGATCAACGATTTTTTTGACACCGGCTATGTGGATGAAGTCCTAGTTATTAACAACAATGCAGCTCCCGGCACAGACAAGGAAGTGGCGCAGACTGCTGCGCTGCAGATATTTGAAACAAAACAGGGGTACGGTTTTGCAACGCAGCGCGGACTTGCTGAAGCTAAAGGCGACCTCTTGGTGATATGCGAGCCTGACGGAACATTTTTCGGACATGATATTATAAAGCTCCTTGCATATTCCGAGGATTTTGATGTTGTTTTCGGCACAAGGACCACTTCAAAGCTCATACTTGAAGGCGCCAATATGGGTTTTTTTCTGAGGATAGGCAACTGGGCGGTTGCAAAGCTGATGGAGGCTCTTTTCCTTACCAGCGCACTTACGGATGTGGGATGTACAATGCGTCTTCTTTCGCGCAACGCATATGATAAAATTAAATCCCAGTTTACTATAGGCGCATCCCACTTTGGACCTGAGCTTATGTGCCTTGTGATAACAAACAGAATAAGTTTTATGGAAATCCCTGTAAAATATGCACCGAGAGTAGGTGTATCTTCAGTGACAGGTAACAAATTTGTCGCTTTCTCCCTCGGGATGAGAATGATACTGCTCATTTTGAAGTACAGGATTAGAAGCCTTTTTTCCATTAGTCCGAAATAAAAATCATAATGGCAATTTCTAACTGGGTTAACGTCGCAAGAAGTTACTGGTGGAGCAAAAGCCCTCCATATCTGATATTCCAGATTACATCAGGATGCAATTCGAGGTGTCTTACCTGTTTTAACTGGGAAAAAATCGGAGAACATCCTTCAAAAGAGGATTTGACATTAGATGAGATAGAGAAGATTTCACGAAATTACGGGAGGCTTTTACAGCTTACTCTTGGAGGAGGAGAACCATTTCTTCGTAATGATATAGACCAGATATGCAGTATATTTAACCGTTACAGTTCAGTACAGCATATTACCATACCGACTAACGCCCTGCTTCCTGAGCGGGTTGCCGCAAAGGTAGAAGCCATACTTAAAACCTGTTCACTCAATTATCTGAGAATAGGGCTTTCCCTTGATGCGATAGGAGAAGAACATGACAGGATCAGAGGTGTGCCAGGAAACTATGAAAAACTGGTCGAGACATATAATGCTCTTGTCCCGCTTAAAAAGAAATTCAGGAATCTTGGGGTCGAAGTGAGCTCTGTGCTTTCAGCTCTTAACTGTGATTCGATTATGAATACAATAGACGTTGTAAAAAAGGAGTTTCCCCACATTGATAAACATGCCTTAGTCATGATTCGGGGAGATGCGCGGGTAGCTGAGACAAAAAGTGTTTCTCCTGAAAAGTATCGTGAAGTTATAAAATATCTTTCCATGGAAAATGTCAGTGAAGATGAAGGGAAGTTTATTCCACGTTTTTTTAAGGCAGTGTTTAACCTGAATACCCAGATGGTATATGATGATTTAAAGGGTAATGGCTGGGAAATAACATGCCTTGCAGGCGAAAAGCTTCTTATAATAACCTCTAATGGTGATGTTTATCCGTGCGAGATTCTCGGTACAAAACTTGGCAATCTCAGGGAATATGGATATGATGTTTCTTCGATTATGGGTTTATCTGACTCAAAGGAAGTAATAAACAAAATAAAGAGGGATAAGTGCTCTTGCTCCTTCGAATGTGCCATACATGCGAGCCTGATTTTTGACCTAAAGAATTTTCCGCGCATACTTTTAAAAATGATAAAATCAAATTAAGATAACAAAAATTTCTCCATAAAATGAATAAAATTTATCTTACAGGTGCAGGAGGTTTTATAGGAAGCAGGTTTCTCGAATTCATGGTGAAAACTGGTTTTGCGGGGGAGATAATTTGTCCTGTAAGGGGAGATTATGCATTCAAGGTAAATGAAATAAATAAATCAGCGAATTTTTATAGTGCTGATTTGAACGATAAGGATTCTGTTGCACGCGGGATGAAAGGATGTGATACGGTATTTCATTTTGCTGCAAAAGCAAGCATGCGGAAAGGAAAGGGGACATATAGCACAAATGTGATAGGAACAAAAAACATTGTTGACGCTGCTAATGATTCAGGGAGTGTAAAAAAAATAATTTTCCTGAGTACTATTTGGGCTGTTGACAGAAGTCCTTATGATACTTGCAGCGTACCCCTTGATGATGATTCAGAATGCATCCCTTCAACGGCATATGGCAGATCAAAGTATGAGGGGGAGCTAATTATAAAGAAATCAGGCATTCCCTATGTAATCTTTAGGCTTCCCCCAGTGTATGGCCCAGGAAGCAAACCGAATTATTTCGTGTCAAGGTTGATACTGGGTATAAAAAACTCTAATCCTCTTTACAGGATCGCTTTTCCTGCGAAGATTAGCCTTTTATATATAGATGACATTGTCGAAGCATGTTATCTTTCCGGAATGAAAGATGATATACGTAATGGAGCTTTTTTTTTAAGTAGCAGTAATGCTGTTTCAATCTCTGATATCATAAAAGAGATTATAAAAGAGCTTGGATTAAGTACGGCACCTCTGGATATTAATGAAGGGCTTGTAAAGCTTCTTAAGTCGGCCTTTTGCTCGAAGGCATTGAGGCACATTGTACCGCCAGAATGGAAGTCGATTATATTGGACTACCTTGTGTGTGATTCATCGGGGTTTAAGAAAGTCTCGGGTTTTCAGCCTTCTGTTGATATGAAAGAAGGAATTTGTGAAACTGTAAAGTGGTACCGTGAATCAGGATGGCCGCAATAAGAGGAGAATCGGTTATGGATGATGAAACACATATAATGTTTGAGAATATATTTGCGGACCTTTTCACTCCTGAGGAGATTGAAAAAAGGAAGAATCTCTGGAAAATATTGTGCCGTGATTTTTTCGAGAAATTCATTAAAAAAGACGACGTGGTTCTTGACCTTGGAGCAGGTTACTGTGAGTTTATAAATAATGTGAGATGCGGCAAAAAATATGCTGTTGATCAGCACACTCACCCTCAGAAATATGCGAACAGTGACGTTAAAGTGATTATCTCAAATAGTTCTTCCATCACTGAGATTGAAGATGAATCAATCGATGTGGTTTTTGTAAGCAACTTCTGGGAGCATATGAGGGACAGGGATGAGCTTAAGGCTACGCTAAGGGAAGTAAGACGGATGATGAAAAAGGATGGCAGGCTTATAGTTCTTCAGCCCAATATCAGGTATTGTTATAAGCTCTACTGGGATTTTTTTGATCATGTTATTCCCTTGAGCCACAAGAGTATGGAGGAAATATTGAAGTTTATGGGATTCAGGATAGAGTACCTTAAACCTAAGTTTCTTCCTTACAGCACAAAGTCTCGTTATCCGAAACATCCGTTTTTTGTAAAAACTTATCTGAAACTTCCTTTCCTCCATTATATTTTCGGAAAGCAGATGGTTGTCGTAGCGGGAAAGAGGTAAAAAATGAAAACTCTTTTTATATCAAAGGGACAGGAAACATTAGCAGTAGAATACCTCGCTTCAGTGCTGAAATCGAAAGGGCATACTGTTAAGCTCCTGTTTGATCCCGGCATCGACGATAACATGGGATTCTGGGATATTTCGCTTCTGAGAAAGATTAATCCCAATAACCTCTTCATTGAAGAAATGATATCCTTTGCTCCTGATCTTGTCGCATTATCTTGTCCTCTCAATATGTATCCCTTTGTAAGAAACTCTGCGCGCATGGTTAAAGAGCATCTGGGTGATGTCCCGGTTCTTGTAGGGGGCGGCCATCCTACGACGGCTCCGGAGTATGTCCTTTCAGATCCGAATATAGATATGGTCTGTATCGGCGAGGGTGAAGAGCCAATAGCAGATTTGGCGCAGAGGATTGAAGATAAAAAGAGTTATAATGACGTAGAAAACCTATGGGTGAAAACTGCGAGCGGTATTGTAAAAAATCCTATCAGACCCCTTTTGCAGGATCTGGATTCTCTGCCTTTCCCTGACAGGGAGATTTTTTATTCTTATGGCTGCTTTGCCGGAAATCTCTATTTTATAGCAGGCAGAGGATGTCCTTTCCAGTGCACCTATTGCTGTCAGCACACATTCAAGGAGATATACAAGGGAAAAGGAAAGTATATCAGGCTACGCAGTGTTGATAATATCATGAAAGAACTTGAATATGGTGTAAGAAGGTACAATGTGAAACACATCCATTCAGAGGATGATACATTTGCTTTTGACCATGACTGGACTAAAGAATTCTGCAGGGAATATAAGAAAAGGATACATGTTCCGTTTTACTGCCATGTAAGACCTGGAACATTAAATGAAGGAGTTCTGGCTGACCTTGCTGACGCAGGTTGTGTAGGGGTTTTCTTCGGGGTTGATTGCGGCAATTATGAAATGAGAAGGGATATATTGAAACGCCCTGTAACAGATGATGTCATTATTGAACAGGCAAAGCTTGTTAAAAAAGCAGGAATAAAGATTTCATGCTCATCCATGTTCGGACTTCCCGGAGAGACTCCCGGGCAGATGTATGAGACATTCAATATGATAAAAGGGATTGAAAGCGATTTTGCCTATGCCACAATCTATTATCCGTTTTATGGGACGGAACTCTTCCAGTACGCAGTTGACAACGGCTATCTTGATGAAAAAACTGTTGCATTGATAAAGGATGGGAAAGGATCTCTCTATGGTGAGCCTCTTATAAAGACTGAATACAAGGACACGGCAATGCTTCTTAAGAATATGCTGCCGTCTTATATGAGGTTTAAAGGATTGAGGTTCATTTTTGATTTAATCTTAAAAAGCAAATCATGTTCTCTGGCAAAATTAATTAATCTGTTTTTCACACCTTTTTCTTATGCCTCGATCGGAAAATTGAAAAGAAAAGAAATGGCTTCTGTATTCTTGAAGTTTATTGCCTATAAATTGAGAATTATTTCTCTCCATAAGCTGGCGGCAGGAAAAGAATAACCGTATGAGGATACTTTTCTTTGCAACCGGACAGGAACTGCTTGGCATCGAATACCTTTCGGCAGCACTTAAAAGGGACGGACATGAAGTTGAGCTTGCCTTTGATCCGGGTCTCGGTGATTTTCTTGGATTCATAGATATTCCACTGTTGAAGAATCTGACAAATGAGAACTGGTACCTTGAAAAAGTCAGGTCCTTCAAACCTGATCTTGTAGCATTCAGCTGTCTTACAAATCTCTATTCCTTTGCCCGTGATAAAGCTAGGCTCATAAAAAAACATTTTAATATTCCAGCTGTAATCGGCGGTATCCACCCTACTATTCTCCCCGAGTATGTTCTTGAGAATCCTGATTTTGACATGCTCTGCATTGGAGAAGGGGATGAGGCCATGCCGGAACTTGTCCGGAAGATGGAGAAAGGAGAAGATTATTTCGACACCCGCAATTTTTGGTTCAGGCGCAACGGGGAGGTTGTAAAAAATCCGGTGCGGCCTCTTATACAAGACCTTGATTCACTTCCTTTCGCAGACAGAAGTCTTTTTTATAAGTATGGATGTTTCACCGGGACGCTCTATTTTATTTCCGGCAGGGGATGCCCATTTACATGTAGTTACTGCTGTCATCATTTTCTTCAGAAGAAGTACAGCGGGCTTGGAAAGTACGTGCGTAAAAGGAGTGTTGATAACGTCATCAAAGAAATAAAGGAATGCCTTGGCAGGTACAAAGTAAAATCTCTTTATTCCATGGATGATCTTTTTACCATCAATACGGCCTGGATAGAGGAATTCACCGATAAGTACAGAAAAATTTCGAACTTGCCAATTTACTGCCATGTAAGACCGGGAACACTTAACAGGGAGATTGCTTCAGCACTTGCAAAAGCAAACTGCACGTCTGTTTTCTTAGGTATAGATTCAGGAAGCCCCTTTATCAGGACAAACATAATGAACAGAAATATAAAGGATGAAGACATATATTCGAATGCCGCACTTCTGCAGGAATTCGGAATAAAGATAACGACATCTCTTATATTCTGCATGCCTGACGAAACTGACAGCCAGATGATAGAGTCCATTGAAATGGTAAGAAAGCTCAAGACTGATTATCTTTATACTTATATATATTATCCTTTCCCAAATACGGAATCATACAATTACTGTGTTGAAAAAGGCCTTGTAGATGCTGATACAATGGAAAAAGTAAAAAGAGGAGAAGGCTCGTTCCACAAGAAGCCGCTCATAAAATCTGAATATGCTGAACTTGCACAGGTATTGAAAAACATGGCACCCCTTTATGTGAAGTTCCCTTTTCTTAAACCTCTCATATGGTTTATTATGAAGAGACGCTGGATCAGGGCGAGTGAAATAGTTTTCTTTCTCACTGCTCCTATTACGTATGCGCACTTTGGGCGGGCAAAAATAAAGGAATTTTTTTCTCTTATGAGAATGGCTTTTCTGGCAAGATTAAGGACGAGGGGATGATGGTTGTGGAAAAGAAGCTTTCATTTGCAAACAACCAGAAATTCAAATTCTTTTTCCCTTATCTCAGGAAAGAGGACAGAATAATTGACCTCGGGTGCGGGAATATGTGGCTTACAAACTATCTCCGCAGTATGGGTTACAATTGTGTGGGTTTTGATTCAGCACCTCCGGCAGATATTGTAGGGGACATAAAAACATACAGATTTAGCTCGTCAAGCTTTGACACTGTCATAGCTCTCGAGATTGTTGAACATGTGGACTGCATAGCAGAGATAAAAAGGATGTTAAAGCCAGGCGGCCTGCTTATTGTTTCAACGCCTGTGCCGCACTTTGATTTTCTTTTGAGGATAGGAGAGATTTTTTCAATTTTTCAGAAGAGAACATCACCGCATTCTAACCTTTTTTACATCGAGAAAATCCCCATGAAGCTTGTAGATAAAAAAAATCTGTGCGGGCTTGTGCAGTGCGGTGTTTTTATCAATGAAACATCCCGCGGTGGAAATAGATGACAGTTGCCATAATAGGAGGCGGCCTTACCGGCCTTACGGCAGCCTATAGACTTTCTTTGAGCGGCGAGAAAATCATTCTTTTTGAGAAGGACACTGAACTTGGCGGACTAGCCGGAGTAGTAAAAATAAATGACTTTTACCTTGAGAAATATTATCATCACATATTCACCTCAGACACAGATGCCGTTGCTCTTATAAATGATATCGGGCTTTCAGAAAATCTTCAGTGGCTTGAAAGCAGGATGGGACTTTATTTCAGAAAAAAGATTTATTCCTTTGGCACTCCTGTTGACCTTCTTAAGTTCAAACCGCTTTCTCTTATTGATAAACTGCGGTTCGGGCTAACTACGCTTTTCCTAAAATCCTATTCAAACTGGCAAAAGCTTGAAAACATCACAGCAGTCGAGTGGATGAATAAATATGCCGGCAGGAATGTCTGTAAGGTTATATGGGAACCGCTTCTTGTCGCGAAGTTCGGTAAAAACTATGACAAGATATCAATGACATGGTTATGGGGGAAAATAAAGCTTCGCGGAAATTCACGGTCTGACAAGGATAACAGGGAGAGACTGGGCTATCTCATGGGAAGTTTCGGCCTACTCATTAATAAGCTTGGTGAGGAAATAGAAAATAATGGAGGAAAAATATTTAAAGGTGCTCCGGTTCAAAAATTGGATCAGGGAGAGAACGGCAAATGGATTATTTCATCGAAAGGTGGGACATACGAGGCTGATAAGGTTCTTTTAACAGTGGCGCCTGCAGAGATTCTGAATTTATATTCCGGGTTTCCGGAGGACTACAGAAGAAAGATCGGGAATATCGATTATGCAAGTACGGTCTGCATGATACTTATCCTTAACCGTTCTTTTACTTATAATTATTGGGAAAACATAAGTGATAACAAGATTCCCTTTGGAGGGGTGATTGAACATACTAACTTTATACATCCAAGCCATTATAATAATCTTAACATCCTTTACATATCAAATTATCTGTACAAGGACGAGTCTCTTTATAATATTCCTGACAAAGAGCTCCTAGAAGAGTATATTAATCATCTGAAGGAAATGAACCCTGAGTTTTCTCAGGACTGGATTATAGATTACCATGTATTCAGGGATGAATTCGCACAGCCAATAATGAAGCTTAATTACTCGAAAATGATCCCGGACATTAAGACTCCTGCAAAAAATCTTTTTATTGCGAATATGGCACAAATATATCCTGAAGACCGCGGGATGAATTATGCTGTCAGGCTCGCCGGCGAGGCAGTAAAAATAATTTTAAAAGGATAGCTAAGTGGCTGCTGAAAAGCCTCGTTTTAAAGAGTATTTAATCATAGCAGGACTTGCCCTTAACTCTCTCCTCTTAAACGGTTACAGATATGACTATAACCTGCTCGTTTCCTGGCTGAACAGCAATAACAATCGCGAGCTTTTTACCAGAGATCTCTTTGTCAATACGATAGACAAGTTTGAGATAAGTTTTTTTTATAATATCGTTGAAAAACTTTCAGCGTTTGTTGATCTGCCAATCCTCTTTTTTCTGATTCACATTTTCACTCTTTACCTTGCCTGTATTTTTCTCTTCAGGTTGTCATCTTTTATTGCAGACAGCAACATTGCCGGCTATTTGTCTGTTCTGCTGTTTTCCATGGGGATACGTGAATGGGTGGTCGGTGCTCCGCAGATCTATTATTTCTTTGTCCATCATAGTGCTTTTTCTCTTCCATTTTTCTTCCTGGCTCTAGAGCTTTTCCTGAGGGGCAATGTAGTCGCCTCTTTATTTCTCCTCGGAATATTGAGCAACTTTCAGATGATGTATGCTTCCTTTGTCGGAACGGCAATTGTCTTTGCTCTTCCATTGAAGATGAAGCATGAAGATTTAACTTTTAAAAGGCTTTTTTACGGAGCAGCAGCATTCATTATTCCTGCAATGCCTGTAATATTGAAAGTTCTTACTGGCGCAAATGGATTTACTGTAGGAGATGAATGGTACAAAGTTGTGAAATGGGTTCTTTGGATACATATCTATCCTTCGATGTGGGGATTTGAGATGTACAGGAACTTTATTGTTTATATTATATGTTTTACCGTTGCATTCCGCTCATACCCTGCAGGCTTGATAAAGAGTACGATAAAATCAATGCTGGCAGGGGTGGCTTTTCTATGTTTTTTAGGGACTTTCTTCGTTGAGATAGTACCTGTTCCGCTCTTTATCCAGCTTCATCTCTGGCGCAGTACATGGATCTTTTTCATTCTTTCTATACCGGTTTTTTCTAATTTTATCTTAAGGACATTTGCTGAGAGTCTGCTTTCAAAATTTGCGGCAGTCTCAACTGCACTTGTCTTTGCAGGATATGTTACAACCAGATATAATGACCCGCGCTGCTTTTTCTATACCCCCTATTGGATGCTTCCATTCTTTCTTCTCCTCTCACTTGTAAGCGGAAGTTTCAATGTTCCTGAAGGTTTCAGAAAAACAGGGAGGATATTGATTGGTATTTTAGCAGTTGTTATTATGGCTGAAAGTACAATTCCTTATATCAGAGGTTCTTTTTTTGATATAGGAATGTCCCGTCTTTTGATGTTTGTTGCCGCCCTATTGTTTTCATCTCTATTATCTCTTCCGGCAGTAAAAAGCTTTAACGGGAATAAAAGATTTGCTTTTACGTCGCTCCTTTGTGTCTGCATAAGCTTGCTTGTTATATCAGTTAGAGGGGGAGCATATTTACCTATTAAAGGTTATTATGATGGACGCATGGGAGAATGGATTGAGCTTCAGCTTTATGCACGTGACCACACTCCTGTTGATTCACTTTTTATTGTTCCTCCATACAGGGCGAGTCCTGACTTCAGATTTTATTCACACAGGGCAAGCCTTGGGGACTGGGTTGACGGAGGTTTTGCGATATTTTTCGGCAATGACTATGCCAAGGAATGGCTTTCAAGGATGAATTCCATCGGCCTTGACGGGAGTACTTTATATGATGAAGGATTGGATCTTGAAAGAAAACAATATGCCGAGCTGAATGAGAAAAAAGTACTTGATGCCGCTAGGCGTTTCGGTGCAGATTATGTAGTGACAGAGAAAGGTTCTGTGCTTCCATTTAAAAAGATTTATGGGAACAGCAGATTCGTGCTTTATAAGATTTTCAATTAGGAGTAGTACAATACGGATATGGTAAAAACATCAAGAGATACAGCTTGCGAGCTTTATACGAAGGAATATTTTCTAAGCCAGAACTGCGACGGCTATGAAGATTTCATTAAAGACAAGGGACTTTCCTATATCAAGTGGAAGCAGGTTTCAATGCTTGAGGTAAAGCCTGGGAATATTGTTCTTGATGTTGGATGCGGGCGGGGAGAACTTCTTTATAACTGTCTGAGTAAAGGTGCAGTTGCAATTGGCATTGATTATTCTTCTTCATCTGTGGAGATATCACGGGAGACTTTGAAAGGAGAGGGGAGGTCTATTGTCTTAAGGGCATCAGCGGACAGCCTTCCCTTCACCGACAGCAGCATTGACAGGATCATCATGGGTGATGTGCTTGAGCATATTTCTCCGGAGGAAGCGCGCCGCTTCATAAGCGAGACATCAAGAGTACTAAAAGAAGGGGGGATTGTCCTGATTCACACAAGTCCCAATATCTATTTCATGAAGTTTGCCTTTCCTCTGATAAAGTTCTTTTTTCGCGTCACTGGAAAAACAGAAATGATAAAGAATTTTTTAAAGCATGTTACAAAGGATAATTACATCTACCACATGAAGGAGTACAACCTCTTCAGCTTAAAAAGATTGGTTGCAGGTTCAACTCTTAACTTTAAAGTCTGGCTCGACAGAGACCTGATGCGTGGAGGAGAAAGCCGTTTTACTTCGAATCTTGCCGAGTCTAAATTTTTCAGATTTATCGAAAAAATCCTGTCCATGTATCCCTTTGTACTGTTCTTCTCCAACGACCTTTGGGCAAAAGGTACAAAGCGTTCTTAAATAAATGAATACAAATATCCCTCTTGCCTCAGTAATAGTTGTAAACTGGAACGGCAGGGAGTTTATATTTGAATGTATTGATTCGCTCCTAGCCCAGTCCTGGCAGTCTCTCGAAATAATTGTTGTTGATAATGGCTCAACTGACGGCTCTGATATTGAGCTTGTAAACAGATACGCCAGCCGGATACGTTTGATAAAAAAAGATTTTAACACTGGCTTTGCTGCCGGAAACAATACAGGCATAAGAGAGGCAAAAGGCGAGTTCATATTTCTCTTAAACAGTGATGCTGTTGCAGAGAAAAACTGGATAAAAAATATTGTTGAGGCGGGAGAAAGAAATCCTCACTCAGGGATGTTCGCAAGTAAAATACTTCAATATGACAACAGGGAGATAATCGATAATACCGGACATCTCATTTACAGGGACGGGCTTAACCGCGGACGCGGACGGCTTGAAAAAGATTTCGGACAATTTGACATAGAAAGCGAGATTTTTTTTCCAAGCGGTTGTGCCGCCTGCTACAGGAAAAAAATGCTGGATGATACCGGCCTGTTCGATGAGGATTTCTTTGCATACGGAGATGACACTGATATAGGTTTAAAATGCAGGGTGGCCGGATGGGGATGCACCTATGTTCCAACTGCCATTGCTTATCACCGCTATTCCGGTTCCAGCTCTGCTTATTCCAAACTCAAGGCTTTCCATGTTGAAAGAAACAGAGCATGGATTTCAGTAAAATATTTTCCTCCCCTTGCCCTTGCGATAAGTCCGTTTTATACTCTTTTAAGATTTTCACTACAGGCGTACGGCGCTCTTTCAGGAAAGGGAGCAGCAGGGAAGTTCAGGGCAGAATATTCTGCATTTGATCTTATCATTATTCTGCTAAAAGCTTATGCTTCGGCAATAAATGGGCTTCCAAAGATGCTGGAAAAAAGAAAGAAAATTAAGAATATCTCAAAAGTGAGTTCTAAGGAATTTAACAGATGGCTTAAAGAATTTACAATAAGTGCAAGAGAGATTGCATTAAAAGATTAAATTAAAATGAAAATACTTCTCCTTAATCCTCCGGCAAGACAGAAAAGTCATGAGAGCATTGTTGTCCCTCCTCTCGGGCTTGCATATCTTGCATCTTCCGCAAAAAAGGAAGGCTTTCATGTTTCCATTCTCGATGCCTTTGCGCTTGGCATGGACTGGAATGAGCTTGAATCAGCAGTTGAGAAGCTCTCTCCTGATATACTGGGGATAGGCGGCATGAGCCCTGTCATAGATACGACTTTCAGGGCTGTAAAATTACTCCGGGGCAAAGTAAAGACTATTATAATGGGCGGCCCCCATATTACCGCCTTTGGTGCCGGAATATTTGAACAATGTCCCGAGATAGACATAGGTGTTTACGGGGAAGGAGAGAGGACATTTGTCGAGCTTCTAAAATCAATATCAGAGAGGAAAACTTTTAACCATGTTGATGGGGTCATAACCAGAGAGTTTACCGGAAAACCAAGAGAGATGATAAAAGATATTGATTCAATCCCTTATCCAAGCCGCGATGGACTTCCAAATGATAGATACCGTTACCTTTTCGGATGGAAAGGAAAGATGACGACTATGTTCACTTCGCGGGGATGTCCTTATCACTGCGTCTTCTGCGATAAATCGGTGTTCGGTACAGGCTGGAGGTCGAGGTCGCCTGAAAATATTATTTCCGAGATAGAAGAGGTTGTAAATCTCTACGGGACGAGGAATATCATATTTTATGATGATCTTTTCACACTTCAAAAGGAAAGGGTCCTTAAACTTTGTGCACTGATAGAGGAGCGTAAGCTTAAAATCCAGTGGAAATGCGAGGGACGCGCTGACAGGATAGACAGGGAAATGCTGAGAACTATGAAAAAAGCAGGGTGCCAGGTTATTGCCTTTGGTGTTGAAAGCGGCAACCAGAAGGGCCTTGACTATCTTAAGAAATCCATGGACCTCGGAAAAGTGAAAGATGCTTTTTCCATGGCAAAAAAGGAAGGAATAGAGACGATTGCGTATTTCATTCTTGGAATACCCAACGAGACGTTTGATGAGGAAAAGAAGACCGTTGAATTTGCCCTGGAAATAGATCCTACCTATGCTCAGTTCAGTGCCCTATCCCCCTATTACGGGACATGGCTGTATGATGAAGCATTGAAGAATGGCTGGTACCGAGAGATAGATGCACAGAATCCGGCTGACAAAGATCTTAAAAGACCTGTAGTTGTCTCGGAACTCTGGGATGAGGACAAACTAAAAGAAATAGTCCGTTTTGCCTACAGGAGGTTTTACTTCAGGACCGGATATGTGTTAAGAAGGCTTAGATATTTTGCATCTCCTTCGAAATTTATTGAGCTTTTCATGTCGGGACTCTCTTTTTTGAGGTGGTATTTTATTGGAAGGCGGAATTGAAAAACTTTTGTTCTGGCTGTCAGATAAGTAAGAAGATAATTGATGCGAAAAAAAAGTAAACTTACAGAGTGCGATCATACAATATGAATATTAATAAAATGAAAGCCATTGATAAGTGGCTTGGAATTCCTCTCTGCGTATTTCTCACCATATTCAATAAAGTCTGGATATTCCGTAAATCTGCAAAAAGAAATAATGCGGTTAAGAAAATTTTAGTTATGAAATACTTTGGAATAGGAAGCATTTTGCTTGCTACGCCGGCTTTAAGGGCATTGAGGAAAGGGTATCCGGAGGCAAAAATAACATTTCTTACATTTTCAGGCAATCAGGAGATCTGTAATCTTTTAAAGGTTGCAGATGATTATATATATCTTTCCACAACTGACTTTTCAGCATTCTTTTTTCAGACTCTTAAAACCTTATATAGGATAAGGAAGGAACATTTTGATATATCTATAGACATGGAGTTTTTTTCCAAGTTCTCCACAATAATGAATTATCTTACCGGAGCTCAAAGAAGAATAGGTTTTTTTTCCCGGCAGATGTGGAGGGGAAATTTATTGACTGATCATATCTATTATAACCAGCACAGACATATAGTTGACATCTTCCTGGCCCTTGTTGCTGTTTTGGGTATCAATACAAAAGATAAAGAGGTGGAAAGAATTAAAACTTCAGATGAAGAAAAAAAATATATCAGAGAATTCCTTAAATCAGAGGGTGTTGGTGAAAAAGATTTGCTGATAGGCGTAAATGTTAATGCCAGCGATATGTGTTATGAAAGGAAATGGCCGGGAGAAAGTTTTGCAAAGTTGATATCCAGATTAATAACTTCTCATGATGCCAAAGTAGTTTTAATAGGGGGTAAAGAGGATAAAGGATATGTTGAAAAATTAGTTGAAGGAATTGACTTCAAAGAAAAGATTTTAAATTTAGCAGGAAGATTAAATCTTACCCAGCTCTTGGCTTTTTTAAGCGAAGTAAAGTTCTTCATAACTAATGATAGCGGACCGCTCCACCTTGCTGTTTCGTTGGGAATCCCTACTGTGTCTTTTTTTGGTCCAGAAACTCCATCTCTTTATGGACCTCCCATAGATGATGGCAACAACCTTGTATTTTATAAAAACCTTTATTGTAGCCCATGCCTGAGTGTCTATAATGTTAAGACTGCAGTTTGTAATGGGGATAACCAGTGCTTGAAGCAGATCTCTTTTGAAGAAGTTTACAAGGCAATCGAGGAAAAATATTTTTCTCATGAATATGATAGGCTGCCATAGAAATGAACAACTCACCATGCATTATCTGCGGTACAGAGAAAAAGAAAAGTGTGTATTTAATGGATGGTTACCATCTGGTTAAATGCGCTTCCTGCGGATTAGTGTCTGCAGATCCTCAACCTGATGATGAAGCGCTAAGGGGCTTTTACAATGAAAATTATTATGATAGCTGGGGCGGATTAAACAGGTTGGAAGCAGTAAGAAAGATGAAGATGTCGACTTTCAACAAGTGGTTTGATGAGCTTGAAAAGATAAAAAAAAACGGAAGGATGCTGGATATAGGATGCGCATTTGGGTTCTCCCTTGAGGCCGCAGAGAAGAGAGGATGGGATGTTTACGGTATGGAGCTTTCGGGATTTTCCGCATCCGTAGCAAAAGAAAGATTTGGAGAAAGAATCAAAGAAAGTTTAAGTGAATTTGATGACGGCTTCTTCAATGTAATAACAATGTTTGATCTCATCGAACATCTGCCTTCACCTGTTGGTATTTTAAAGGAAATAAAAAGAATATTGGCTAATCAGGGAGTCGTGCTACTCAGTACCCCCAATATAAAAAGCCTTTCATCAAGACTGATGGGAAAAAAATGGTTTCATGTCAAATGTGAACACCTCTACTATTTTGATCCTGACACCATAAGGCTTTTTTTTCATAAAGAGGAATTCAATGTGGTTAAAGTAATTCCTGCAGTAAAGGCTTTTAACCTTGACTATATCCGGTTCCAGCTCAGCACCTATCAATTGCCATTGATGACACCACTTACAAATGGCTTATGCAAAATTCTGCCTGAATGGTACCTCAATAAGAACGCCTTTTTCCGGATCGGTGAAATGCTTGTTTTTGTAAGGGCGCTGTAAATGGCAAAGATAGCCTTTGTCCAGAACCTCGCATATGAATATCTGGGTGTTATGTACCTTTCATCTGTCTTGAAAAAAGCAGGGCATGATGTTGAAATATTCATCGGTGATGGCGGGAAACGTTTGATTGAAGAAGTAATTGAATATGATCCCGGCATTGTAGCTTTTTCCTGCACTACTGGACTGCATCGGTGGTGCCTCAAAATGGCAGAAGATTTAAAAAAAAGAAGCAGGGCATTCATGGTGCTTGGCGGTCCGCACCCGACATTCTTTCCCGAGATGATAATGTCGCCCGGTGTTGACGGAGTATGTATTGGCGAGGGGGAAGCCCCGTTACTTGAACTTGCCGGCGGGATTTCAAATAGTGAGGATATAAGTGGAATAAGAAACTGGTGGTTGAAATTACCCGGTGAGAATATCATAAAAAATGAGATAAGGAATCTCATTGAAGACCTGGATTCACTTCCATTCCCGGATAGAGAGCTATATTCCAGGAGATATCCTTCTATAAATAAATCCCAGAAGGCATTTATTACTGCCAGAGGATGTCCGTTTAACTGCTCCTTTTGCTTCAACCATGCCATGAAAAAGATTTATGCAGGAAAAGGAAAATATGTAAGAAGAAGAAGTATTAAGAATGTAATTGAGGAAATAAAGGAAGTAAAAAATAATTATAATCTTAAAGTAGTATATATTCAGGATGATACTTTCACACTTGATAAAGAATGGATCAGGGAATTTTCGGATGTATACAAAAGTGAAATTGCCCTCCCTTTTATCTGCCTGATCAGGGCTGACACAACTGATGAAGAAACGATAAGATTATTAAAAAATGCAAATTGCACTAGGGTTTTTTTTGGCATTGAGTCAGGGGACGAAGGTTTAAGGAATAATCTCCTTTCAAAAGGAGTGACTGATAAGGAGATATTTGAAACCGCGGCATTACTAAAGAAATATAAAATACCTTTCAGGACATATAATATGCTGGGTCTTCCCGGAGAAACGATTGAACAGGCTTTTAAGACTATAGATATAAATGTGAAAATTGGGACAGATTACCCCTGGTGTTCTTTGTTTCAGCCTTATCCACGGACAGTTCTTGGAGAATCCGCAGTAACAATGGGATATTTAGATAGAGAGAGTAATATAGCCGAATCCTCTTTTTTTAGGACAACTGTTTTAAAATCTCCTCAAAGCAGGGAGCTCGCAAATTTACAAAAATTATTTTTCTGGAACGTAAAAATCCCCATCTTTAAACCGCTTATTGGTAAACTAATCAAGTTACCGTCAAATTTTGTTTTTGATATATTTTTTCTGATTGGATATGGATATTGTTTTTTAAGAAGTGAAAGCTTTACTTTAAAGGAACTCATGACAATTGGTGTGAACAATCTTAAAAGATTCTTTTTTTCTTCCTCTTCTTAAGAAAAATGCTTAAAAAAACTACATATATCTTCTGTTGCATTCTTATTGCAGAGTTTGCCTTCTTTCTATGGTCTAACTATAGACTTACATCTACTCTCAATCTCCCAACTGATGACGGCTATATTTATTTAAATTATATAAAAAATGCGGCTGAAGGGCATTTTTTTGAATATAACATTGGAGAAAAAAGTGGAGGGGTAACGGGTTTTTTATGGTATGTGGTACTGACTCCTGTTTTTTTTATTTCACGGTTTTTTTTCAGCGATATTTATAAGGCTCTTCTTTTTGCCAATTATTTTTCAGGTCTTGTTCTCCTTGTTTTGTCGCTTATTGTTCTTCTGCGGTTATCTTATTATCTGTCAGAGTCTGAGTATGTACCTGTTGTATGCGGTATATTGTTCATAGTGAATTCAAAGCTGATCTGGGGAGCTTTGAGCGGAATGGAAGTACCTCTTACAGCTTTTATGATTCTCATATCATTAAATTATTTTTTTAAAGATTATGACAAAGGGAAATTCAAGTGGAGTCTGTTATTATTGGGATTATGCGGATGGACAAGAGAAGAGCTTTATATCCTTCCGTCTCTGGCTGTAATTTTCCTTTTCCTTGAGCATTTCGGTATTGTATCAAGAATTTTTGGCATTGATATCGATAACAAAAGAATCAGTTTACGTGACTTGATTAAATCCATAATCATTCCTGCTCCGATAGCAGTTATCCCGCTTTTCCTATACTGGTATTTTACAGGACTTCTATTCCCAACCCCATTTTATATCTATGTTCCGGAGGGGTATAATATAAACAATCTTTGGGCCGGCTATCTTGCTATGGCTGATCAGCTTGACCTATATCATATATTTTTATATCTCTTTGCTCTCATTGGGTTGGTCTTTATCATTGCAAAGAAAATCAGACTTTTGGACAATTTATTCTCAGCAACATTTGTTTTTACATTTTTTACCTGGAAGGCTTTAAAATCTATTTATCTCGGGACGGTTTTTAGATATGTAACACCTTATGATCCGTTAATTTCTATTGCAGCCTCGATCGGTTTGTTTGCATTAGGTGAATCTATTTATAGAAATGTAACAATGGATATAAGATACAGAAATAAATCCAACTACATTAAAGCGGCTTTAATAATTCCATTTAGTTTTGTTATTTGTTACTTTTCTTTTATAACATTTGACTTTGCTCAAAAAGAATACCCAACCCATGTACAAAATATAAATGATGCTGTTGTCAGTGTAGCAGAATGGATTTCAGTCAACTGTCCAGGCAATGCAGTGGTAGCCGCAGTTCCTATCGGAGGCATAAAACTTTATTCCAACAGAACGACAATAGATATAGACGGGCTTACAACTCACTACATGATGGGCCGCTCTCCAGGGAATAAAAGCGATTTTAGGTACTGGATAAATCTTCTTGAATACATGAAAAGAAGAAGGTCAGACTATATAGTCTATTTTAGAAGCAGCTTCATAAATGAGGCTCCATTCCCATTTTTTAAGCTCCTCCATTCGTTTCCCATTCCCAATAATATAATAGTTCCATCTTCTCCGGTTGATGTTTACATGGTTGACTGGGCCTACTATAATAAAATAATGTCAAACATTATGGAACGGACAGCTAATTGAATTTATTTGAGGAGGGATGAAGTCTGGAGATTGCGTTGAAAGATTACGTGAAAAAAGTATTATCTCTTTCTTCTGATAAGGATTATTTTTTTTTCAATTTTGTCGCTCTTTTCTCAGGGTTTGCTTTCGGCGTTTATACTTTTCTTTTTTTAGTGTATTTCTTCCCAATTAAATTTAATCAACCTGTAAATGATTTAGGAATAATCGGGCTTACAAATCTTTATGGATATTCAAAACAGATGGAAATCTTTTATTATTTTTCCTCTTTGGTTGTTATAACCGCTGCAGGTGTTATGGCATGGTTTGCGTGGATTATCTATTCTGCCATCTTGGCAAAATATTTTGCCGTATCAGTTGAAAAAGCCTGCCGTTTTTCCTCTTTTGATTTTACGCCCTCAATCGTATCTTTATTGCTGATGCTTGTTTATAAACCGGCTTTTAACATTTCTTTGATTTTCCTTTTGGTTATTATTGCGGCTATAAAGGCTTCCAACCTTTTTATACTCAAGAGAAAATGATAACCAAGCCCCGCAGATTATTTAATAGTATTGGCATGGAAAAGATCTGGCTGATTGTGGATTATCTCATATTGCCGGCTGCTGTTTTTCTGCTCAATCCTACATCTTTCTGGAATTTTATAGTTCCCTGGGATGAGGGGCAGTATTCAGCTGCAGTCAATGAACTAATGAGGGGAAAGACACTCTATAAGGATGTATGGATTCTCTATCCTCCTTTACAGATATATCCTCTCTATTTTGTTTTTAAGATATTTGGTCCCACGCTCTTAAACCAGAGGATTTATTTTGACGTGCTTGGCGGCATTGGAAGGGTTCTTGGTTATTTTACTGCGAGGTCCCTTTTAAGAAACAGATTTTTTGTGATATTTGCCTCGGTGCTTCTTCTTTCCAATTATGAACTTAGCAAAATTAGGGTCGCTCCCGGCCTGATCGCAATTATTATGCTTTTCAAATTTCTGGAAAATAAAAATTATTACTGGCTATTCTCTTCGGGATTGCTGTTGGGTTCCCTTTTCGTATTTTCACAGGAAACCAGCCTGAGCGGAATGATTTCGGCAGTTGCGGCACTTACAATATTCTCGGTTAATAAAAAAATATGGCGGAAGGAACTGTTGAGATACCTGATAGTCATATCTGCAGGGTTTATTATAGTTCCTGCGCTTTTTACTTTGTATTTCTATTTCGCAGGGGCATTGAAAGAGTTTTTTGATGTGATGATAAAATATCCTGTGTATGTCACATCCGGTTACACAGGTCTTGCTTTCCCGGTACCTCCAATATTTACATATTCATACTCATTTAAAGATTTGTTTTTTTTATTGACTGACAACATATCGCTTTTTTATATTCCTGTTGGAATATATTTAATGACATTTATTTACCTCTGTGTGAGCTGGATACAGAGAAAGACATCTGTTGAAAAGATAAAGATATTTTCTTTTTTAATATTTGGAGTTTTTCTTTTCAGGTCTGCGCTTGGAAGATCGGATTTGCATCATCTCCTGTATTCGATATCGCCCGCCATTTTTATAGCAGTTTTTTTTATTGAGAAGGTTTTTCTGAGAATAAAAGAGTGTTTTAATGAAAAGCATTTTAAATTTGTTACAAAAGTTGAAACCATATTTATGATTTGTTTGCTGACTACGTCAGTGTTTTATCTAAGTTATGTTTTCAATCTTGCAAACTTTTTCAAAGAGACCAGATTAGTAACAGTTTTAAAAGATAAATCCTTTGGGAGCGAAGAAGATGTGTCAGTACTTAACCTTGTAAGGGGAGGTGGTTTGAAAACCGGAAATGCGCAGGCAAGGCATTTTGAGAAAGTGATTTCTTATATGACGTATAGCATAGATTATAATGAGCCGGTTTTTATAATTCCTCAGCAGGCAATATATTATTTTCTGGCTGACAGGATAAACCCAACCAAGTACTGCATGAGCATATTCGCAATTACGCATCAAATGAGAGAAGAGGTTATAAACGATCTCAAAAAATATTCTGTTAAAAAGATTGTATATGAACTTGACCAGGAGATTGATGGTATATCAGGCGAAGAGTACAGTCCTGAATTAAGCAGGTATATCTTTGAGAACTATGGGTTGGAAAAACAGGTTGATAACACGCTTTTCCTGCGTTCTTTGAGTATTGATGAAAAAAACAATCCGCTTAAACCACTTGTTTCGTTGTTTCTGATAAGGGGAAATGCCCTGGAAAGAGAGGGCCCGCTTTATGTTGAGCTCTATAACGATGAGGTGAAAAAGCTGCAAGGACTTTTACAGGAATTTCCGGAAAACACCAATTATCATAACTATATGGGAGTCCTTTATGCTATTGGAAAAGATTTTAACAGGGCAAGAAATGAATGGCTTGAGTGCATCAAAATTGATCCAAACTGTAATGTTGCTATAACTAATCTTAAAAACCTGGAGCAGACTGCCCGCTGAAATTTGTCAAAGATTTTCTGAGCTTTTTATGCCAGGTTTCTTTTAAGGTGGTATTTTGTCAGATAAAAATAAAAATAAATTTCGAATATTAATCTGTGTGGTGTTTATCTTTCTTGCTTCATTTCTGCTTTTTTCTGATGCTTTTATTAATTCAAAAATAATTGCTCCTTCTGACTATATTTTCACAATGCCTCCGTGGGATTCTTCCATGCCTGCGAATTTCCAGAGACCATCAAATTATCTCCTATTTGACGCTGTCTCCCAGTTTATACCGTGGCATTACTATTCTGCCAAAAGAATTTTTGAGGGGCAGGTTCCCCTATGGAACCCCTATTCATTCTGCGGCTCTCCATTTCTTGCAAACTATCAGTCTGCAGTATTGTACCCTCTGAACCTTGTTTTTTACATACTTTCTCCGTTTTTTAAGTTCCCTTCATTTTTAAATTATATTTATCTTTTTAAACTAAGTCTTTCAGGAATATTTACATTCTTTTTTTTCTTGCGGTTAAAAGGCGGGAAAGCAGGGGCTCTTGTAGCTGCACTTTCATTCATGTTCAGCGGCTTCCAGATGTTCTGCCTCGAGCATCCGCATACAAATGCAACTTTGCTGCTTCCTTTACTTTTGACTTTTGTTGCAGTTTGTTTTGAAAGTGGGGAAAAATATTCTTTTCCTGTTTTATCTCTCTCATTCGGGATGCTCTTTCTGGCAGGACATATCGAAACTGAAACTATAGTGATGTTTTTTGTAACTCTTTATTTTCTGTATAGCCTCTTTACAAAATGCGAACCTGCAAAAAGGGTAATCAAATCTGTTCAGTATGGGATTTCTCTTTTAGCAGGGGTTTTGATTGCAGCGCCTGCGCTCTTCCCCTTTATGGAATATGTTCAGAATAGCTCTGCACTCAAGCTTCGTGAGGCAGGTCATACAGCAGGAAACTTTTTTGAGCTCAGCTCGCTCACAGCACTTTTTGTACCTGACTTTTACGGCAATCCGGTTTACGGTAATGAATGGTCTAACTTGGCGGGCGTTAAAGGATTATATAATGCCAATTGCGGGGCATACATTGGGGCAGCCGGGATTATGCTTGCCTTACTGTGCGTATTGAGCAGATGGAAAGAAAGGGATATAAAGTTTTTCTCTTTAAGCTGCTTGGGAGCTTTATGCATTGCATATAATTTTCCATTCCTTTCTTATGTTTATAGATTTACACCTGTCTTGTCATTTATGAGTCAAGGGAATCAGGTTATAGTATACTGCTTTTCAGCTTCAGTTCTTGCCGGTATGGGGACTGAGTTCTTTATTAATAAAAAGGTGGGCAGGAAACTAATGCTTTTATTGGCTTCGTTTACGCTCATAATTGTTTCATGTCTTTATCTCTGGTACAGAATTTCAGTACCAGATGGTGTTGATACTGGTACGGGCTGGCAGATACTGGTGTTTTGTTTTTTTGCCTTTTCTGCAATTGCCATTTCCTTCTTTTTCACAAAGGTTAACACGAAGCGGTATGTCCCTGCGCTTTGTATCGTTGTGGTCATACTTTTTAATCAGATTTATATATGGAAAGGTTTTCACCCTTCGATAGATAAAAAATTATTTTATCCTACTTCCGGAGGGATATCATTCATAAATCAGAAGACAGGTTTTGAAAGGGTGGCTCCTGTTGGTGACATCCTACTCCCTAATTCTTCCTTGATTTACGGCATCAGAGATATCAGGGGATATGATGCGCTAAGCCCGAAAGTTTATGAGGAGCTATATAACGGAGTAAATCTTCAAAATAGTTTTTTGTTGTTTCTTGGAAACATTCCTAACTTTTTGCAGGAAATGGGAGTTAAGTTTCTTCTTATACCTCCATCTTTTTTCATTAGGGATGATGCAGGTGTATTTACCTCCAAGTACGACAAGGAGATGAAAATATATGAATTCAACAGTGCAAGAGGGAGGGTTCGTTTTGTTTCTCAGATTGACAGGAAATCAATGGACGAACAAAATGGATCGGCTGAATTTATTTCCGAATTGCCGGAAAAGATAGAGATTTCTTCAACATCTACGAAAGAAGGTTATGTCATATTGAGTGACCTCTATTACCCGGGATGGAAAGCTTTAGTAGATAATATTCCGGCTGAGATATTAAAAACCAATGGTGCATTCAGGGGAATAAAAGTTGGTCCCGGGAAGCACACTATTTTCTTAATATATGATCCTCCTCTGTTCAGGCTGGCAGCTTTTCTCTCGCTTTCAGTCATTATAGTAATGATGGGTTTTATATTTTGTTCCAGCCAAAATGTTCCCGGTGAAAGATCAATAGATTTGAGGAGTAAAATTTCCAGTGTTTCAGGCACGGGGTTTGCTGTTTACCATATAGCAATATCTATTTGCTGTTTCTGTTCAGCCTTTACTGTCATTCTTATTTTAGGATTGTCTGACATATTAAATTTTAAACCATTATCTGCTGAAAGCGAGATCATAAACTTGGTGACTCTTAATAGTTATCTAAAGGGGAAGGACATTTCTTTCTATATTATGAGTATAATTCTTACTGTTATATTTTTGATTTGTGGCTGGCTGGTATGGATTAAACAATGCAGTGTAATGGAAAGGAAATACAGCATCGCATTTCAGTCTGCCCTCATTTACGATGCCATTTCTTATCTTGCTTTCCCAGCCGGACTTATATTTTTTCTGCTTAATCCCGGTTTTTCCCTTCATAGCCTTTTGATAATTGTCTTCGGGTTTTATGGACTTAAGCTCATAACTCATTGCCTGCTTTCTGCTTACTCCGCCCGGCGTAAAAATGAGCGAGACTAAAAATAGATATAAAACCAACATGCGGATAATATTAAAATCCTCAGTATGGATAAAGCGCCTTAGACTCAAAATCTTTTTACTCTAAAGAAACCTTCGATGGTGTGTTGTTCATTCGGGTTTTCGCTTGATACAACCATTCCTTCAAACTTGCCCTTAATATAACCGCCAACTTTGCCATAAGTTGTTATATTTATTTTACCGCCTGAATAGGTTGTGGAATACAATATTTTATCAGTGTTCTTAGATGAAATGCTTATACGGTTGTTGGGATAACTTACACTTATAGGGTAG
>JACRJM010000010.1 GCA_016219965.1 Candidatus Schekmanbacteria bacterium
AGAGAGGTAATACTGAGGTCAGGTTTAAAAGACTTAAAAATAGCCTTTATATTGTTGTTCTCATTTGTCTCTGCAATTCCATTTAATCCATCTGCTTTGGCAATTATATAGTAGCTGCCCGGAGTTGTTCCTTCCGGAAGAGTTATAATTGTTGACCCTGTGTTAACCTGACCGACTTTGATCAAAGGAACAGCTCTATTCCCGATAAGGGTATCCCCTGCATCAAGCTTCGAGTTCACTGAAAGATAGAAGCTTGTCGTTGAAGCATCTGCGTCACCGGACCCATTGTTCTTTGTCGTGTCATTAATAGTTATACCGGAACATGCGAGAGTGGCTGAAAGAGAGGAAACAATAAGGTCAGTTGGAGAACAGGCATCGCCAATACCATCATTATTTACATCTGCCTGATCTGGATTAGAAATATCCGGGCAGTTATCAATCTGACAGGTGTTCTTCGAAAATCCGGGATCACCATATCCATCACCATCTGTATCCATACATGTATCGCAAGCATCGCCAATCCCGTCATTGTCAGTGTCCTGTTGAACCGGATTATAGACATCACGACAATTATCTGTCGGGCAGGTATTTGCAGGGTATCCGGGATTCCCAAATCCATCACCGTCTGTATCGATGCAGGTGTCGCAAGTATCACCTATTCCGTCATGGTCAGTGTCTGCCTGATCAGGATTATAGATATTAGGACAATTATCAATAAAATCATAAATCCCATCATTATCACTATCAATAGCATCCAAACTATTGCTCAGCTTTGAAATAAAAACATCAAGCATTCCGTTATAAGATGTATCATAAACCTCGTCTATCACCGGGTAATCTGGCGAATCAGTATAGCCGGCAATATATACATTTCCCGTTAATGGCTCTATGGCAAAGGAAGTAGCTTCATCGTATCCGCTCCCCCCAAGAAATGTTGAATAAGACAGAGTAGCGAGGTCATTCGTAAACTTCGAAAAAAAAGCATCATAAGCACCATCTATAGACATATCATAAGCATCTGTGCTTGCAGGATAATCCGACGAACCTGTGTATCCTGTAATATATACATTCCCTGATGGGTCTGTCTTAATTGAATTGACACGTTCGTCGGAGCTGCCGCCTACAAAAGTTGAGGCGATAAGAGATGTTAAATTATTATTAAACTTAGACACAAACACATCATTGTTTCCATTAAAAGAGCTATCATAAGCTTCTGCGGTTATCGGATAGTCAGATAACTTTGTATTGCCAGTTACAAAAACATTCCCGGCAGAATCAACTGTTATGGAACTGCCGTAATTATTATATCCATCAATATATGCAATAAATATTGAAGGCCCAAGGTGGCCAAGCGAAGCATCCAGCATTGAAACGAAAACATTACTACCATATGCTGTATCACCACTTGGAGTAATGTAATAATCGCCATAAGTTGCAGGATAATCGCGATTATAAGGTGATGGCATATTATGATAAGGAAACGAACTCGTCCTTCCTGTTATAAAAACACTTCCTGATGGATCTATTGCTATATCACTGCAAGTTTCTCCACCACTTCCACCTACGAATGTTGAATGGAGCAGTGAGCTTAGATCATTATTCAACATTGAGACAAAAACTTCATCGATAGAATGAGGAATTCCCGCTTCATAATAGGGGGAAGTAGTATATCCTCCTGTTCTTACTGGAAAACCTAACGACAGTGTCTCTCCAGCTATATAAATATTCCCCGATTGATCTATGGCTATTGCATTGCCATAATCAAAACTATTTCCGCCAAGGTAAGTCGATGCAAGAAGATTACTCAAACTATTATCAAGCTTTGAAACAAAAACATCACTAGAAGAACCTTCAAATATAGATGTGTTAAATGCTGTGTCAAATGCTCCTGATGTTACAGGATAATCAGTGGAGTATGTATAGCCTGCAATAAAAATATTCCCAGATGAATCTATGGCCAAGTCTTTAACTTCATCAATAGAAGACCCTCCTATATAGGTCGAGGATAAAAGAGTACTTAAATTATTATCAAACTTTGAAACAAACACATCACCAGTGTTGTTATAATAAGAGGAATGATAAGAGCCTAAAGTAGCCGGAAATTCATAATAGCCCGATGAATATGTTACACCTGCAATAAAAAGGTCTCCTGAATTGCCTAATGCTACAGCATGACAATAATCATTGCCATCACCTCCAATAAACGTCGACGACAGCAATGGGTCTATAATCAGCGGATAGTTCCTGTTGTAAGAAGCAACCTGAAAACCATAGGAGAGAGACGAGCCAATCAAGTATTCAGCCTTTACCTCAACCCTCTGTCCATCAATCTCCTGATAAGCATATGGTTTGGTAAATTTCACTGTGCCAAGTTCTGTCTCTACTTCAAGTTCTCCGTTTTCATTTACAGAAATATCTTCTGCGCCGTCGAACTTGAGTTTTATGTCTTCAACATCTCCGCATTCATTTACATAGAAAAGTTTTTCAACATTGCTACCATAGGCTTTGAGTTTCAGTTCCACTCCTTCATAGACTTCGCCAAGATTTACGCTGTCCCATGTGGAGATGTTTGACTTCCAGTTATCTTTACTGCCGGTAAAATAATTTACCTTTGTTGCTGATTTGCTTTCACCTTTTATAGTTGATGGTATTGCACCAATAAGAGTTTCACAAATGCGGGTAGAGGCTTCTCCCTTTACCAAACCATAAAATAGTTCTCCCTTCTCCGTAACAAACACATTGCCGGCAAATGTATTAGCATAAAATTTTACATTTTTATCCTGAAGCTGTCCCCGGTTCTCTATGAATGGCATCTGAAGCTTTGCTGCCTTTGACATTATGCGGTTGCTGTCAGCAACAGATGTATTGCTTGAATGAATAACAGCAGGGATTAATAATAGAGAAATAAAAATTGAAACAAATGCAATACGTTTTACATGCCGCATTTAATACCTCCCTATTTAAGAACCATTTAAGTAATGTTATAGCTATAGACACATAAAAATACTTAAAACACACATAAGAATATAAGCAAGTGTTATGCCAGTCAAAAAAATAATTTATATATCATTGTTTTATTGTATTATTTTAAAATGCAGAAAACTCAGGGAAATTTTAAAAAGCAAGAAATGTGTCATGAATAGCAGACACTTTTATATTACAAGTTATAATATATTGATTATTAAGGTTAAAAAGTGTCTAATAATCCGACAGGGATATATCACACTTATTTATTGGGATATTTTAAGCTTTAAGGCAGGATCTCCAAGGATAACCATGTCTTTAAAATAGTCTTCCGACACACCTTGGTTCGTATAGGCATTTATCAGTGAATTAGTCACAGATTCGCCAAGACTTGTGCTGCTATTTTCGCTGTTAAAAATTGTTGAAAAGAGCTCCTTTCCGATCTCCTCATATTCATTTGTATATCCAAGACCGGTAGGTCCCCAGAATGCCACTGCTCCGGAATTTTCAGCCTTCAAAAAGACCTCCCCAAGGCTCTTTTCATCAGCAGCAGATGCATAGTAACCGGTCAGGCAATTAAGATTTGCGATGAAAGGATATTTCCCCTGGTTTGAAAGAAGGGAAATGTCACTAACAGTAAAAAGCTCTTCTACCGCCCATTCAGTTACAGAGCCATGTCCGGCATAAACAGCAACAAGAGCACCGCTGTCTATTGCTGCTACAAATTCGTCTTTGGCATCAGAAGCATTCGCGAAACTAGTGAGATAAATCTTTTGCATTGAATAGGTGACAGGGACTTCCGATTCAAGTGCATCGCACAAAGCCTCGAAATCTCCGCCATCATCAGGATCATCTGCCACAAGGGCAATATTATTAAGCCATGCCTCATCTAACGACAAATCCGCATACTCTATAGTCTTGCTTACGACAGATTCAGCTTCCCCGGCAGAACTTGCAGATATCCTTCCAATATAAAGGTCAGGAATGCTGTCATCTCCGTCAACGCAGGCATACCATGAGTCGCTCGGCGTAGGACCAAAAGATGAAGTGTCAACTAATTTTGTAGGGATGAAATCTTTGGTATTTGTTTTAAGATAGTTTTTGTAGTCGAAATTTGCATCGCCAATGAGAAGCACATAAGAAGGTTTAGGTGCCTGCCAGCTATTGTAAGCATATTCTATAAAATCCCTGATTGCCTGCGGATCATAAAAACCATAACCGAACTCATTATAAACATCATTAATCTTAGCAACTTTTACTCTCATCCCTTCTGATGCATGAAACTGGGAAAGTGTGTTTGCCTGTTCTGTAAAATCATCGTGAGTAATAATTATATAGTCAGCCCCGTTTGATGTGTCTTTAAGACCGGATTTTTCAGTTATAAGTTCCATACTGTCAGGAGATTTGAAAGTACTTGAAGCTGCTGCCAGATATTGAGTAGCACCGGAGGTAACATCATAGAAAGTGATATATTTGCCCTTTGATTTGAATTTCAAAGATTTCACATTGAAGGGATCTGTTATATCGAAAACCTGAATAGTATTGGCGCTCCCTTTTATACCGCTTACTTTGTAGGTGTGAGTGCCATCATCATTTTCTGAAAAGAAAAGGATGCCGTCTGCCGCCTTGAAAGCTGAAGGGTATGAAACGGAAAAATTATTAAGGACCATATAATCATTAGCGCTAGATGTGCTTTGTATAGACAGGGAATTCGCCCCTTTCTGCAGTATGCTGCGAGTTGTTGTTATCACTCTTAACTCTTCAGCAGTTCCATCCCATGAAAACTCATCAACTTTTTTATCATTGATGGAAACATTTGTGTTGTGGTCAGGATTCGAAGTGTCATCCATCAACCCTTGGAGATTTATCTCGATTTTGACTGTATCCGACGCAGATGAGAGATTGCTTACATTAAAATCAAATGACTTTTTTTCTCCTGAATATATTCTTTTCCAGAACCAGTGATCTTTGTCAGGTTCTTCAGGCAGGGTCTGGATGAACTCCGTATTTTCTTCTTCCTCAATCTTTTCAGTAAAATATTTTTTCGTTTTCCCGCCGCTTTTCAACCCCTTGTTCTTGTAACTTATTCTTTTACCGGCATCATCTCCTGCTGACAGCCAGTAAACGGATGTATCAGAATACTGAGAGACGTTCTTCTCACCGTAAAACTCTATGTAATCGCTTTTCCCGAATGATGAAGTTTTTTTTGTCTTAACAATTATTGGGACTTCTACCCCTTTGTAATATATTTTGAACGTAGCCGGATCAACACCGTTTAAAGTAAATCCGGACTTTTTCAGACTTTTTCCAGTCAATTTATAAATCCCATCTTTAGTAATCTTGATTTTCAACATTGGATAGGATGGGGATGATTCTTGCGTTGTTAATAAACTATTTCTTTTAGCGCTCTTAATCTCCGGCAAAACCGCGGCGAGTTTTAACAGGACAGAGACTTTTTTAAATGTCTCAACCTTGTGCAAAGCAGGATTGTACTGAAGAGGATAAACCATGATTACTGCAAATTTCTTTCCTCTTATGGTAATAATGTTTTCTATTTCGCAAGCTGTGGAAGGAAAGTTTTTATCCTGAAAATAAGCTTCAGACGGTTTACAATATTCCTTATAGAGCTTCTGCATATTATCAAAAGGCAATCCAATATTTATGTAAGGTGCAGGCAGTATATCTGTCTGATAATATGTTTCCCCAGGTTCTGTTTCATATGATATTTCAGGTTGAACATTGTCTGGGATAGGAACTAGTTTTCTTTTGAATGGTAGCTGAGGCCGGCCGGGTTCAGCAGTCAATCCTCCATCAGGTAATGAGAACGACTTATAAGTTTTGCCACTTTCATTAACTTCATGGGAAGTAAGCGAATCAAAATTAAACTCTAAAGTTGTTATTGATTGACTGTTGGCAGATGCAAAAATGTTTTTATTAAAGAAAAGTAATAATGGAAAGAGACAAAATAAAAAAGTTAGTTTAATGGTTTTTTTCACTTCAACCATTTATCCCTTCAATTTTTATATTTATTGCTCTTTATAAAACAATCTCAGATCTGTACCTTAAAAACCCCTTTAAGGGCAAAAGCAGAGACTATGGATAATACGAAAAACAGAACCATCCAGTGGATATTCCGGCCAAATATTTTGATTTGCATTTCAGGATAAACAACTTTTATTTCCTTAACAGGAGTTGATGAGGGGATTGGCGATTCCCCCGGAGTAATAAGAAGCTGGCTTAAAGATGCCTGAGTTATCTCAGAAGATAACCGTGCAAGCCTTGGTTCAGCAACAAGTTTTTTTGTGAAAGTCTCGTTCCCAACAAGAAACTTAAGATCATAATCTCCCGGAGTATCAACTCTAACTCTCCAGTCTATTTCCCCTTCTTTCTCAATCCTCAAAGGCGGAGCGTCCATTGTAACGCCTGCAGGAAGTTTGAGCTCAATGTTAGCGGTCACAGGATTAATATTATCTGCCAGTTTTAAGCAGATTAACGCCTTTTCTCCTGCTTTAAATGGACGCATAGAATACCGGTTATCCAGCTGGACCATAATGAGGATAACCGGGATTATCATAACAGCCATTGGCTTAAGAGAATGCTTCATGTAAAGCAAATTGTATTTTAAAATCTGCTTTTGAGAGCGAAGATTTTGCTGAAGGTCATCTTTGAACAACCTTATTTCGAGGAGATATCCTTTAATTTTCTCTTTTGTTTCCTTAATGCCCTGCTGATCAGATGTGTAGCTAAAAATAATCAGCATAACTACGCCTGTCACCAGTGACACTACTGAAATCCCCCATAGAAGATTCATGTTCACAAATGGAGCAAAGGTAAGATCAAATAAAGAATTAATTAGATTTATCAAAAAAATCATTATTACCCCTAATCAGGAAATATAACCCAATCCTTGTAGTTTTTTCTTTATTTCTTCCTCTGAATCTGAATCTTCAAGAGCCGCCAATTCTTTTTCAATTGCATGTGTGATGAATTCCTCAACAGATGAATAGCCGGCAATATCAGAATACTTCTTAACTTTCTTCAGCAATTCGCTGTCGAGCTTTATTTTTGATCCGCCAAACATGTTCTTCTCCTTAAAAAGTATTTTTCAAAAACCTTTCAAAAACTTTTCAAAAAATCGAGGAACCGACCATGTCACTTTCTTTGTCCACTCCGAACTCCGCAAGTATTGTTGGAGCCATGTCGTAAAGCGCCGGGTTTTCAGTTTTAATTTTTCTGTTTGTAAGCAAAATACCAGGAACTACATCATATGCCATACAGTGATCGCCGCTCCATGGATCTTTGTTATCAGCTACGAGTTCCTTGGGAAATTTTCCAAGGCTGGATTCCCATGATATCCTGTATCCGCGGTCAAAACCTACTATGATGTCAGGAGCCTGTTCCACATATTTACCGGAATATATATCCTCACGCTTATATGCCTTTCTTATGACCTTCTTTCCCGTCTTTGGGTCAACAATGTTCTCAAGCTTCTCTACCAGCTCATTAACAAGTTTTTCCCTTTCTTCACCCTGACTGACTATTCCTTCAGGTTCTCTTCCGGAAATGTTTATATAAAGGCCGTTGAGCCCTAAGCCATAGGCTTTGGTTCTCTGCCAGTCGACATTTGCAAAAAGCTCTCCTTCCTCCTGTTTTGACGGATCAATGAGAGAAATATATCCATTATCAAGAAGCCATGTATTAAGATTGAATGACCAGTTGAAAGGCGCAAAGCCATGATCGGACATAACGTAAATTGATGTCTTGTCATCAACTTTTTTTATTGCCTCGCCCAGCACAATGTCCATCCTCTGATAAAGTTTTTCAATCACGTCGCCATACTTATCAAAACCCTCTTCCTTGAATGCCGGTGACGAGCTGTCGTGGTTTCTCCAGAACATGTGAGACTGCTGGTCCGTACTGGAAAAATAAAAGAAAAGAAGTCCCTTGTCGAACTGTGAAAGCATATATCTGTATCCGTCAAGTTCTCCCTGAAAAGCCATCGTTGCCTGGGTTAAGAAATCTCCATCGGTAAAGATACCGGCAGTCAGCGCCTTGGTGTCTTCAGGCATTCCCTGTGTGTAAAAATAACCTATATTTTCGTAAATCTCCTTTGAAAAACCTGACGGAGTCGAGATTGGAAGTGCAGGGTCTTCAGGGTTAAGATTTATAGGAGTAACGTAAAGCTTAAAATCAGGATGTGTTTCTTTTAAATAGAATCTGCAGATTCCTGACACATTTTGTAAATACGGAATAAGTTTGAATTCAACCCTCGTCCATTCGCTCCATTCCCCTTCTTTTAAAAAAATCTCTTTATCAGGCAGAACGATTTTACCTACAGAATTCTGAGGATCTATCAATACAGAAAAATTTACAGATGCATCAGGAGCATCTTTCTTAAAAGTATTTTTAGGACCAACAAGACTTGCATCGACCCTGCCGTCTGCTACATTCACTTCATAGAAACGTCCTCCGGAAAGCTCATCGTTTTTCATCTCCGGGCGGACATTGGAATAGTATGAATAAGTTCCATAGGTGCCAAGTATATCAGGAGTCCCCATACCTGAAAGTGTCCTTGCCTCACATTCTACAGGAGGGAAATTAGCAGGTATCATATATACTGTGCATGGTATTCCCTTATCCTCTAATATTTCCCAGAATGATTTACCATGACGCAAAAGTTCAACCTTTCCGGCTGACAAAGGAATCACCCAGTTTCCTATAGATATTTTTTTCTTAGGCTCTTCTGCCTTTGATGTAGAAAGGTAAGGCATTAAGGTTTGGGGATCTCTGTGAATAAAATCAAAAATCCCGTGTCCTCCCGGGTTCATACCTGTTATGAAGTTAGACCACGCTACAGGGCTTTGGGGCGGCATGCTTGTTTGAAGCGGCTTGAACGTACCTTCTTCAGCAAGCTTTTTGAAAGTAGGCATTTTGCCTTCATCTATCAATTTTTGCAGGATCACCGGATCCATCCCGTCAAATCCTATTATAAGAACCTTTTTGTCCACTGACGTAGTTTCCCCCTTCTTACACCCCGGGACAAACTGAAGAGAGAGGACTATTAGTACCGTAAATATGACTGTAACTTTTCTCAGCATGATATCTTTCTTTTATCAAACATTGTTAATGAAGGATTTCCCCTGCATGTAAGAGGGCACATCAATTCCAAAAAGCTTAAGAACTGTAGGTCCGACATCCATTATAGACGGACTTTCACCATCAATCTTTCTGCTGCAGAATAAAACTCCCGGTACTAAACGGGGATCCATACAATGATCGCCGCTCCAGCTCTTTGTATTGTCTTCAATCACTTTATCAGTAGACTTGCCGACTGCTGCTTCCCATGAAGAGCGGTAGCCAACATTAAAACCTGCAAGAAGGTCAGGACCGTTCACTCCATAGGGCCCTTTATAGAGCTCGTCGCTGTCATAAACCTTGCTGATTGCCGTTTCACCAGAATCAGGGTCATTGAGCCGGGAAAGTTTTTCTTTCAGTTCATCTTTTAATTTTTTGCATTCCTCACCAGGGGTTACAATCCCTTTTGCTTCACGTCCTTTGACATTTAAATAAATACCGCCTAACCCGAATGCGTATGCTTTCGTTTTATCCCAATCAACATTTTCAAACCATTCTTTCCCTGGCTTGTCATCTTTATAAAACATATAACCGTTCTGTAAAAACCATGAATTAAGATTCACACCACGTCTGAATGATTTAAATCCATGGTCAGACATTACAATCATTACACCTTTATCGCCTACCTTCTCTCTTGTTCGCCCTACGAGATCATCCATCTTAACATAGAGCTCTTCAATCGCACCCTTATGTTTTACCGTATCTTTATCTTTGTTAGCCGGATGCTTTTCATCTATATATCTGTAGAACATATGCTGTATCCTGTCAGTTGTGTCAAAGACACAAGCTGTCAAACCTTTTTTTGTTTTTTCCAGGGCATTAAAGAACATCGACTCCCTCTCGTCGTGATGCTTGTAAGCCTGGTTAAGAAATGCTTCCTCGTCTATTATCCTTTCATTAAGCGCCCATGTATCTTCAGCAAGACCAAGAGTGGCATATTTACCCTGAAGTTTTGACAGATACACTGAATAATAAACAGGATGAGAAATAGGCATCGCCGGATTGTCAGGATCAATGTTTATTGGAGTTATATACAACTCAAAATGAGGAGAAATATTCTTAAGATAAAACCTGCATATACCTTGGACTTTTATACCTATACCTGCATTAAATACAAGCGTAATCCAGTTGGAATACTCCTGCCTTCCAAGTTTAATCTTAATATCCGCTAATGTTATAATGGCTGTGTTAGATGCCTCATCCACTTTCACTGAAAAAGGGATTGTCATCTCTTCATTACTTTTTAAAAGTGAGTTTGCAGGTCCCTTTATAAAACTGTTGATTACATCTCCTTCCCTTTTGACAAGAACGCGCACTCCACCGGTATGCTCTCCAACAGAATTTTTATCAGTCGTATAATATGTAAATGAGCCCTGCGTTCCTTTAAGATCAGGAACACACATACCTGAAAGGAGAACACCGTTAAATTTTTCAGGAGGGAAAGTAATTGGCACCCTCAGGACTGAGCTGAATATGTGATTCTCTCCAAGTATATTCCAGAACGGTTTGCTCTTTCGAAGAAGTCTTATTTCAGGTTTCCCGAGAGGAATTGAATACTTCCCTATTTTCAATGTCCGTGTTGCATTCCCGATATGTGCTGATGAAAGGTCGGGAAGATAGCTCTTCAGATCACGTTTTAAAAAATCAAATATATTATGCCGGGAAGGATCAACACCTGTTATAAATGAAGACCAGGCAACAGGGGACATTGCAGGAGCAGTTGTTTTAAGGGGAATGAAAGTCCCTTCACTTTTGAGTTTTGCCAAATTGGGAAGTTTACCCTCATTCATGAACTTGGTTGTAAGACCCGGGTCAAGTCCATCAAGCCCTAAAATGACAACCTGCTCAATATCGGTTTTAACGCCTGACCTTCGTTTAATGAAAGTCTTTATAATGAACTTTATTGGCCAGGCTATTATAGAAAATATGGCAAGCAGGAAAGTAACAAAGAGAACAAAAAAACTTGAGATGAAGGCAAACCCTGCTCCCGGACCTATGTAGGCTTCAGCAGGACAGGTAAAAAAAAGAGAAAGTACGGTAAAAAAATAGAATAATTTTTCCCCCGCTATAATTTTGTAATTTTTCTTTTTAACTGTTATCAGCATTATTTCGGGTGTTAACTCTTGAAATTATCAATGATAATCTGGGCGATATCTGTAATATTAAGATTATCTTTTTTTCTGCCAAAGGACCAGAAAAAGGCATCATCCCATGTATGCATTCCCTGCAACACAGTTTTATCGAAAATAACATCCTTTTTTACCGACCCCTTAAGATCAAAACCAGGATAAGAAAGAGCAACCATATCTGCTGCCCGGTCAAGATAAGGACCGCTATAGATTTCATCTTTTCTGAACACGTTTTGAATAACCTTCTTCCCTTCGAATTCAACTTTCTCAAGCTTTTCTTTTATCTCACGCATGATACCTTCACCCTCAGCGCGCTCTACACATCCTTTGGGATACTTACCTTTGTAGTTTATATAAATCCTGCCCGGATCAAGTACAAACGCCTTTGCAGAATCTGATATATCAGCTACTGAGTCAGGTGAATCTTTCATATAGCTCAAATAACCTTCCTTTGCAAGCCAGCAATTAAGATTAATCTCTTTTTCAATTCCGGTAAACCCATGGTCAGAAAGAAGCAGAAATTCATTCCCTTCTTCGCCGTCACCGGCAATATCAAGAAACTTTTTATATGTACTTTCAACAAAAGAATCCACTTTGTTGTAATAGTCCAGAAAAGCCTGATGATATTTGTGGCTGTTGTCGCCAAGTGCATCCCAAAGATAATGATGCAGCCTGTCTGTACCTGTTACAACAACTTCAAAGTAATCCCAATCTTCATTGTCCCATAACAAATCAAGGGCTTTGCTTCTTCCGGCAAGAGTCGCATAAAGTTCCTTGATAAGGAAATCTTTATCCTCTCTCGCTTTCATCGTATCAATATCGATTTTATAACCCAGTTCCTGCAACTGCGGGACAAGTGTTGCCGGATAAACTGCTTTTTTAATATCAATTGCAACGAAGCCAGAAATTAAAACACCATTGATTGGTCTTGCAGGATAAGTTGACGGCTGGTTTATTACAACACTCCTCTTCCCTATTTCTTTCAAATTATCCCAAATAGCAGGAGCCTTTAAATCATTATAAGATGGGAAAGTAAGAGAATAAGTCTGGGGCTTCAGGTCCATGAACCCGAAAATACCGTGTGTCCCCGGATTTGTTCCCGTCATAAAGCTTGACCAGCTTACGGCAGATATCTCAGGCAAGGTAACTTTCATGCTTCTCAGATTGCCATCTCTTTTGAGTTTTTCCATGAATGGCATGACCCCGTTCCGGGTCAGCGCTTCAAGGAGAGTAAAAGGGACGCCGTCAAGCCCTACAACACAACATCTTTTTTTCTTTTTTTTCTTAAAGAAGAATGCCATTTTATTTTAAGGTCTCAATTATTGTTAGCTATTATATATAACCGAGATCCTTAAGTCTTGCTTTTATTTCATCCTCTTCATCGCCGGAATATTCATTCGCATCTTCCACACGCGGTATGTAATTGAGAATCTCCAGGGTCTTTATAATCTTCGCAACACTCTGTTCTTCTGTCTCCTTACCTGTATCCACTACTACTTCAGCATTATCAGGCTCTTCATAAGGATCATCAACTCCTGTAAAATTCTTTATCTCGCCCTTAAGAGCTTTTGCATATAATCCTTTAACATCCCTCTGTGTAAGAGCATCAATCGAGCACTTACAAAAAACCTCTACGTAGTTTTTAATTAACTTCCTGTTCTCATCTCTGACCGACTTATATGGAGATATTGCCGCTGCAATTGCAACAACGTCATTGCGTGTAAGAAGATTGCAGACAAACCCAATCCTCCTGATATTTATATCGCGGTCTTCCTTTGAAAAACCCAATCCTTTACTGAGGTTGGTTCTCACGATATCAGCATCCAATACCTCAACCTTAAGTCCTCTTTCGAGAAGTATCTCCTCAACTTCCCTTGCAAGAGTTGTTTTCCCTGAACCTGAAAGACCAGTGAACCAAATTGTAAATCCTTTCATTAGAATCCTCCTATCCTTCTTTTTTATATAATTGGTTTTCCCACCATTTCCTGCGGAATATCAAGTCCAAAATATTTCAGGATTGATGGGGCGATGTCATATATGGAATAATTATTACCTTTGTTATCCCATTTCTTCCCCGGAATTTTCCAGATGAAAATTCCATCCTCAGCATGATTTGCATCATCAGGTCCTGTATCATTTTCATAAATATGGATGGTCCCCGTACCTACTGAGCCTGCAGACCTCCAGTCCAGATTGCCGGGATAAAGGATAAGGTCCGGCGGAACATTATTGCACTCTTTGTAGACATCCTCTGGTTTGAAAACTTTGTTGTTAATTAGCTTGCCGTTTTCATCTTTCATTGCTTCAAGCTTTCGTATTATCTCGTTCCTGAAATCCTCATATTGCTCTTGCGGGATTACTCCCTCAGGCTCACGCCCTTTAACATTAAAAAATATTCTGGAATAATATCCGCCTTCTCCCCACACCTTTGTTTTACTCCAATCTATCATATTCATTTTAAGCGACATCACCTTTGAAGGCTTTTCCTTTAAAGTCAGATAACCTTCCTGCTGGAACCATTCATTTATACATATGGCACCCATCATTGTCTTAGCGCCATGATCTGATACAACCATAACCGATGTATCAGGAGAAATTACTTTAAGCGTTTCTCCTATCTCCCTGTCAATATCTTTGTAATAGTCCTTGATTGAATTTTCAAATGGGTTTCCCGGTTCGTATAGTCTGTGCGCCTCATCAAAGTAACGCCAGAAGCCATGATGAATCCGGTCAATCCCCATCTCTACCATCATCGCAAAGTCATAGTTTCCCTTTGTCAGGAAATGCCTGAAGGCCTTGAAACGTCTTCTGCTCATGACATAAATAGATTCAAGGAGCTTTTGTTTATCATCAGTCCTGAAGTCATCGACATCAATTATATAGTCTCCGTCAGCAGCTTTGTCGAGTTCTGCTTTTATTTCGTCAGGATAGGTGTACTGTACATCCTTGTTGGGAGTCAAAAAACAAGCTACAAGAACGCCATTGAGCGGCTTTGGAGGATAGGTCTGTGGCACTCCAAAAACAAGTGAGCTCATACGGTTCCGGGAAAGGTGGTTCCATACGGTTTTAGCCTTAACATAATTCGCATTGGCAAAATAAAGATCATCGTAACCATAGCTCTTCCTGTTTCTGAAACCATAAAACCCAAGCATACCGGGATCCTGAGATGTCATCATTGCAGTCCAGGCAGGAACTGTAATGGGCGGGACAGTGGAGCGAAGCTTTCCATGTATTCCACTCTCAACCAGAGATTTTAAGTTTGGAAGCTCATCAAGCCAGCTATCAAAAACTAGCTGCGGCGTAGCACAATCAAGACCAATTACAAGAAGTTTTGTCATACTCCTATGTCTCCAGTTTAAGAATTTTTCATGCTGTTAATGAGCACATCTGCAACTTCGGGACGGGTAAACTCTTTCGGTGGTCTTTGTCCCTCTTTCAGCATCTCACGCACTTTTGTACCGCTAAGAAAAACATGGTTCTCTTTTGAATGGGGGCATGTTTTTGTGGATGCCATATTGCCGCAGGTATTGCAGTAAAAGGCGTGGTCAAAAAACATCGGAGTTATCCCTATTTCCTTTGGGTCAAATTCCCGGAAAATATAATGGGCATCATATGTACCGTAATAGCTTCCCACACCGGCATGGTCTCTACCAACTATGAAGTGCGTACACCCGTAATTTTTTCTCGCAATTGCATGGAAAATAGCTTCCGTAGGTCCCGCATATCTCATCGCGGCAGGAAATATAGATATGGCAACCCTTGATGTTGGATAATAATTTTCCATAAGAACTTTATAACAATCCCATCGTACATCACCGGGAATATCATCACCCTTGGTATCACCCATAAGCGGATGGATTAAAAGTGCATCAACAACCTCCAGCGCACATTTTTGAAGGTATTCATGAGCACGATGAATCGGGTTCCTTGTTTGGAAAGCAACAACACTGTTCCACCCCTTCTCTTTAAAAAGTGCCCGAGTCTGTGCAGGATCAAGCCTAAAGTCATGAAAACTGTTGTGCCGGGGTTTTCTTATAATCTTTATCTTCCCGCCAAGATATGTCTCACCTATGGATTTCAGATACTGAACACCCGGATGAGCCTCATCTGTAGTCCTTAAGATAGCAGTCGCCTCTTCTTCCTTATTGAATTTATATTTATCCTCAATTTCGATAACGCCAAGAAGATCATTCCGCTCATCATAGATTGCAGCTTCAGAACCTATTTTATAATCGCCTTCACTTCCATTTTTTGCTGTCAGTACTATTGGAACAGTCCAGGGAAGGCCATTAGCAAGCCTTTTATTTTTAAGAATGCTCTTATAATCTTTCTCACCCATAAAACCTTCAAGCGGGCTAAGTGCACCTGTAGAAATCATTTCAAGGTCACTTGCTTCCCTGCTGTTTATGGTGATTTTTTTTAAGCCCTTTGCTTTTCCCTCAAGAGTCTCAGATTCTGCTCCAGTTACAAACCTGTTTATAAGCTTACCGCCATGTGGTTCTATCATACTTAAATCTCCTAAAGTTAATAGAGTTGTTACAAGTATCCCAAGTTTTTCAGTTTTCGTTTAATTTCTTTAAGCTCTTCCGCAGAAAATTCATGATTTTCCTTAACCGCTTCTTTTTCCCCTACAAGGTCACGAAGAACGTAAACTATGAAATCTGTCGGCGAGTTAAAACCTGATTCAGATATAAGATGCTGAATTTTAGTATAAAGTACCCGCGGTATCTTTATAGTGACTTTGCTGTCCATATTATTAGTTGCACTCCTATGAGGCTCTTCAAAGAGTCTTATTTTAGTAATATCGGAGGGTCTTACTTTTGTCAATAGACTTTTTTCTTTTTAAATTAAATAAATTCTACAAAAAAATTGAGAGGGGGTTTAACGGCACCCCCTCTCGCTTTTGTTACTTTTAATTTAATTTTTTAATCAACGCATTTTACTTCAATTAGCTTTGTTTTTGAAGTTTCAAGTTTAGGAATTGTAATCTTAAGCAACCCACTCTTTAAACTCGCTGAAATACCTTCCATATTCGCTCCCTCATGAACATGGAGCCACCTTTCAAAATATCCATCACCTATCTCTCTTAAGTGATACTTTGCAATCTTTTCAGAAGATTCCTCAAATCTCCGCTCTCCGGAAACTTTGATATGTCCCTCTTCAAAAGATACTTTTAGATCTGATTCCTTAACTCCTGGTAACTCTACAAAATATTCCCATTGTTCATCTGTCTCATAAACATTTATCCTCATCTCTTCTCTTTCAGTCCAGCCCCTGTAAAAATCCTCTCCAAAAAACATATCCTTAAAAAGGGGGGTATCTTCAGACAATAATTTCCCACTGGATCTTTCAGATGCTATCGGATGGTAATGTAGAATTGTCATGACTAGCCTCCTTGCAAATTTTTAACTACTTGAGATTGATTCTCAATATCAATTTATAAATGTTAAGAAGAATTGTCAAGACATTCCTTTTTTTGATATGTGGAAATATAGAAAAATAACTGATTGGAGATGAAACGGATCTATTTAAGAAGCTTTTTTACTTTTTCTACAACATTTTCAACTGTCAGGCCATATTTCGAATAGAGCAACTTATAAGGTGCACTTGCCCCGAAAGTTTCAATTCCAATTATTTCACCTTCATCGCCAACCCATTCACGCCAGCCGAAAGTCGACGCTGCTTCAATGCTTATTCTGGCTTTTACAGAAGGAGGTAAAACTTTATCACGATAACTCTTGGGCTGTGCTGAAAAGAGATGAGTGCTTGGCATACTCACAACACGCGCATCTATTCCATCAGCTTCCAGTTTCTGCTGAGCCTCAAGTGCAATATGAACTTCCGAACCCGATGCAATTAGTATTGCATGAGGACAACTATTTTTTTCTTTTGATAATATATAACCTCCCTTGGAAAGGTCTTTAGCTGAAGCAATCCTTCCCCCCTGCAATATAACCGGCAAATTTTGTCTTGTAAGAACAAGCATAACGGGCCCATTTTTATACTGTAAGGCAAATTTCCATGCCTCAACTGTTTCATTTGCATCAGCAGGACGTATAAGAACTATCCCCGGCATCGCACGGAATGAAGCAATATGCTCAATTGGCTGATGAGTAGGCCCATCTTCTCCTAATCCTATACTGTCATGCGTCATTACATATATGACAGGAATTTTCATTAATGATGCTAATCTGATAGCTGGCCTTGCATAATCTGAGAAAATAAAAAAAGTAGACGCATAAGGCCTTACTCCCCCGTGAAGTGCAATCCCTGTAGAGCATGCACACATTGCATGCTCGCGAATTCCCCAGTGAATGTTTCTCGATGCATAAGAGGTATTCGCAAAATCACCTTTCCCTTCCATAACAGATTTATTAGATGGACCAAGATCTGCAGAGCCACCGATAAGCCAAGGAATTCTTGATGAAACAGACTGAATCACTTTTCCTGAAGCGCTTCGAGTAGCTATCATAGCTCCTTTGGAAGAAAAGTCAGGCAAGCTTTCATCCCATCCCTCAGGTAATTCACCTTTAAGAGCGATTTCAAACATCCTTGCATAATCAGGATATTTTTTTCTATATTCATCAAATTGTTTATTCCACTGTTTCTCATTTTTTTCTCCGCGAACAACTGCTTTCCTCGAATGCTTAAGGACCTTCTCTAATACAAGAAAGTGCTCATTTTCAGGCCAACCATAATTCTTTTTTGCAAGTCTGATTTCTTCAGCACCTAAAGGTTCTCCGTGTGCTTCACATTTATTCTGCTTATTTGGCGCTCCGTAACCAATATCAGAGCGCACTATTATGAGAGAAGGTTTTCCCTTCTCCTTTTGTGCAGCGTGAATTGCATTCTCAAGGGCGTGTAGATCATTTATATCTTTAACCCGCTGTACATGCCAATGGTATCCGCGGAACCGATTTTCTATATCATCTGAATATGCAAGAGATGTATTGCCTTCTATTGTTATCCGATTATCATCATAAAAATAGATCAACTTACCAAGCCCAAGATGCCCTGCCAAAGATGCCGCTTCATGAGATATGCCTTCCTGCATATCTCCATCACTGCATATCGCATATGTGTAATGATCAACTATATTCAACCCTTTTCTGTTATAGACTGCCGCCATATGCGCTTCTGCCATAGCCATACCAACACCGCTCGCAAAACCCTGCCCAAGAGGGCCTGTAGTCATTTCTATCCCCGGGGTAACACGATATTCCGGATGCCCGGGAGTTTTACTATCCCATTGTCTGAAATTAATAATATCTTCAATAGAAATATCGTATCCGGCAAGAAACAGTGATGAATAGAGGAGCATTGAAGCATGCCCGCAGGAAAGGATAAAACGATCCCTGTTGAACCAGTTAGTGTTTTTAGGATTATGACGCATGACTTTCGTCCATAACAGATAGGAAAGCGGCGCAAGAGCCATCGGTGTGCCCGGATGGCCACTGGAAGCCTTCTCCACGGCATCCATGGAAAGAGTGCGTATTGTATTGATACAGAGGTCGTCTATATTCATATTCTTTAATGCCATATTACGTTCGCCCAAGATCATTATCTCCTTCCTGATACCAATCAGATACAGGCTAAATAAAACAATCCTTCAAAAAAAATGCACAGAAATAAAAGGAAAAAACGAGGTTATGAATAACTTTATAATTTAAAAATCAAGAGTTTTTTTCAATACTCCTCTTTTAGAACACCCATCTGATTATTTCGAAAAATTAACCTTACGAAGGAATTCCGCGCATTTTTCAGGCATTGCGGAATTGATATACATCCCGGAACCTATTTCAAAACCTGCTGCTTTTGTAAGCCTGGGAACTATCTTAATATACCAGTGGAAATAATCGCTGGTCCTTCTGTCCACTGGAGAAGATTTTATCATATAGTTGTAATCCGGATCATCAAGTCCATGATACAGGCGTTTCAACGTATCCTGAAAAATCGTTGCAAGAGCACTTATTTCATCATCTGTTATCTGATCAAATGATGATGAATGACGAAGCGGCATGATCCATGTTTCAAATGGAGAACTCGAAGCAAAAGGCTCAAAAACTACAAATCTTTCGTTTTTAGCAATTATTCTGTCGCCACACTTCATCTCTTCATCTATCATATAGCAGAATACACATTCTCCCGTCGATTCGTAATATCTTAAAGCCTCATCAATCCTGTACTTTATATGAAGAGGAATGATCGGTGTAGCCACCACTTGAGAATGAGGATGTTCAAGAGATGTACCGGCGCTCTCACCATGATTTCTGAACATTATTATCATCTGAGTTCTCGGCGGGTTCGAAATTATTTTTTTATACCTGTCACGGTAAACAGCAAGGAGTGAGTTCATATCCTGAGGCTCAAGAAGCGCAGGAGACAGATTATGTTTCGGAGTCTCGATGATTACCTCATGATCGCCTATACCGGTCATGGAATGAAATGGAATGCCTTCTATCCTTTTGAATTCTCCATCAGGCACCAATGCTGCGAACTTGTTTGGAATCACTCTTACCTGCCAACCCTTCCCATTCTGGACCTGATAAAGACTTGGTGGAGTTTTAGTTTCATTGCCCGGGCAAAAAGGACAATCTTCACGAAAAGAAAGTCTTTCTTTTTTTTCTTTTTTCGCTACAAAATCTTCAGGACGTTTTGCACGTTCTGTAGCGACTATTACCCAATCTTTCGTAGCTACATTCTGGCGAAATTCCGGCATTTTTTCCCCTCCATGAATTTGATATCAACAACTAATATATTCCTTCTCAACAAGATCATAATTTAAATCTAAATATTAAAGCTTTTACTTTAAAGATAATATATAAAGTTATAGAATAAATGTATTAGAGAAACAAAACAAGGAGTTTATATTATGAAAAAAAAATATTTAATACCGTTAATACTTGTCCTGATCTCTATTCAATCATGCAGCAATTTTACAGAGCTTAAGACGGGAACAACTACGTTAAATGAAAAATCAGTTGAAAGAATAAGCACTGTGCCAGCATCCGATTCATTTTCTTTCGTTGTTTTTGGAGACAATAGGGAAGGATTTGAAATTTACGAAAAAATAGTTGCATTTACAAATGAGTTAAACCCATTCTTTACAATTAACACCGGAGACCTTGTTCCTGACGGGAGTTATTCATCATATTTGCGCTTTCTATCGATGTCTGAAAAGCTGAACATGCCCTATTTCGTCTGTGCCGGAAACCATGATATAAGAAATAACGGCAGAAAATACTATAGAAACATCTTTGGTCCCTCAGACTTTTTCTTCGATTATGCAAACTGCCGTTTTATAATTATCGATAACAGCACCAGCTATCTAACAGACAGCCAGCTCTCATGGCTTGAGCAAAGACTCCTAACCAGCAAACACAAATTTATTTTTATGCATTACCCTCCTGAGATTGGCAACTGGCACCACACCATGACTTATAACAATAAGAAATTTATAAAAATGATGGAAAAACATGATGTAGATTATGTCTTTTGCGGACATATTCATTGCTATGACAAATATGTAAAGAACGGCGTCACTTATGTCATTACAGGAGGTGCTGGAGCAGCATTCGGTCTTGAGAGGGATGTTTCCGGTGAATATATAAACCATCTAATGGTCGTTGAAGTAAACGGTGACGTAATACAGGATACCATGATAAAAGTTGAACCCGGAGCTTATAGCTCTCCTGCAAATGAAAAATTCAGGCGCTTCAAAAAACTAAGAAGATGGTAATAACAAAATAAGATTTTTATCGCACGTTCATAACTTCCCTGAATATCTCGTCAAGAATCACAAGGCCACCGTTAAAACCGGTCAAAGGCAAGGGATATAACTGAATCCGGTGTAAGTTTGTCGGAGTAAGCCCTAACAGAGGAACACCCTTTTTTCTCGCAATCTGAATATCTTCCCCTCTACCGATAAACAACGTAGGCTCTGTTTCATCCAGAAGTTTTTCAATGTCATTATTATCAGGGTCGATGGCTATGACCGGATTCACTGAAAACCTGTCACAAAGCTCACCGATTTTCTCCAGCGTTCTGTCATTACAAGTCGAAACTGCAATTACCTCCGGCGTCATCCCGAGTTCACCGGTAAGATAGGAAAAAATACCCAGCGCATAAAATGAATCTGCCAGTATGAAATATCTTTGTTTCAATATGACGTCATTAAGTGCACTTATGTAGTTTGCTACACTTCCTAAAACTGAATTTGTCTCAGCAACAATTGCTGAATTAATTATTTCGGTGCTGACATTCAAAGCCTTGCCTACCCTCTCGAGCCATTTTGAAGAAGAGACAGTTCCTACCGGATAACCTTCATCACAAATAACCGTCTCCATGCCAAACCTCTCCGATATTACAGCCGCTGCTTCAATGCCTACACTTTCGCTTACAACCACATTGAGCGATGCCGAAGGCAGCCGCCTGATATCAGCAAGGGTCATGCCTTCTCCGACAAGAACGGAATTTACTGTTGCTCCAATACTCTGAATCAGCCTTGTCATCTCATTAATATTCCCTCTCCAAAAAAGATCATGGACAGGAATAATCCCTATGAGATTAACCGACTTATCCACACGCGGCATTTCATCAATAACAAGCTGTTCGGCAATTGATTTTAAGGCCATGTTATAGCCGTCAACTGTATTCCCTTTGTATCCCCCAGCATTAACGGTCAACACTGGTTTCCCTGTTTTTTCAAATGCCCGGGACGAGATTTCCGAGATATTGTCACCTATAGTCTCTGCTGAGCACCCGGTTATTACCATCTCGAAATCAATATCAAAATTGTCAGCAAATCTGAGAAGAGAATCATAGAGACTGCCTCCGCCCCCAAATATGACATCCTTTTCCGTAAGAAGCGTTGAGGCGAAATTCACAGGCTTTGAAAACCGGCCGCTTGCTCCAAGCTGGGTAATGTTAAGGGAAAAATTACACCCCGGCGAACAGTGGGTGATAATACCGCATCCTTTCATCACGGCACCGGCAAGAAAGGCGCCGCAAAAAGAACATGAGTATCCGTAAGGAAGTTCACTTAATGCCTGTCGATTCGTCCTTCTGTCAATTATGCGTCGCATATCCCTGTGACGGCATATATTTTTTTATAACGTTCTTTATTTCGCTTAGTGAAACAGGATTGGGAGAAAATGTTTCATCAGGATCAGAGCTAAGAATTTTTGCTGCAAGGTCCCTGTAAATTTTTGCCTGACTGTCTTCAGGATAAGCCTCAATAACCGTTTTCCCTTCACGCTCTGCATTTTGGACAGTATGGGAGCGAGGTATATGAATTATAACCGGGAGTCCCATTATTCCGGCTATTTCTTCGACTATCTCCTCTTCATGGGGTACTCCGCGCATATTGCTTATAATACCGGATATTGTGCATGAACCATAGGACTCAGCTATTGAGATTATACTCATACACACATTGTTCATTTGAAGGATGGAAAGTATCTCTCCGGAAGTGACAAGGTAAACCTGTTTTGCAAAACCATCTTTAACAGGCTGGGCGAATCCTCCGCAGACAACATCGCCTAAAACATCGAACAAGGCAAAGGTAATTCCATAATTCTCAAACACTCTGTATTGTTCGATAAACCCCAGTGCCTGCGCCACACCACGTCCGGCGCATCCTGACCCGGGCTTTGGACCTCCGCTTTCAATACAATAAATTCCGTTGTATCCGCTATGGATTACTTTTGAGAATATCTCTTCTGACATTCCCTCATCCAAACATTCGAGTATCGTTTTTTTCAAGCCGCCGCAGAGAAGCGCCACTGAATCCCTCTTGGGATCACAGCCTATCTGCATCACTTTTTCATCCATATGAGACAGGGCTGCGCTTAGATTGGAGGCTATGGTTGACTTCCCTATACCCCCCTTGCCGTATATTGCCACAGTTCTTATATCTGGTTTCTGCTTCACGCTGACGCTCTCAGTCTTTTTCTAAATGGCGATTGATATTTTTTCAGCAGGTCTATCAGCTCTTCAAGCTGGACAGGACGGGGAATTACTCCTCTTTTATTTTTGAGGATAATAGAAGCAATTTCTCTGATTTTTTTTGCAATATCGCTGTCTGCATATTTTTTTATAACGTTAACTCCCTCTACTTCGCATTCCTGTATTGTGTTATCTCTCGGGATAGAAGCAATGATTGGAACACCTGTCATCTTTGCGAAATCATTTATTATCTCCCATTCTCCTTTAACGCCTCGCATATTACCGATTATCCCTGATACCCTTGCACTTCCCCCGTCACTAGCGGCATCTGCTATGGCAATGCATATATTGTTCGCAGAGTAAAGGGACATAAGCTCTCCGCTTGTGACAATATAGATATCATTTGCAAAACCTTTCCTCATGGGCATTGCAAAGCCGCCGCAGACTATGTCTCCGATAACATCGTAAAATGCGACCGTTGCTCCGATCTCTTCAAGCACCCTGTATTTTGATATAAGTTCTAGCGCTACGGTTACACCCTTGCCTGCGCATCCTTTTGCCGGCTCAGGACCGCCGGTCTCTGCGAAGTAAACTCCATCAGGGGATAACCTGATACACTCCATAAGTGAATCTCTGTTGCTCCCCTTACTCCTCACATTTTCAAGTATGCCCGGAGTTATCATCTCTCCGCCGTTAAGCATTGATGTTGAATCGGTCTTGGGGGAACATCCGATCTGGAAAACTTTTTCACCAAGCATAGTCATGGCAATAGAGAGATTACAGCAGATAGTGGATTTACCTATCCCTCCCTTACCATATATTGCAATCTGTTTTATCGAAGATAACAAAACTTCCTCCCCTTCTCCGTGTCCGGCGTATTTCTTACAATACGTTTTCTACTTAGGCAAGAGGGAAGATGTTGTGAGAATGATAACGGCTGGGATTTATTGGCTCTGAAGCCCTGTGAAGTTTAATTTTGCTTTAAAATCTATGGTCCCGACTTTTATTGTCACGCCAAATTTCTCATAACTTATTTCACACTGGGCTTTGATATCCTCAGAGCCATCCAATGTACCCTCAGGTGATACATTTATTGCAACCGCCTTCTTGTCCACATCTATGTTCAGATCAAAGTTTTTAATATATTTGCTATATTCACCTTCAACATAATCTTTGACCATATCTTCTATGTCATCGCCGTCTAGATTGATGGTTATTTTGTCTTTTTTGATGTTGTACTTCCATTTCCCGTTAAAGAGGAATTGAGTAATATTGATTTTTATCTTTTTTTTCCCAAAGACAACTTTCTCTCCGCTGAAACTATCGGTGTCAGTCAGATACTTGCCTTTATATCCTGTCTTGATTTCATAGGTGCCGTCAATAAGCCATGTCCCTGAAGGAGCTGCGGCAAATGCAGAAGAGAGGCTGCAAAATAAATATCCTGCGGCAAGAAACAACAACAAACAGTTCCATTTAAGAGTTTTCAGCATAATTTTGTTTCCTTATAAAGGCTATTTATTTGTCCCTTTAAGCTCCCGCAAGATATTTCCAAGTTCGTTAATATCTGCTCCATATCCGCTCCAGTCGCCGCTTTTTAATTTATCCAATGAACGGAGATAAAGTTCGTTGGCTTTTTCAATCAGTCCCTTGGTACCAGGCCCGAGCCTTGAAGAAATTTGCGCCACGGTTTCACCTTGTTCTCCCATACTTTTAACCTCACCAAAAATTTTCATCATTGCGAGTTCAAGGGTATTTTCCATAGCTATCCTGTTTTCAAAAGAAACGAGGACACGTTTAAGCTCAGGCAGGCTTCCTCCCTGCGTTGATGAAAGATATAAAGGCTGGACATAGAGTATTGACTTCTCTATTGGAACAACGAGTAAGCTTCCCCTTATTACTGCTGAGCCCCCCTGGTTCCAAAGGGTCAGCTGCTTTGATATTTCAGGGTCCTGGTCTATACGTGATTCAACCTGCTGGGGCCCGTAAACAAGTTTCTGCTTTGGAAAATCATATACTATGAGTTTTCCATAATTAGGAGCATCGCACCTCGCAGCAAGCCATGCTATCATATTATTCTTCCGGCTCGGAGTAAAAGGTATCATGAGGATATATTCTTCCTTCCCCTTCTCCTCGGAAGCAAGCTTCATTATGGTATAGTAGGGCTTCATAACAGATTCCACCTGCGCGGTCGAAGTCCCCGGGATCTTCCATAAATCTTCCTTGTTATAAAACACCTGCGGATCGGTCATATGGAATACAGCATATTTTGCAGCCTGAATTGAAAAAAGGTCCTGCGGATATCTTATGTGCGCCTTAAGGTCATCAGGCATGGCTGTAAGGGGCTTGAATACACCGGGGAATATCTTTGAATACATCCTGATAAGCGGGTCCTTATCATCGCTGATATAAAAGTCTACGGTGCCGTTGTAAGCGTCAACAACGGTTTTCACAGAATTTCTGATGTAATTGCTTCTCCCTGAAAAAGGCTCAGAATAAGGATAATTAGAGGTAACAGTATATCCGTCAATTATCCAGAAAAGTTTGCCGTCCTTTGAGATCACAAGATATGGGTCTGAATCATATGCTATGAACGGAGTAAGGTGACGGACTCTTTCCTCTATCCCCCGGTACATCATAATCCGGCTGTCAGACGAGATATCTCCGGAAAGCATAATTTTCAGCTCTTTGAACTTCAGGGCAAAGAGGATCTTCTGCCAGAAGTTTTTTACTTTTATTCCACCTGTCCCTGCATAATTCGTATATACGTTGCTGTCTCCGGAAGGGTAGTCGAATTCCTTGCTTGCGGTGTTCACGAAGCAGTAATCATTAGCTATCTCTCCGAAATATATCTCAGGTCTTTTAACCTCAATCTTGTCCAGCGATTTTGGAGGAATGTCCTTAATGAAAAATTCAGGCAGCCCCTCTTTTGTGACCTGATTGACAGGGCCGAGACAGAGTCCGTAGCCATGCGTGTAAGTAAGATGTTCGTTGATCCATATCTTGCTCGGAAGGTTCGCGTAGGAAAGTTCGCGGGGCGAGAGTGCAATCTGTCTGTATTCGCCGTTTATCATGTAACGATCATTATCAATGGCTACGAAATCGTAATAAGTCCTTATCTCCTGAAGCTGTGCAAATGTCGCAAGAAGAGGCGCTTCATCCCAGAGCCTAATATTTTTTATTGTAATGCTGTTATTATCTATTTCAGCGCTTGTGAGATTTTCAGATGCGGGGAAAGGCTTTTCATCAACCTTGTCAATCCCATATGCAGCATTCGTAAATTTGATTGCAAGAGCTATGTATTCCCTTTCCTTTTCAATCTCATTAGGAGCGACCTGGAATTTCTGGACTGCCTCAGGGTAAATTTTTTCTCCTAATATAAAAACAACGAGGAGCAGAGCAGCACTCCCTGCAAGGACTTTGTATAGAGGGAAAAAGATATTGATTATGAAAACTCCCGCGACAGCAAGCGAAAGAGCTGCCATTATATTTATTACGGGGAGCGATGCATGCACATCAGTGTACCCTGCACCGAAAATTATCGCTCGTTTCGAGAAAAGAAGATTGTAAACATCAATCCTGAATTTCAGTGCAAGAGTTACAAAAAATAATGCTCCAAGAATAAGGAAGTGTCTCTTTGCCGCCGTAGAAAGCCTGGCCCCCTTATCAAAGACAACAATGTTCCTGTTAATAAGATAAAGCCCTGCAGAGATGATAATCGAAAACACTACGCATATTGACAGGAACTGGTAAACAACCTCTATAAAAGGAAGCTCAAAGATATAAAACCCTATATCCCTGCTGTAAAGAGGATCAGACACTCCGAATGGAATGGAGTTTTTGTATTTTAAATAATCCTCCCAGTGTGAAGCACCCCATCCGCCAATCAGGTAAGCAATACAGGCTGTGACAATCAGGCTTATCTTCGTTGCTCCTTCCCTGTATCTTTCAATCTCAGGAAACTCAATTATATTACCGGATACCTTAGGTATCTGAAGAGATGCTTTCGATCGTGTAAAGAGTATACTTACCGAAACGAGCAGCATGAAGAGAAGACCGGTAGAAAATCCTACAGCAAGCTTTGCAAAGAGGGAGGTCGTAAAAATAGTGCCATATCCAAGTTGTCCGAACCAGAGGTAATCTATAAGAAGATCAACGCCGCTGAAAAAAACAGGGATAACTATCCCTATAAGCACAAACAAAATAAAGAGAGAACGCATGATATAAACTCCTTTCAGTGGCAGTTAAAAAAATGCTTAAAAAATTATTCCTTACAGGGCTTCAACAATCATGCTGATCCCCATTCCACCTCCGATGCAGAGTCCGGCAAGCCCCAAAGACACACCTCTTTTCCTCATTTCATATATGAGGGTCACAAGTATCCTCGCTCCGCTTGCTCCGATAGGGTGTCCTATGGCTATGGCGCCTCCGTTGACATTGACTTTTGAACTATCCGGCTTGAGCTCTCTTAATACTGCAATAGACTGGGCTGCAAACGCTTCATTTAGCTCAATAAGGCCCATATCTTTTATGGTAAGCTTTGCCCTTTGAAGAGCTTTAGTGCTTGAATAGAAAGGTCCCATCCCCATAAAGGCAGGGTCAACTCCCGCTGTTGCATAGGATCTTATTCTTACAAGCGGGGTTATGCCAAGCTCCTTTGCTTTTTCTTCAGCCATCACAACAAGGGCAGCAGCGCCATCGTTGATACCCGATGAATTGCCGGCAGTGATTGTCCCGTCTTTCTTAAATGCAGGGCGAAGCTTCTTCAGCATATCAACAGTGCATCCCATCCTCGGGAATTCATCCTGCTCAAAAACAACAGGGTCGCCTTTTCTCTGAGGAATAAAAACAGGTGTAATCTCATCTTTGAATTTTCCCTCTTTGATCGCTTTTTCAGCTTTATTCTGGCTTAAACAGGAAAACTCATCCTGCTCATCTTTTGAAATTCCATACTTCTCGGCAATATTCTCAGTGAGAACCCCCATGTGGACATTGTTGAATGCACATGTGAGCCCGTCTTTTATCATTGTATCCACAACTGCCGCATCGCCCATCCTTGAACCCCATCTCTGCCCGGGAACAGCATAAGGAGCTATACTCATACTCTCGGTTCCACCTGCAATTATTATATCAGCATCACCAAGAGCTATCTCCTGTGCCGCCATCATTACAGCACGAAGGCCTGAACCGCACATCTTGTTTATTGTCATTCCCGGAACTTCGTTTGGAATACCCGCCTTTATGCCGACCTGCCGTCCTACGCTCTGTCCTGCACTTGCCGTGAGCACACAACCCATTATCACCTCATTAATCTGCTCAGGAGAAACCTTTCCTCTTTTTATTGCCTCCCTCGCAGCTATTGAGCCTAAGTCCGCCGCAGGAATATCCTTCAGTGCACCACCGAAATTTCCAACCGCTGTTCTGCACCCGCCGGTTATCACAACATTTCTCATTTTATTTTCTCCTCATTATTCTGAAAGCTTATATTATTCTGAAATCTTATATCATTAATTCCCACGCTATACACCTATAAAATCGTTAACACCAACAGAGTGCTTTGTCAACGAGATGGGGAAATTGGCACAAAAAAGCGCTTGGACCTTTAGCAAATTTTTCAAAAATTAACACAATTGAAACTAAAAATTTCGCAATAAAGATAACTAAAAAAGGCTATGATAGTTGTTTTATAACAATGTTACCCGTTGGAGCTGTATTAATATCTTCACATACACCAATAGTGCATCTCGCAATTACAGAAAAAGAACTATGTACCAATCAAGGGTTTAAGAGTTTAGTTCCTAACAATTCATTACATTCATTTTACCTTTATCAAATCTTCAAAAAACAGATATCCTCACCCCTCTTCCTCTCCAGCATGAACTTGCAAAGCTTGTTGAGCAGATTGAAGCAGATAAAGAGCAGCAAGCAGAAAGAAACTCGATAAACTTTTCAACAGCCTCATGCAAAGAGCATTTACATGGGATCTTGTATCGTAAAAATAAATATATTTTGGTTGACAGCTATATTTTCCCCCTTCTAATATAAAATTAGCCTTATTGGAAGTTAAAATTTTTTAACAAGGGATAAGCTTTTGGGTAAACGATTATTCAAAAATAAATTTAAAGCTAAGAAAATCGTATCAAGAAAAAACTTAGAAGTTCAACAATTATTTAATGATAAAGGAAAACCAGCAATTTTATTAATAGGACATCAAAATTCAACAGTCAAACGCCTTAAATTTAATGGCAACTTATCTGTAAAAGATATTGGAGTTGGATTTGATAAGTCTAAAGAGGAAGATTGGGAATGGCAGATATTAGTTAATCCAAAAAATTTAAAAGATTATCAACCTATTGAAGAGTATAAAGATCAGATCATAATGCAAACAATGCAGAGCTCAGGTATTTGCCTTCCTGATTCCACAAATGTAATGCAACTTGAGCCAAATCAGAATTTCGAAATTAATAGTAGAATCATATCCGGGATAGAGCCTTTAATAGACATAGAAAATAAAAAGAAAAAAAATTAAACAAAGATGCTAAATGTTAAATACTGCAATGGAGTAGAAACAAAGTAGGCATCCTTCTTTTAATTAACTGATAGTAGCAGAGACAATCCGTAACTTGGCTTCGTTGAGATGGATTAATGTAAAATCTAGCAAAGATCTGCCCGTCAGCGAAGAAGTATTTGCCTAATAATACTTACACTTATTTAAATTAAATTCAGGGTCTAGTACATGGATAATTCTGAATACGATAAAACCAAAGAAAATATGAGACAGGCACTTGATGAAACATATACACAAGTGGATCGCTCTGAAAAAAAAGTTTTTGAATTTCGAAGTGACGCTAATGACATGCTTGAAGTGTTGAATCAAAAAAAAGAGTTAATTAATAGAATGCGTTTAGTTGTTAATAACTTACCAAATTCTAACGCTTTCTCAATGACTCGTGACATTTCGGATGCTATTGAGTCAGGTTCAAGGCTGATTACAGGATTGAGAGATCATTCAAATAACCAATATAAAAGCATAGAAAATATCGCTGAAAGGATCGATCTATTTTCTGGAACTTTAGTCGTAGGTAATTCATCAGCAAGATCAGCAGATTCCACAGTCTGTTATATTGGTAAAGTCATCAGCGATGTGTGTCCTGCTATGAATAACATTCTGACAACTTATATTCAACCTACTGCATCTGAAAACAGAAATAACATTGAAGAGTGGCTCAAAAAAATAGAGCCTCTGCTCGAGCAAAAATTCAAAGAGGCGTTTCAAAATATGATAGACAAAAAATTCATGAGTGCTGCACATGCTATGAGAGAGACTTTAAGCCATCTTGAGATGTGCCTTGCTCCAGATGAAAAAGTCAATAAAATGTCATGGTATATACCTGAAACATCAACAAACAAACCAACTCAAAAACAAAGAATTAAATATGCCGTTATAGGAGACAACTCTCATGATAATTTCAATGAATTTGACCTCGATGCGATAGAAAGATTGATGGATGAGGGTAGGGATATATACAACAAACTAAGCGGAGAAGGACATCGTAGAGAAGGAACATGGGAAGAAGAAAAAGTAAATAACTACCTTTCCATTGGTGAAAACGTCATTAGAGCTATAATGGAATTGAGAGAGAGATTCTACGTAGAACACGAATAAGTTATTTAAAACATCAATACAAACCATTTGTTATTATTCTATTATTATTCAGTAAATATCTAAATCTATTTCTCATAAGTTGTATATTGCTATCGTTGACAACCACGGCGCTCTCCAATAGATTGTTAACAGAGGAAATAAAAAAAATGATACGCGAATCACCTATAGCAGGTTCATGGTATCCGGGAGAGGGGAAAGCCCTTGCCAGACAGATAGACGGATTCCTGCAAAAGGCAAAATGCGAAGATAAAGAGACTCCCTTTATTTTAATATCACCTCATGCCGGTTATTTTTATTCCGGGCAGGTCGCAGCATTTGCATATAAACAGGTTGAGGGAAAGTCTTTTGACAAGGTTGTCATCATCGCACCGTCACACTATCATCCCATAAGAGGAGCAGCTCTGTTTGGAAGCGGAGCATTCAGGACTCCATTGGGGTTAGTTGACATAGATGAAGATATATGCCGGAAACTTATTGAAGGGGACAACATTTTTAAAGACGAGCCACGGGCTCACAGCGAAGAACATTCTCTTGAGATACAGATTCCATTTCTGCAAAGGGCAATCGGAAATTTTAAGATGGTACCAATCCTTTCAATCGAAAGAGACATGAAAAACTGTACACGCATTGCATCAGCAATAAAAGAGATTGCCGACGAAAAAACGCTTATAGTGGCAAGTTCAGACCTTTCTCACTTTTACAACCAGAAGCAGGCATTAAAACTCGACTCTAAGGTCATTGAGGCTGTGAAGGAACTGGACACCGAAGGATTCTATCAGAACGTTAACAGCGGAGAATGCGAAGCCTGCGGGAGCACACCAATATTAATCGCACTTTTAATAGCTGGAATGTTTCCAAATCCCAAAAGCAAAATTTACTGCCATGCCACTTCAGGGGACATATCAGGTGACTTTGACCGGGTTGTGGGATATCTCGCAGCAGGATTGTACAGAGGAAAAAATTAAAACATAAGGCACCATGAATATGCCATGAATATAAAAGAGAAGAACATAGATTCTAACCTTACAATTAATGAAAGAAGATTCCTCATTGAAACTGCACGGGATGCAATAAGGCATGCAGTCCTCGGCAAAAAATATATAGTTCCCACGTCTGCTTCCGCGACATTGAAAGAAAAAAGAGGAGTTTTTGTGTCACTTCACTGCGACGGAAGTTTAAGAGGGTGCATTGGACGCATTGAAACTTTTGAACCGCTTTATGTCTCAGTTGCAGAACTAGCAGTGTCAGCCGCTACAGAGGACCCGAGATTCCCGGCTGTTGCTCCGAGGGAACTCGAATCAGTAGAGATAGAGATTTCTGTGCTAAGCCCGCTTGAATTGATTGATGACATAACCCGCATCGAGGTTGGAAAACACGGGCTTTTCTTAAGAAAACAGATTTTTTCAGGGCTTCTCCTTCCGCAGGTTGCGACAAAATACGGATGGGACAGAATAGCCTTTCTTGAGGAAACATGCACAAAAGCAGGGCTTGGCAGGAATGAGTGGAAAAAAGACTCCAATATCTATATTTTCAGCGCAGAGGTTTTTTCTGAAAAAGATCTGGCAGGATAATCAGGTTAACTTTTTTATTACCTCTTCAGCGACTTCGTCTGTAGTAAGCCCTGTGGTATCAACGAATACATCTGCCTCAGCATAAAATTTCTCACGGGCGCTCAGGAGTTCCTCTATTTTTTTAACCGGATCATCAACCTGCAAAAGAGGGCGGTGTGTCTCAGCCTTAACCCTTCTGTAAATCTCTGAGGGCGTTGCCGTAAGGCATACTATTTTGCCGCATTTCCTTAGGTTCTCTATATTGTTTTTCCGGAGCACTGCACCTCCACCCGTAATGATGACTGCTTTTTCCATTCCCGCAATTTCCCGAATGACTTCCTCTTCAATGTCCCGGAAATGTTTTTCACCATCACGGGTGAATATGTCTGTAATGCTCTTCCCTGTTTTTTTCTCTATAAGAGCGTCAATATCGATTAATTCGAAACCCAGCCGTTTGGAGAGCACGGAACCCACAGTTGATTTCCCTGTGCCCATAAAGCCTACAAGAACGACAGATTTTTTATACATACTACTCTTTGTCCGAAGCGGAAATTTTGGCTATCAACGCATCTCTCATTACATTTTCAGGAGGGACAATGCCTGTCCATATCTCAAAACTTTTCATCCCCTGATAAAGAAGCATCATTAAACCATTTGAGACCATGCATCCGCACTTTTCGGCTTTAATCATGAACTTTGTTTTCACAGGATTATAGATGAGATCAAAAACCATCTGTCCTTCACGCAGGAAAGAAGGGTCCACAGGAAGCGGGTCACTTTCCTTTAGCCCGATGGGAGTTGCGTTAATGACAAAGTCAGAATGTTTGACAATCTTTCCAAAGGCATCATCATTTATATCTACTACGTGTATCTTTGTATCAGGAAGATATTTTATTATTTCTTCGCTCAGTTTCTCTGCTTTTTTATGAACAATATCTGCGACAACAATATTTGAAGCTTCTTCAATGGCACATCTCGCCACAACTGCCCTTGCCCCTCCTCCCGCGCCGATGACTACAACTGATTTTCCCTTCAACTCAGTAGAAAAAGCACGCCTCACAGCATTGCCAAATCCATAGGCATCAGTATTATGTCCGATGCATTTCCCGTTGACTATATGCACAGTATTTACCGCCCCGATAAGTATGGCTTCTTTTGCAAGTCCGTGCAGGTAAGGGATTATTGTCTCCTTGTGGGGAACAGTTACGTTCAATCCTTCGAACCCAAGCGCAACCATTGCACCAAGAGAGGTGGATAGTTTCTCCGGCTCAATATCAAATGCAAGATAGACATAATTCATATCCAGTTTTTTAAAAGCTGCATTATGCATCACAGGCGAGAATGTATGTTCCACAGGGTGCCCGATAAGCCCTATCTTTTTTGTGTTTCCATCAATATTCAAACTACACCTATAACCTAAAAGTTTATATTATCCGGAGAAACCTCTTTTACCACACTCACATTAATTGATTCAGGAATAACAAATGGCAACCATTTTTCAATAAATTTTTTAAACTCCGGTGTTTCCCTGTCCTTTGCATATTTTTCAATGCTCTCTACTATAATCTCACCTATAAAGTCTGCCTGTTTTGTTCCCTCTATGGTCTGTGCCACCCTGAATAAGCGGAATCCCGAAACAGACGGGAATGACATGACTACAGCATATTTTTCTTTTTTAAAATATTCCTCATACTCTCCAGCAGTCTTTCCGGGCTTTAACTTGTAAGATACGATTATTTTATCCATCATCCGCCTCCGTCGTTTATCTATCTACTATATAACTAAAGAACGTACCCTCTCGTCCTCACTTCTTTCAATCGCACAAAATAAATATGCAAACCTGTACCTATCATAAGCGCTGATATAAAAACAGGGAGAATTACAGGCGCCACCCATGGAAAAGGGACAAGGAAGAGAACGTCTATATCAAACAGATTTGACGGCCAGCCATTGATGACCCAGAGAAAAACATAATAGAATATATCCCATGTCGCAAAGGATATGCAAAAAGCCGCAAAGCGCTCAAGCAGGCTGTTTCCGGCAAGTATGCTGAGAGTGACAAGCATTAGGATCGTAAACATCTCCCTTACCTGCTCGATCCGATAGACATTGTATTTTTCCATAAACCGTACAAACTCATCAACAGTGCCGAAAGTCGTCTCATCAAAGGGAGGAAGTATCCTCCTCAGATAAACCACGATCATTGCCTCCACATTGCCAAAGCCTATCCCGAAAAGGAAAAGCATTGCCACTTTTGCAACCGGCCCGTTAGGTCTTTCCTTTGCCATCATATCTTTCTCCTAATTTTTTTAAACCGGAAAAAGTATCGTTATTGGACTGAATCAGCCTCAGGTTCTTTGACGGTTAACATTATAGCCATCCCTGATACAAAAAGAACCAGCATTGAAAGTATAGCCTTTCTCTGGTCTCCAGTAAATGATGATATGAAACCGAACATCAATGGGCCAAGAATTGAAGAAAATTTGGCATAAAGGGAATAGAAACCGAAAAACTCCGCACTCCTCCCCGGAGGCACGGAAAGCCCCATAAAAGTCCTGCTTGCAGACTGGCATGCACCCATGACAACACCGCACATAATGCCTATGGCAAAAAATGTCTGATGGCTCGTGACAAAGTAGGTGCAGGTAACAAGTATGCACCACACCAAAACACAAAAGATGATTACCTTCTTTGCTCCGAGCCTGTCAGTCAGCAATCCAAGCGTGAAAGCACCGAGCATGGCGCTTAACTGAATGGCAAGGAAAAAAACTATAAGTTCCTTCATTGTAAAGCCAAGCGTGTGCGATGCATATATGGAGCTGAAAAATATCACTGTTGCTATGCCATCGTTATAAAGAAAAAAAGCTATCAGGAACCGCGCAAGATTTGAATATTTCTTTATGTCCCTTATTGTGCCAAACACGCGCGCGAGCGGAGAAGTAACAGATCCCGTTATTTTTTCACCTGCTTTTTCTTTCCTGTCATCAAGTTTTAAAAAGAAAATAACAGGAACCATGAATATGAGATAAAACACCCCTGTCAGAATGAATACAAACCTTAGATTCCACAAATTGTTTTCTTCCATACCTCCTTTGAGAAAAGGATAGAACATAAGAAGGAAAATAAGTGCGCCTCCGTAGCCTGCTGCCCAACCAGCGCCTGAAACACTCCCCATGTTCTCCTTAGTTGAGACATCAGGGAGAAGTGAATTATAGAAAGTGTAGCTTAAATTAAAAGCTATGTTGGCTAAGATAAAAAGAATACTGCCAAGCAGTATCTCGCCTCTGCCGGGTATGGCAAGGGTGATGGTGAGAAGCGCAGCCGCACCCCCTGTTACTGCAAGAAACGCTTTCCGTCTTCCGCTTAAATCAGCAGCAGCACCAAGCAAAGGCGATGCAATCGCCACCACAATCATCGAAACGCCGGTACTTACCCCCCATACAAGATCTGAAAAATCAGAGCCTCCGGCAATTATCTCTTTAAAATAAACAGCATAAAGAAGGGTGACAATGACAAGAGAAAAAATAGTACCCGAGATATCGTAAGCAATCCATGAAAGGAGGTTTGTCTTCTGCTGCCTTGATCCGGAAATCACCGGGATTTTTCAGGTATGGAGCAGAGAGTCTGCCGCCGCCCCTTTGAATCTATCTATACCGGCAGCTATTTCAGGGCGTTCCTGCTTTATCCGGTTATAATGCTGGGCAAAGCCATTGAACATAACATCAGCACAGGTGCAGTGATTTATATAGCCCGGCACAGTGAAATCGTGCTCCAGAGAAAAAAGATAATCGAGCTGTTCATCGGTGAATGTATGTATTGCATATGTCCTTGCAGTGGCCTCGATAACACCCGGATGATTGAACTCAAAACAGCGCTGCCAGAACTCGTTGTATCTTTCGAGGTTTGGCTCATTCCCGGCTAGGCATGACGCCGCAAGTTTTGATGCATAATGCCCGCACATGAGCGCACCCTGGTTTTCCACTTCCTGGAAACTTGCCGCATCACCAAGTATCACGATGTTCCCGTCAGCAGGATGCTGCAAAGGAGAATAAAAACTCATTGCACAGCCGATCTCTTCAAGTATCTTCGCATCTCCAAACCAGTCTTTGACAGGTCCTTCCTTTATGAAGGCATTCAACCGTTCCTTCGGATTTATATCCATTCCGGTAGGGACACCGAAAGTAACTTCCCAGACCTTATTATCCCTTCCGAATTTTTCCATCCTTTTAGGCACCATGTAGAATTGACCGGCAGGGGTATATCTTTTACCAATGAATGCAGCAAAAGCATCTTCGTAAGGAAAATTAACACCTTCCATAAGATAGGAAAGAGCAAGCCCCTTGGTAAAAAGTTTTCTTTCTTTATTAAGCCCCATCCTGTTTACTACATTGGAGGTCACACCATCGGCGACAAAGGCAAACTTTGCCGTCAGATCCTTTTCACCGGACTTATCTTTTACTTTAACCCTTACTCCACCTTTTATTTCCTCAGCGATTATCGCAACCGTGGAGTGCCTTATGTCAGCCCCTTTAGAGCTTACTTCTTTCAAGATGCCTTTAAGGAGAGTTTCCTTATCGATTACTTTTGCAGCAAGACCGTTTCCGGCAAATATCCTGAAAGGATGGCCTTCGGGGGAAAATCTGATGCTTCCTGGAAGGTCAACATACTCGCCGGTATAATCAACGCTGAAAGCAGTATTTTTAAATTCTATTTTTTTATCTTCCGTTGTTATGAACTCGTCATGATAGCCTGGTTCAAGAAGGAGCATTGAACAGCATGGTTTTACATAGTGGGCCGCATTTTTCTTTTTCTCGATCAGTATTACTCTCAAACCTTCGTCAAGCGCGGTCCTCGCTGCCATAAGTCCGGCAGGACCTCCTCCTATTATTATTATATCGCTGTCCATATCCGTTCCCGGTTAATCACATATTCTCATCTTCATCTTCAAATTCTTCTATATCCTCGTCTGCGTAGTCCTCGTCATCATCGGAATAGATATCATCCATGTCGTCGTCGAATTCTTCTGCATCGTCAAAACCTTCAATTTCCTCTTCAAACTCCTCTTCCTCTTCTGCTTCCTCATCTACGTCCTCTTCATCTTCCGCAACTTCCTCGTCAGCTTCAATCTCTTCAATATCCTCGCTGTTGCAGAACGGACAGGCAAGTGCGTCTTCGTTATCCTCAAGGTAAAACTCTTTGGAACAGTCAAGGCAGTAAAAGTTCATAGTTATTTATCCTCCCGATTTATTAAATTTGATTTTTTATTTAAAATTTTAAAAACAATCAGCAACTCATTCCTGCAATAGATATCACAAATAACTTTTATTTTTGTCAATAGCATTTTGCCCTATTTTTTAATCTGAGGAGGAAAATGGATTGCCTTTCCCGACACAGCAAGGGCCGCCTCCTTAACTGCTTCCGAAAGCGTGGGATGGGCATGAATAGTCTCTCCAAGCCCGCCGGCAGTAACACCGCCCTTCATTGCGATGACAGCTTCTGCTATGAGTTCAGTTGCCTCAGCTCCTGCGATCAGGACACCGAGAATCTTTTCTCCGGCTGCGTCTGCTATTACCTTTACAAAACCGTCACGCTCTCCCATTGTCGCTGCTTTGCCTGATGCAGAGAATGGGAATTTCCCTATCTTCACCGGTATATTCCTTGCTGCTGCTTCGGTTTCAGTAAGCCCTGCACCGGCAATTTCAGGAATCGTGTAAACGCACCGCGGCACATGGTCGTATCTCATTTCCTCATTGCCGCCGCCTGCATTGTCAACTGCAACAATAGCCTCTTCCATGGCAACATGGGCAAGCATGATGCCTCCGATGGCATCTCCTGCCGCATATATACCCGGCACAGATGTCTCCATTTTCCCATTCACTTTTATGGCGCCCTTCTGTGCCTCGATGCCAAGCGTCTCTATCCCGAGGTCCGATGTGTTTGGAACCCGTCCAACTCCCATAAGAACAAGGTTTGATTCTATCTTTTTATCCACGCCATCCTGTGCAGTAAAAATCGTTACACATCCGCCGTCTGATTTTTCAATTGATTTGACTCGTGCACCTGTATTTATTTTTATTCCATTTCTTTTAAGCGCAGTTTCAAGCACTGCTGACGCATCAGCATCCTCCTGAGCAACAATGCGGGGAAGCATTTCTATTATCTCAACATCAGTGCCTATGCCATTAAAGATATAGGCCATCTCGACGCCTATCACGCCGCCGCCGATTATCACCATTTTTTCCGGACGCTCTTCAAGCTCAAATGCATAATCGCTGTCGATCACGCATTCCATATCGCTTCCCGGAATTTTAAGTGCAGCAGGTTTTGAACCTGATGCGATTATAATCTTATCTGCCGTCACCTGCTGTTTCCCTTCAGGCGTTGTGACAGAAAGGGTGGTTTTATTTTCAAACCTTGCAACGCCCTTGATCACATCAACACCATTCGCCTTTAAAAGAGCCTTGACTCCGGAAACGAGTGTTTTTACAACTGTGTCTTTTCTTCCCATCAGCTTTTTGAAATCCACTGTCGGCTGGGAGAATTCTATCCCATACATAGAGGCTTTCTTTGCAAGAGAAATTATCTCCGCTGCCTTGATCAGAGTCTTTGAAGGAATGCAGCCTCTGTTTAGACAGGTGCCGCCTACTTCATCTCCCTCTATCAATGCAATCTTTTTCCCGCTCTGTGCCCCTCTTATGGCAGCCACATATCCTCCAGGCCCGCCGCCTATAATCGCAATCTCATAATTTCCAGACATATTATTCTCCGTAACGTCAATATCCGCTGCATCGCAGGTTTCCACCCGCTCATCTTACTCGCACTCACACTCGCAAAAAAGACCTAATATTTTCCATATTAATTTGTCAACAGGAAAAGTTATAAAAACTCATTACTCCTTGACTCCGTGTCTTTTAGTTCTTAACATCAGAAAAAAGATGGAGAAAAAATGGCATTGATTATCAAACGCGCAAAGTTTCTCGGGTTCTGCGAAGGTGTGAAAAGAGCAATAGACCTCACCGAACAGGCGCTTTCCAACCAATCACTCAAAAAGCAGAAAAGCAATATCACTGTTGTTGGAGAACTGATCCATAACAAGCAGGTAGTGTCGGAGCTCCAGAACCGCGGGCTTCAAATAGTGAGTTCAGTGGAAGAGGTAAAACCCGGGTCAACTCTCATCGTAAGATCCCACGGTATGCCGAAAGCCCACATAGACAAGGCAAAGAAGAAAGGGATAGAAATAATCGATGCCACCTGTGTAAAAGTGAAGAGGCTTCATAACATCACAAGGATATTGGTTGAGCAGGGATATGACGTAGTCCTTGTAGGAGATCATAATCACGCAGAGGTGGAAGCTATCGTTGAAAGCGTACAGGACAACATAACTGTAGTTTCAACCCCGGAAGAGCTTAAAGACAAAAAATTCTCAAAAAAGATAGGCGTCATAGCACAGACAACTCAGAGCGAGCAGAACTTCATCGATGTCGTCACAAACCTCTTAAAAATCTCGCGGGAGATGAAGATATACAATACAATCTGCAATGCCAGCATACTGAGACAGAATGCCGCGGCATCGCTTAGCCGGGAAGTGGATTTAATGGTAGTGATTGGAGGAAAACACAGCGCCAACACAAATAGGCTTGCGGAGATTTGCAGGAAGAATGTCGAGACTATCCATATAGAAACCGGAGATGAGATATTGCCGGAGAATATCAAAGGTAAAAAATCAATAGGTATCACCGCAGGCGCATCAACGCCGAGCTGGATTGTTGATAAGGTTGAAGAAAAAATAAGGAAGCTTTCCGGAAGTCATAACCCCTCTAAAAAAGTGAAAAACACATTATGAAATTTCTAATTTTCCTTCTTGAACTCTACAGTTATCTCATCCTCGCTGAGGTGGTTCTTTCATGGATAGGGCCGCAGGCTTCCAACCAATTTACAGATTTTATCCAGAAGGCTACTGAACCGGTCCTCGGCACACTAAGGAAAGTCATCCCTCCCATTGGAAATATTGACCTTTCACCTTTTGTGGCTTTCATATTAATCCGGTTCTTAATGAGGGTGCTGTCAGATATCGGGTAGGAGTAGAGTCTGTAAAAATATTTGTAGAATCTGTGAAAATATTTGTAGGGTCTGCTCCCCGAGCAGACTTTCCATATATGATGATTATGGCTATTGCACTCGCTGATAGCAGCTTCAGCTATTTCTGTTTCTCAAACCATCCTATCAGATTCACAAGAGAGCATACTGCCAGGTCATAAATCCCTTTGCCGAAAGCTTCATTTGCGCCGGCAGGGTCTCCCATGACACCTGATGGAAAATATTTCTGCGCATCAGATATTATTAAAGGATCAGGAAATTGCGGGTCAGATTTACCAGGAATCTTGTTTTTCTTAACAAGCCCGCCTTCAAGGTAAAGCATGCAGGCGGTCTCGATGAACCCGGCATGTTTGTCTCCGCGCGGCACTTTTGAAAGCACAGTATTACTTTTGTCTGCAAGGACAAGGTCTGCAATTGACGCGACAACTACTTTCATTTTTGAGTTTCTTGCAAATTCTTTTGCCGCCACACGCATGGCTGCCATATGGTCTGAGCCTGCATGACCGGATATAAGCATTGTCTTTTTAACATTGTTCCGTTCAAGCTCTGAAAGAATCTCTCCGGCAAAGCTCTTAAGGAGGTCAAATGAGATTGTAAGTGTGCCCGGAAAATTTCTCGTTGAACTGCAAAGCCCATAGGCAATCGATGGAGCCACAAGGAATTTTTTTTCGCTCAACGCACCTTCGATTATCTGCTCTATCTGAATCGTATCTGTGCCGAGAGGGAGATGCGCCCCATGCTCTTCGGTAGCGCCAAATGGGACAAGAACCATTCTTCCCTTCCTGACCTCGGACTCGAAATCTTTCATCGTTATACGGTCTATGTACATTTCACGCCCCTGATATAATTTTATTATCTTTTAATATCAGCTAACTATAAATTTCAAGAAATTAGTTTTGAAACCGGCTTGGCAGATTCCGCGGCAGGCACCTGCTGTTCAGTGCCAGAGCGGGACTGACAAGCCGGTTGTTTATATTTTCCGGTTTTTTATATTTCAATGATAGCTTTGTTTTGATAATTGACTTTGAAGGATTAAGATATAAAGTCATTCCTGACTTATCCAAAAAGCATGAAAGGAATTCTTATGACTAAAATAACATCCAAATCTCCTGAAGACTCCTATACTCAGATGGTCGAAGTGGTGCTCCCCAATGATACCAATCTTCTCGGCAATGTACTCGGAGGAAGGGTGATGCACTGGATAGATATTGCAGGTGCCATCACTGCACGAAGGCACAGCGGGAGAAGCGTTGTCACTGCCTCGATGGATGTGCTCACCTTCGAGCATCCTATAAAGCTCGGCGCAATTGCAATTCTGGAGGCAGCAGTAATTTACGTAGGCCGCACTTCAATGGATGTTGAGGTAAAAGTTTTCTCAGAAGACCATATAAAGGGGGAGCGCAAAAAAACCAGCAATGCCTATCTCACATTCGTGGCGCTTGATGAGAAAGGCAAACCTGTCTCTGTTCCCAAGCTTTCACTTAAAACAGAGGAGCAGAAGAAAAAGTTCCGCGAAGCAGAGGAACGCCGCAACATCAGAAAAAAACTCAGAAACCATACTTAGCAAATATCCAGAATAAATGTGAAGTACGTTTACATGACAAACTGGTTATTCTGATCGATTACACTTTTTTTTGAATTTGCCTGATACTCACCCCACAAATTCCTTTATTACCTTTGCGAGTTCTTCAGGTTTTTCATCCGGCACCATGTGGCCTGCATTCTTTATAACAATGACTGGAAGGGAGTTTTTAATCTCACTGCGGAGACGCTCGGCATCTGAAAGAGGCATTCCGGGATCGAATTCTCCCCAGACAATAAGCGTTGGCGCAGTGATATGCTCGCTTATTCCGGTATATTGCTGCGGCTCTACATCAGTCATCATCTTTGACATCACCTCAACTGCATCAGGGGTTTTTCCTGCTATAAGATATTCATCTACAAGCTCATCCGTCACAAGCTCCTTGTTATAAAACATCCCCATGTGGAGCTTTTTTACAAATGACTTGTTATAAAACTGCATGGCTGAAAGTTTGTTCAATGGGTAGAAAAGATATTTTAAGAACGATGGAGCTCCTCCGCTGTAAAAACCTGCATCATTGAGAACTACCTTTTCAATTCTCTCCGGCGCCTCGACTGCTGCGTAGCCCACTACAACACCTCCCATTGAATGTCCCACAAGGGTTGCAGAATATATGTTCAGGGCATCCATGAAATCTATAACGAAACTACCCTGTGATTTAAGGTCATAGTTGCCGGAAGGGGACTTGTCTGAAAGACCAAACCCGGGAAGGTCAAAGGCATATACTGTGTATTTATCGGAAAGCAAGGGTATGACATGCCGCCATGAATATATAGAGCATCCAAAACCATGGACAAGTATTATGGTTTTTTCACCTTCTCCCTGCTTTACATAACGTATTTCTTTCCCCTTGATATTTACGAACTTGTCTCCCTGTTTCGCAAGGCTCTTTGCAGGGACAGAATCCTGAGGTAAAGATGCAACTATTACAAGACCAATATAGAGAACTATGAGAATTCCAATAACCCATGAAATTATTCTTTTGCCTCTTGTCATAAACCCCTTTCACAATTATTTAAAAAGCAGGCCGTATTTTAAAACACCGAAGAAGTGCATAACCCATGGGACATAAAAGCTGTCAGATTTTTTATAAGAGACTGAAAAAAGTATTCCAAGAAAAGTGAAAAGGAAAACAAATCCTACCTTTGTAATTACGGAAAGCTGCCAGACAGGATATTCAGTAAGATAAATTATCCCATGAAAAAGCGATGAGAGAATCATCGAGGTATATTGCCATTTAAAATAAGGCTGGAGGAATCTGTACAGATAGGTCCTGAAAAAAAACTCCATCGCAAAGGTATGAAAGAGCGCGAGCACAAGCATAACCGGAATTCTGGGATCAAATCCTCCGCGGTTTCCAAATCCCATGAAAAACCCGACTGCAACAGCAATAACAAACCACCGGGGGTTGAACTGCCAGCCCGCCATGCGAAAAATGTTTATTCCTGAAAAAGCAGGAAGAACTATTGCAAGGGCAATAAGAAGGCTGTGCTTTCCATAGAGCCAGACTGATGATGGGTCATGGTCGCTTTCTGCCTTGCCAAGCCCAAGAGAAATATTCAGATAAAAGCAAATGGAAAAAAGTATTATGCAGGCCGTAAGAGCAATCAGGATTTCTTTTTTCATAAAACTCCTTCTCTATTGTTCAGAGTTTCTGAAGTTTGCCACAGTATTCCTTGTATTGTTTATAGTTCTGGCATTATCTGCTGATTGTTTGCTTTTGCTTCCTTTCCCGATTGCATAGCCTTTGTATTTAACTTTCGGCGTTGAAAAATACGTTATTGTGGGGCGGTCATAGCTCATTATTGTACCGAAGATTCCTTTCCCCTTTGAATTCTTTTTGTCATATCCATATGAATAGCTAAATGCACCTTTGTTTATTATATTTCCTTTCTTGTCTTTTTTAAGGTGACTCCTATCATGGGCACACCCCATATTATGTCCAAGCTCATGGGCTAAAGTAGTTTTATGGCAATACCTGCCTGAAGAGCCTTGAGGGATGTCAGAGATGTCCTTAACTTCAACAACAGAAAATGCGTACTCTTCAAAAAGAGGCGATACAGGACTCATCTGATAACCGAGACCGCAGTAATCAGTATCTTTATAAACTCTTAACAGAGTGACTAAATCTGCATTGTACTCGTCCCTTAATGCCGCAATATTGGTATCTGTCAGGATAAATGGAAGAGCATTGTCTATATTAATATCTTCATCTGCACCAGAATCAGAATATAGCTCTGAATGAGCAATGCTTATGCTCGTATTGATTCCGCTGTTATGATAAGCTTCGTTAGCAAGATCGACAAAGTGCTGAATCTTTCCATCAGTCTCATCCCCATATTTATCGCTAAATTCCTGCGTATAAAGTATAAGAACGTCTATGACCGAGCCGTCATCCTGCACCCGGCCAGACGAATGCCTATTGTTTTTTTTCTTTCCTTTGAGGAGAGGTGAAACTGCACCATCATCAATTGGAGCAAGCCTTGTCTCATCATTTTTAACTATCAGGTAATCGTTTTTATCGTGAGAGCTTTTGTCTGCGGAAATAGAGTAGGAGTCCCCATCTATATCTATGTGCCCGTACATGACTCCATCGGCAACAGTCATTACAACAGTGCTCAGGTCTTTCTCCTCAACAGTACCGAACCATGAATAACTGTGCTCTCCCCTGATCTCACTCCGGTTTTTTGCAATAACTATTTTTCTGTAAGGCTTTTCGCTGCCGGCTGTAATCTTTTCCGGCAAGAGGGCTTCAACCCTTTCATCACCTGACTGCGGGCTTATCAATGATAAATCCACAGATACCCTTAGCCTTTCATCATTACCATCAGAAGTTTGAAGTTTCCTCTCTGAACCTGTGACATCATCATTTACCGGACAAAACAATAGAGGAAGGTCTTCAGCAAAAACCATGAACGAACGACCCGGGAAACAGAATGAAGAAAACAGGAGCAGAATAAGGATAATTTTTTTGGAAACTTTTTGTATCATCTCTTAAATGAGCTCATCATCTTTGCGGCTCAATTATGACCTTAATTGAATCTTTGGCTTCATATACAAGCTTAAAGCCAAGACCTGCCTCGCTAAGGGGGAGCCTGTGGGTGATCATATCCGAGACATCTACCCTCTTTGAACGTATAAGTTCTATTGCAGGAATCGTGTCAGCGGGAGGAGATGCATAGGCTGTAGTTATAGTCACGTTGTCACGCCACATATTCCAGAGGTCTATTGGGAATTTTTTTCCGGGCTCCGGAAGTGCAAAGAGAAGGATCGTGCCTCCGCGGTCAATGCATTGAAGCGCCTGCTCAATTGCCGAATCTGCCCCTGCACATAATATGACCCTGTCTGCAAGCCTTCCGCCGTTCAGGCTTTTTATCTTTCCCGAAACATCATCACTTGCACGTATAACCTCGTCAGCGCCAAACCTTTTAGCAGCAGAAAGTCTGTATTCACTTATATCAGTGGCAAATATTTTCGCGGCTCCCACTGCACGGGCAAGCTTGATATGAAGAAGACCAGATATTCCGCTTCCTATGACAAGGACAGTCTGGGCAGGCCTCACATCTGCAACTTTTTGGCCGCGCATAACACATCCCAATGGTTCGGAAAATGTCCCGTCTTCATAGGACACCTCGTCAGGAAGCAGAAAAACACCGCGGTCAACATTTATCTTTGGAACGCGCACATACTCTGCAAAACCGCCGGGGTCGAAGTTGGTGCTCCGCAGAGTGTCGCAAACGGAATACTCGCCGTTAAGACAGTAATAACAGGTGTTGCATGGGACATGGTGGGCAACGGTGACCCTGTCACCTTTTTTGAACTTCTCCACCCCTTCGCCCGTCTCGACGATATCGCCTGTAATCTCGTGCCCAAGAACAAGAGGGGCTTTCTTTATGCGGTACCATTCCATCACATCGCTTCCGCAGACACCGCTTGCGATTATCTTTACCAGTATCTCTCCTGCGCCAATCTTCGGCACAGGCATCTCTTCAAGTCTTACGTCCCGGTTGTTATAGTATTTGGCTACGCGCATATTTTACTTGCTGTTCTTCAGTTCGTTAAAAAGTTCATCCGCCTCTTTTGCCGTCGCCTTTTCATGTATGATGGCGCGAAGAGCTCTTATCATTGGAATAGGATTAGGGTTCTGCCATATATTGCGCCCGAGGTTAATGCCGATGGCGCCCTTCAGCATCCCGTCATGGACAAACTCAAAAACCTGGCGGTCTGTATCAACTTTAGGTCCTCCTGCCATGACAACAGGGACAGGACAACCGTTTACAACTTTATCAAAATCCTCACACCAATATGTCTTTACAACCTTTGCGCCAAGCTCTGCAGCAATCCTGCATGCCAGGCCAAGATAGCGGTAATCTCTTTTTTCAAGCTCTTTTCCCACAGCCGTGACTGCCATTACAGGAAGACCATACTCCTCAGCTTCATTTACAAGATTTGCAAGGTTAAGAAGAGTCTGCCGTTCGTAAGAGCTTCCGACAAACACAGAAACACCAAGAGCGGAAACATTAAGACGCAAAGCCTCCTTCATGGAAGTAGTGACTGCCTCGTTTGCAAGGTCTGCTCCGACCATGCTCGTCCCCCCAGACACCCTCAGTATTATGGGTATGCTCTTGTCTGCCGGGATGCATGCACGAAGCACCCCTCTTGTGCAAAAAAGGGCATCGCTGTATCTAAGCAGAGGTTTCACGGTCTCCCATGGTTTTTCGAGTTTCGAAGTCGGCCCCTGAAAATAGCCGTGGTCAATAGGCATGAACATGCAATGTCCGTCGGGCTTGATAAGCTGAGCTAAGCGGTTTTTCATTCCCCAATCCATCTTATGGAACCTCCCAAATAAAATCGTGAGTTTTTATTTTAAAGAATTTATTGCCAACTAATCAATGAAATGCAATATGACAACTTCACTGTTATTGCAAATAAAATTTTTTTGAAATGCACTAATTCTAAATAAGGGGAATAGAGACATGGGAAGAGGTGAAATGACGATTTACGGAGGCGCCATAATTCTAGCCCTGCTCGCATATACTTATGCGGTCTGGGGTGAGCAGATAACAGGAAAGCTGAAAGGTATTTTCATTGTCTCCTTTCTTACCGGATTCACCCTTGATGTATTGGGAACATCAGGGATGTTCTTAAACAGCAGAAATGCACCTGCGATACATGGTGTGCTTGGCATTGCAGCGCTTCTTGGAATGGGGATTCATGCTGGCTGGGCTCTGCTCGTCTGGAAAAAAGGGGATGAGAAATCAGCCCACCGTTTTCACAGATACAGCAGATATGTTTATATCCTCTGGCTTTGCGCTTTCTTTTCCGGCCCTCTGCTCATGAAGTTTTCTTAATAAGCAGAAAAAGCGTGTTTCTGTCAACACGGCCGATCGGCTTTATCCCAATACCGACAGGTAATTTTCTGTAAACATCTTCCAGTTTATCATCATTCACAATATAGGTTATATTCTTGTCAGATAAGAGATGATGCTTCACCTCTTCCCATTTCATATCTTCAGGGAATGTCCTGTTAAGGTAAAAGGCAATGCTCCTTTCATGCTCTGAAAGATCAAAAGCCCTGAAATGTTCCATGTCAGAGACGTTTTTCCTTATTATATTTGCAATGCCCCGATAGTTCTGGTTCTTCTCCCCTCTTTCAAGCTCAAAATTAGAAAAGGCATAAAACATAATAACCGTAGAGACAACTACTGCGACAAAAAGCTTCTGTAATTCATTCCGCAATGAAAACACTATCACTCCCGCTGCCGCAATGACGGCAGGAATGACTGCAATTATAAAACTGGCATTTGCAGTTCCAGCAGCCCATACCCAACCGGCCATCGCAAGGACCATGCATAAAAGCACGACTACCGTTAACAGTCTGCCAAATATTCCCGCTCCCCTTGAAGCTGTTTTTTTGAGAAATTCTTTTTCAAGCAGCAGGGCTGTTAAAATGGCATAAGCAGGAATTACCGGAAGGAGATATACGCTTCTCTTGCTCGCCGAGAAGCTCAAAAGTGCAAGCGGAGCAAAGGCAAAAATTCTTACAAAAAGAATCTCTCTTCTTTTTTCTAACAGCGAAGTTTTCCGGTTCAGGAAAATATCGAATATCAATAAAGGAAGTAATATTGACCAGGGAAAGAGGACTTCAAATATCTTAGAGAAATAAAAAAAGAAACCCTGCCTGTGCCCCAATGAAGCCTCGGCAAACCTCCCCCAGTGATTGTCTATAAAAAATACCTTGAAATATTTTGTTCCCCCTGCCTGCCAGAGAAGATAAAACCATGGAGAAGTTATGATAAGAAATATAATGACTCCGAGCCAGATTTTAATATCAATGATTCCGCTTTTGAGGTTTTTTTCAAAGAGAAAAAAAAGGAAAATCACTACACCCGGTATCACGACACCTATAAATCCCTTGCTCAGGAAAGCGAATCCCGCCATAGCGTACATCAACGAGATATTGAGTGTTTTCTGTCTGCCGTATATGTAGCCGGCAGCAAAATAATAAACCGTTCCAATGACAAAAAAAGCAAGGGATATATCAATCATGCAGTTATGAGACATCTTCTGAAATTCATGGGTAGTGCAGCTGATAAGCGCGGCCGCAAGCCCTGTCTTTCTGCCAAACATCATTGCGGAAAGTGCATACACAAAAAGAATCGTACCCAAACCAAAGAAGGCTGACGGCAATCTTGAAAGAAAGGCATCTGCCCTGCCGGCAGCATTATAGAGAGCAACTACAGTCCAATAATAAAGAGGGGGCTTTTCAAGAAATGCCTCGCCGTTTAGCTTGGGAACTGCAAAATCACCACTCACCCACATTTCTCTTGCTATCTCAGCCTCCCGCGGCTCATCAGGCAAAAGAAGCTCATATCCGCTAAGCCCTGAAAAAAGCGACGGGATTACAACAAGAAGGAGGATGAACAGATATGTATACTTCCGGTTATGAGAAAAATCAGAATCCATGCCGCAGACTTTCAGCAAGACTTAAAGTGTTTTTAAAATGCTCATCCATTTAATGTTATTTTGTAATGTTATTTTTTAAATTGACCTTTGTTAAAGCCATGACTATGATTTAAATAATTGCTTCATTAAATAACTTTTTAAAGAAAAAGCAAACAGATTGAAAGCTGATATTGTAAACATCCTAAGGATAAATCTTTCAGACGGCAAAGTGTCGGGCTCATCGCGTGACTCTTCTTTCAGGAAACAATTCATAGGCGGAAGAGGAATAAACTCAAAGCTTCTCTTTGATGAGACAGGCCCTGACGTAAAACCTCTCTCAGAAGAAAACAAACTCATATTCGGGACAGGCGCCCTTTCCGGAACCAAGTCGCCTGCTTCCGCGCGCTTTACCGTAAGCGCAAAATCGCCTCTCACAGGAATCTTAGGCGATGCCAATGCCGGCGGCAACTTCGGCCCTGAGCTTAGAAAATCAGGATGTGATCATCTAATAATCGAAGGAAAATCAGACCATCCGGTTTACATATTCATAAATAACGGAAAAGTTGAAATAAGGGATGCTTCAAAACTCTGGGGGAAGAACACCCGCGAAACAGAAACGCTTATAAGAAAAGAGCTTGGAGATGACAGGGTAAGAATTGCCTGCATCGGACAGGCAGGAGAAAACCTCGTAAGGTTCGGTTCGGTGATGCATGAGGAAAGGGCAGCCGCAAGAACAGGGATGGGAGCGGTAATGGGCTCAAAGAAATTAAAAGCCGTAGCTGTCCGCGGGACAAATGAAGTGGAGATAGCTGACGCAAAAAAATTTAATCTTCTTAAACGCGATCTCCACAAAAAAGCTTCAGAGACAAAGCTTGCCAAGACCATAGGCAAATACGGCGGAACAATGGGAACACCTATAACCGACAGGATTGGTATAATCGCCCTCAAGAATTTCAACCAAACTTCAGGCTTCGAAAATGTCCAGAATTTCGATCCGGAAAAGATAGTAGAAAAATTCTATACCGGCAATAAATCCTGCTATGCATGCCCCATTCACTGCGGACACAAGTTTGAAATAAAAGAGGGACCATACAAAGGGGAGTGGGGAAACAAAATCGAAGAGGGAGTGGTGACTCCCTTCGGACCAACTTGCTATAACTCGGACATCGCTTCCATATTCAAAATCAACAACATGGTCAATCAGTACGGCATGGATTCCCTTGAAGCAGGCGGGCTCATCGCTGTCGCCATCGACTTGTTCCAGAATGGCGTAATCACTGAAAAAGACACTGACGGGCTCATTCTTGACTGGGGGAAACCGGAAATTCTGATGAAGCTAATAGACAAGATTGCTTTCAGGCAGGATATAGGTGACATACTTGCTGAGGGCGCTCTCCCTGCGGCAAAAAAAATCGGACATGGCGCGGAAAAATATATCAGCCACAGCAAGGGAATGACTTTTGGAGGCATAGACCTGCGTATAATGAAAGGTCTTGCCCTTTGTCTTGCCACAGCAACAAGGGGGTGCGACCACCTAAGAGGCGGAGTGCCTACTGAAACAGTAGGAGGATTGGGAAGATACACACCGGAAATGGCGCTAAAGATGTTCGGGACAACGGAAGTCCTTGACCATAAATCCTATGTCAAGGCGGTCGTGGCAATACGTATGCAGCATATAGCCGCCATTACCGATTCACTTGAGATCTGCCGCTTTGCAAGCGAATCAAACGGCGGAGGACTGACTATTGATGACCAGACAGAGCTTTTCAATGTAATCACAGGATTCAATCTCTCTCTTGATGAGATACTTGAGGCAGGGGAACGGATATTCAACATTGAAAGGCTTTACATAAATAGAGAAGGGATAAGGCGCACTGACGACAGACTAATAGGAAAATGGGTGGATGGCCCTGTGCCCTCAGGCCCGTTTAAAGGAGAGATAATCGACGAGCAAAAATGGGAAGGGATGCTCGATGATTATTATACGAGAAGAAACTGGGATGTAAAAACAGGTATCCCTACCCGAAGTAAACTAGAATCTCTTGGTCTTACCTCAGAAGCAGAGTGGTTAAACCGGATAGGCAAATAAAAGCGCAGGGGACAAAAAGCCTTACCGGATTTCTCATCCCCGCAGGCATATTAATCTTATCATTAATTTTAAGACTGACCGGTATTTCCTACGGACTTCCCCAAAGGCTTCATCCAGATGAATGGAGCCAGATACAGCCTGCCCTCTCAATGTTCAGCGGAGATTATAATCCGCATATATTTTACTATCCATCATTTACGGTCTATTTTTATTTTCTCTCGTTCAAGCTCGCATCATTCATAATGCCGGCAGTTTTTAAGTTCAGCGCATCAGATTCCTCTTTCTGGATGCTTGGCAGAATTATCTCCGCTATCTTTGGAAGTGCAAATGTCATTGCGCTTTATTTGCTGGCGCAAAAAATTTACGACCGTAAAACAGCCATTGTGTCGGCTTTGATTCTCGCGATTTACCCGCTCCATGTCCAGTCATCGCATTATGCAATCGTTGATATACCGCTTATGCTCTGGATAACTGCGGCTCTTTTTTTTATGTGCAAGGCATTTGACGAAGAAAATAGCCGCGCTCTTCTCCTTGCAGGCATATTCTGCGGACTTGCCTCATCAACAAAATACACGGCTCTTCCGCTCATGCTAATACTTATAGTTTCATACTTTGTTCTCGAGGCAGGCAAAGAGAAAAAAGAATTTACAGAGAGAAATGCAGTCAGGACACTTTCAGTATTATGCATCATTGCAGGTGTTTTCCTTCTCCTCTTCTCTTTGCCGCTGGTCAAACCGTATCTTCAAGGGTTTTTTGAAAGCGTCCTCAGCAGTGACAGAAAAATCGAAGAAGGAGATCTGGGATTTTTTATTTTCGGGAAGTTAAGGTCAGGTGTAATGGTTTCAGGGCTTATACTCCTTTCCGTCCCCCTGCTGCTCATGTTTCTGCCATCTCTCCGTAAATATCTAAGCGTCAATCCTTTCAGCAGTGAACTGATCTATCCGCTGCTGCTATCTATAGTTATATTTTTCATAGTGTCGCCTTATATACTTTTTGATTTTACAGCTTTCCTGCAGGACATCAAATTTTCTACAAAGGTAACGACTCTCGGCTATTATGAAAATAAAATCTGGTCTGAAGGCAGAGGAAGTTCTCCATTAGCAGCTTTTTTAAGGATGCTGGGGAGCAGCGGAAAGCTTCTTTCTTTTATGTCATTAGCAGGAATCTTTTTATCTTTGAAAAAACGAGCACTCCCGATTTTTCTGTGGGCAGGTATTTATCTCCTGATGATAAGCTCATGGACACTCACCATGCCGCGCTTCATCCTCCCTCTTGTTCCTTGCTTTATATTGTTCGCTGCTTGTGCAATCACAAGGGGAGGAGAATTTGTCTCAAGTGTATCAGGGAAGAGGATAAAGGAGTGGGTAACTGTTTCTGCACTCATTATAATTTTATGTTTCAAGCCTGTCCAGATGACAATTGGAATTGAAAAGCAGTTTCTCGAAAAATCAACATTAACCGAGGCATTTCTATGGGCAGAAAAGAATATTCCGGAAAAGAGCAGGCTAATAGTCATCGGCGATGCACCGGATATGAGTTTGTCAGATAAGAAGTTTAATATTGCCATTACAACAAATTCTGAAGCTGATTATCTCATAGCAGGTTTCTATAAACTCAACAAAGAGGATATTCTCAAACAAGCTAATCTTCCAATTAACCTGCTGCCAATAAAATCATTTTCGGCAAAGGAAGATGAGGTCTCCGGACCTGAGATTTACATCTATCAGCTTGGGTCGAAAGTTACATCAAGCAGGTAATAAGACTATATACAGAAAAGTCCGCATTTTCATATTATCTTCCTTAACAAATATTAATATATATCGCGGTAAGTCGAATCATCAAATAACCTGTCAAGAAGGTTCCCTTTTGTTTTTGATCTATCTCTTGCTGTTTCATACAACCTTCTAAAATTTCCGCTTGCCCCCGAATTAATTTGTGACTTTCTCCACATCGATTCCAATTGCACTTCAAAAAGTTTATTTGCTTTTTCCATAGTCGCAAACACATAAGGCTCATTGCCTGCACCCCGTCTTAAAAGCTCTGTCTTTAAAATCAGATATTCATCCTTAGATTGTTTATACTTAGGAGTATCTATATCAACACCTCTCGGATAACTTCCTCCTCTTGCAGCGCCTCCATAAGGATTTTCTATTTTAACGACAACATACCCCCCTGAATCCAATGCATTAACTACAACCGCATTATCAATGCGGTTAAGAAAATAATCTCTATATTGATCATTAGTCATTTTCTGCAGCTCTTCAGGTGCAAGAAGCTTCTGCGCAGCACAGCTTAACAAACTGATGCATACCAGAGTAAGCACAAGACTCCAACATCTACTAACCATGCATTACCTCCTTATTAAATTTAGAATATGCTGCTATCGTTTCAGGCAAGATAATTTTAATAAAAATTATGCCAAAAGAGTTGTAATGGAGCAAGTAATTTAATTAAAATTTATTTTGCCGTTATTTCAGCATTCTAGGCGATTATCAGTTTATTGTTCTATCGCAAATATGTACAATTAAGTGTGATGCCTCGGAATTTTCTGAGGTTTTTGTCGTAATTTATCCCTTGCTTGATTTGAGCAACATCATATAAATTAAGCTTAAATTATATTAATTGATCATTATGAAATATTAACAAGGAGACACTTATGAGAAGAAAGATATTAAAACTAACTTCAGTTGTTGCCATTATTTTTATTTTTACTTCATGTACAACAACTTCTAAATGGACATATCCTCCCGATCCAACACATCTAATCAAACTTTATGATACTCCAAAACTACCACTTAAAATTGCTGTATTGCCTTTTAAAGACAACAGAAGAAATCATAATACAATGGCTACTCTTTACTTGGGGTATATTCCATTGTTCCCATTCGGTTATGTAGAATATGATAGACCTGACACACAGAGAGCGTTTGTTACTATTGGGTCTACTGGAGGACCTGCTTATATATTCAATCCTCCTGAAGATGTTGCTAAAGCAGTAACAAGAAGCTTAAATGAGTCAGGAATTTTCAAAGAAGCTTATTTCTCTTACGGAGGAGATGAAACAGCAGATTTAATATTGTCAGGGGAGGTTGATTCAACCTTATACAACGGGAAAATCTTTACATATGGACTTTCATTTGTTGGCCCTTGCCTTTGGTCATTAGGCTTGCCATCAGGATCTTCTAATAATGAATTAGAAGTAAAACTCTCACTATTAACACGTGATAATAAAAAAATATGGGAATACAATGTAGAGGATAAAGCTTCTGTTCTTCACGGTCGTTACTATAATTGGGGTTTTGATAATGATGGATATGCTGAAATTTTGTTGATTGGAATGAATAAAGCAATTCAGGATTTAAATGAAAAAATTATAAGCAATAAATTATTACTAAAATAGGAACATCAGAATCATATATATAAAAATTTAAGGAGTTATAAAACCAAAGGCAGTTGCTTTTGCAATATTGAGTTTCTATATCCCCCTTGAAAATTTCAGGTGAGGAGGGCAGTCCTGAAGGTTAAAAATTTTTTCCTGTTTGAGCACAGGACGTGCGAGTTGAAAAAATTTACTGAAGGACAACCGAGCGAACCGCCCGGAAATTTTCCGGGGTGCCCTTTTCTTGGTTCGTTCTTTTGGGCACGCAAAAGAAGGAACAATCCCGCTGTTATTTCGCCATCTTTGTATCAAAGGCAAGATAGGTAATAGCTAATGACAATATATCAAAGCAGAAAAGATAAAGGAGGAAATCCGGCTCACCGAGCATTCTGGTACTAAATGCTATTATAGTTGCGTTTAGTAGAACTATACGCTATCATAACCGCATATGAAACAAAGAAAATTCTGGAAGGAAAAGATCGAAAAGGCATGGAATGAACGCTCTGTAATCTGGCTCTCAGGTGTAAGGCGTGCCGGCAAAACCTTTCTTTGCCAAAGCCTTCCTGACACAGAGTATTTCGACTGCGAACTTCCAAGTGTCAGAAGAATGATGAGTGATCCTGAGTCATTCCTTGACAGTTTTCGCAAAAAAAGGGTCATCATTGATGAAATACACAGGCTTGGTAACCCCTCAGAGCTTTTAAAGATTGCTGCAGATCATTATAAAGATATTCGCTTGATTGCCACCGGGTCATCAACTCTCGGAGCATCGGCAAAATTCAGAGACACACTTGCCGGACGCAAGACAGAACTTTGGCTAACTCCTATGACTATTTCTGATACAAATGATTTTGAAAATCCTGATATTACACACCGGTTTTTGCGCGGTGGGATGCCTCCGTTCTTTATGTCATCGCAAATACCTGAAAAGGATTTTCAGGAATGGATGGATGCCTACTGGGCAAAAGACATACAGGAGCTTTTCAGGCTTGAACGGCGCTATTCATTTCAAAAATTTGCAGAGCTTCTTATGATGCAAAGCGGCGGCATTTTTGAAGCAACCCGATTTACCCGTCTTTGTGAAGTAAGCCGTTCTACCATTTCAAATTATCTTAAGGCTCTGGAAGCAACTTATGTTGTCCACATTATCCGCCCATTCAATACAAGGAAAACATCCGAAATCATATCAGCACCGAAAGTCTATACTTTTGACACAGGCTTTATATGTTATTATAGAGGCTGGCATAATCTTAGACCCGATGATATGGGCTTCCTCTGGGAACATCTTGTGCTTAACGAACTGCATGCACACTTGCAGTCGCACAATATCAATTACTGGCGCGACAAAAAGGGACACGAGGTAGATTTTATTCTTGTTCGCAGAGGCAAACCTCCTCTTGCCATCGAATGTAAATGGTCAGCAGATGATTTCGATGCATCTAACCTTCAGTCTTTTTTCCGGCAATATCCTAAAGCAGAAGGACTTGTCGTGGCTAATGACGTCAAACGCTCTTTCAGCAAGAAGTATGGAAATGTTTCAGTAAAGTTCTTAAATCTGCAGGAACTTCTAACGCACATCTAACCTGTTCTAACCTGTAAAGATAAATACCTTTCGGCAATTCCCAAGCTTATTTTTTTAAACTGAACTTCTGCCCTATTGTTATTCCGCCATCTTGGTATCAAAGGCAAAATAGGCAATAGCGAAGGCGAGCAAATCAAAACAGAAAAGATAAAGGAGGAAATCCAATATATCATATAAACTTGCACCCACTGATAATTCGAGCGATGTCCGAAGCCCTAAGAAAAGAGCGGGAAGAAATAAAGGAAGTGACATAACGTTTGTGAGCAGTTCGCGTCCCTGATTCCTAAGGGAGAGCAGGGCAATCAGCAGGCCGATGGCAATAAAACCAAAGGAAGTCAAAAGAATCGGGATCAGCATGATAAATGCGGATTTGCCCAGATTAAAAAAAATAATGTAAAGAGGAAGGGTCACAATCTCCACAGTAATGACAAGGGCGGAATTATATATGAATTTTCCGAGAAAGATTGCCTTAGAAGATATGGGGCAAAGCCTAAGCGCCTCCCAGCAATCGCTTTCATCTTCTGATGTAAGAGACCTGTTGATGGACTGGAACAATATATCCACCAGTATCAGCCAGATCACAAGTGAACCGACAACAGGTTTGAATTCCGGATTCTTTATTACCACAAAACTTGAAAGAAATATCAAAATAACGGAAAGGAATATCAGGGATTTGAATAATGTCTTTTTCCCTGATTCGATCTGAAAATCCTTATATGCCAGCGCCCAAGCCTGCTTTATCATCCTCGATTACTTTCAGGTAAAAATTTTTAAACTCCTCAGGGCTTTCACTCCACTGTCCGTCGAATATTATTGAACCATCATTGAAAATAAGGATTCTTCTCCCTTCGTGAACTCCTGTATCGAAATCATGAGTGGCAGTAATCATTGTCATGTCGCTGAATGAATTCAGATACTCATGAAGGATTTCTGAGGATTTCACATCAAGCCCTGAGTATGGCTCATCAAGGAGCAATATCTGCGGGCTGTTGATAAGGGACTTTATTATGAGAAGACGCTGTTTCATCCCCTTTGAAAGGTGCGAAACCGGCTGGTCTATTTTAGAGCTTAGATCAAATTTCTGTAACAGTTCGTTAATCCTTTTTTCTGATTCTTCTTTTTCAAGACCATACATCTTCCCATAAAATTCGAGGTTCTGCCTTATCGTAAGCGTTTCATAAAAATGGCCTGACTGGGGGGCAAGATTCAAATGCTTTAATATTTCAATTCGTTCGTTTTGCGGATGCCCTAAAATTCTAAATGAACCGGATGTGGGGCTGATAAGGCAGGCAAGTATCCTTAAGAATGTAGTCTTACCGGCACCGTTTGGACCAAAAAGACTTACCTTTTCTCCTTTGCCGATGCTGACCGTTATGTTCTTTAATGAAAAGCCTGAGTCAAAATCTTTAGTCAGATTCTCTACAATCACCATTTCAAAGACCTGCTGTTTTTCTGCGGGGTATCTTGTTCAGCTTCTTCTCTGTACCACCAAGCCTTGCAAGTCTTATGGCGCTTTCTTTAGCAATCAAAGCCTGTAAACCAAGCTTTACCAATTTTCAAGCTCCCTTAGTGATGTATGTTTAATGCGTAAGTATGTATTAATGATGTGTACTTATCAAATTTCCAAAAAAAAGACAAAAATCATTTTACCTACCAGAAGAACTTCTCTATCTTCTGCTCCGGATTGATGAATTTCGAGAGCTTTTCCGCAATGTCGGGGCGCTTCTTTTTTATATAATCAAAACGCTTCTCAAACTCGGCAAGCATCGTGTTGCCAACCTTGAAATGGTTTATCGTTCCGTCAAGGACTTCATTGTCAACCATTGAGAAAAGGAAATCCAGCTCTTCATCGCCGAAGTTCCTTAAACCAAAACCGCGGGCTGTTTCATATAACACTTTCGGATCATTGAATTCAAAAGACTTCTGCCAGAACTCTCTGTATTCATCGAATCCGCTCTTCCCTTCCATCTCTGCCCTTATAGCTTCAGAAGCTTTATAACCGCACATCATGGCCCCCTGATTTTCAACCTCCTGGAACGATGGACCGTCCCCTGCAAGCACCACCCTGCCGCACACCGGATTTGAAAGAGGCTCATAGAGATGCCACATACAGCCAATAGTTGCCGAAAGACGGGCATGCTTAAACCATGGAGCCACAAATTCCTTTGAGAGAAAATTTTTCAACAAACCTTCTGCTGTTTCACCCTTCTTACTGTCAGGACCGATTGAAACTTCGTACACCAGCTTACCCTCTTCCAACAAGGGCTTTGGTGTCACAGTAATTGCGCCTGAAGCTCCATAAACCTTTCCCTTGAACTGCATAAAGGAATCTGAAAACGGTGAATCCACATCCTCGAACTCATAGCCTATAACCCGTGTCTGATAGAGATGTTTTCTTCCCAGGTTGAGACCAAGCGCTGCAATCATTGTGGAATTCACTCCATCGGCAGCGACAGCATAGGATGCATTGAGGGAGTAGAGCTTACTGTTCCTGCGCACTATGACTTCTACACCGTCTTTCAAGTTCTCAATGTTTACGGCGGTCTCCCCTTCCCTCATCTCAACTCCGGCATTGAGCCCTTTGTGATAGAGGGTTTTAAGGAGCGCTTCCTTGTTTATAGTCCTTGCAAGAGGATATCCGCTTTTTTTACTTACAAGGAATTTGTATCCTGATGCAGAGAACTTCACGCTCCTGTTGAGGTCATTGAATTCACCTTCATATGGGATGCTGAAGTCGTTTTTCCGGAATATGATAGAACCTTTCTGCGTTGCAACTAACTCTCCATGGAATTCAGGCTCAAGGATTACCATGGCACAGCAGGGGCGCTTGTAACGGTAAGCAGTTTTCTTGGTCTCGATCAATATGACTTTTAATCCGCTCTCGGCAAGTTTCCACGCGGAAGTCAAACCCGCAGGTCCGCCGCCTATCACGACAACATCGCATTTGTCAGACATAGTGTCTCTTTAGTAGTTTATAAAAAAAAATTCTTCTATACAGTAATTCTGAATTGCTACTTTACGCGACTGGCTTGGTTGCTCCCGCGGCAGGCACCTGCTGTTTAGCGCCAGAGCGGGACTGACAAGCCAGTTATTTTGGCATTACAACAGATTTGGAAACAGTGTCAAGCTCTGCCTCTAACCCGCCATGAACTCGGAAAAAACTTCGTTTGAAAGGAGCACACCTTCTATCGTAAGCAACATTCGTCCATCGTTCACTGCGAGAAGCCCTGCATCCTGAAGACATCCTATCTCTTTTCCCCATTTTGAAAGAAGCTCTACCCCATACTGTTTTTTAAAATTCTCAATATCAATTCCCTCTGTCATCCTTAATCCGAGCATCACCGCTTCGCCGGCAAGTTTTTCACCCGTAACTTCCTCTCCGCCAGCTTCCGGGAACAAGCCTTTCTCACAGCGGTTCATATACTCATCAACATCTTCAATGTTCCATCTTCTTTTCCGCGACATTAAAATTCCTGACAGGCTTTTTTTTACAGCACATGAGTGTGCAGAAGCGCCAAGCCCAAGATATTCTCCTCCATTCCAGTAATTGAGGTTGTTTCTGCACTCATAATCCTGCCTTGCAAAGTTTGATATTTCATATTGATTCAAACCTGCTGATTTAAAAATGACCGCTGCTTCAAGATACATCTCTCTTTGTTCTTCGTCACCGGGAAGGGTGAGACTACCGTCATTTATCATCCCGGAAAGCTGGGTTCCTTCTTCAACTGTCATTCCGTAGCAGGAAATATGTTCCGGATGAAATTCAATCGCCTTTGAAAGGCTTTCATTCCATCTGCCGGAATTGCTCCCGGGAACTCCGAAGATAAGGTCAAGACTCAGGTTTTCAAATCCTGCGGCTCTCGCATCTTTGATAATTCTTCCTGCATCAGAAATGCTGTGCCTTCTTCCAAGGATCTGAAGCTCCTCTTCAACAAAGCTCTGGCACCCGATGCTGATTCTGTTGACACCCGCTTTTCTAAAACCGGAAAGTTCTTCGAGGCCTGCGGTTGCAGGGTTAGTCTCAATCGTTATTTCAGCGTCATCAGCAAGATAAGCATTTCTTCTGACAGCAGAGAGAATTTCCTCTATATCGGACGGAGTCATGATTGAAGGTGTCCCACCGCCGAAATAGACAGCATCTATTTTTCTCTCCGTTAAAAAGCCATTATCCTTATAAAGATTTAACTCCTTTTTCACAGCCTCAGCATATTTTTTGGTAAGTTTCCTGCTTTCCTCAGCAATTTTCCACAGTAGACCATTTTTACGGATAGACAATGGCACTGAATAAAAGTCGCAGTAAATACATTTGGACAGGCAAAAAGGGACATGTATATATATATCTAGGTTTCTCATAGAGTTTATGATTTACTTTAAAGAGATAATAATCTATATTTTTTTTATGCTCAAGTTTGATTTACATATGCACAGCACTTTCTCCGATGGCGAAAAAACGCCGGAGGAACTTGTACGCATGGCTGTTGATAATGGGATAACAACTCTTGCCATCACAGACCATGACATTGTAGAAGGCATATGCATTGCCGCCGCAGAAGCCAAAAAACACTTAATAGAGATCATCCCGGGAGTTGAGGTCAATTGTGTTCACAATACTATGAGAATGGAAATCCTCGGATATTTCATTGACCCGGCCAACAGGAAGCTGAACGAACGCTTAGCCCAGATGAGAGAGTACAGGGAAAAACGGGCAGACCAGATGATAGAGAAACTTAAAGGAATTAATTTCGACATATCACGGGACAGGGTGGCAGAGATATCGGGAACCGGTACAATAGGAAGGCCGCACATTGCAAGAGCCCTTTTGGAAAAAGGATATGTATCATCAATCGGCGAAGCCTTCAGGAAATACTTGAGCGACAACGGACCCTGTTACGTTAGCAGGATGAAAATCGAGGCAGCAGATGCTATCGCTCTTATACGGAATGCAGGAGGAATACCTGTCCACTCCCACCCCGGGTTTTATAAAACAAACGATTTGAGACAACATATGATAGAACTTAAAAAGCTTGGGCTCATGGGTGTTGAGGTTTTTTATCCCTATCCTTTCCAGGTCCCGCTTTTTAGAAACAATGGCGAAAAAGTATCAGGAGCAGATTATGAAAGATATCTCCTCTCAATTGCGAGAGAGCTTGAATTCGTAGTTACAGGCGGAACGGATTATCATGGCGGAGGAAACTACAGCTTGACAATAACAAGGATAAGCGCTGATTACGAATATATTGAAAAGCTAAAAGAAACACACCAGCAGGTGTCAGCTTCTCCTACCATCTAAGAAGTATTGAGCCCCAGTTAAGTCCGCCCCCGAAAGCAGTCATCAGAACATGACAACCGGTTTTTATCCGGCCGTCTGAAATTGCTTCATCAAGGGCAAGGGGCACAGATGCAGCAGAAGTGTTCCCATGTTTATGTACGGTCAGGATTATTTTTTCCTCGGGTATACGGAGCCTTTCAGCCAAAGCATCTATTATCCTTTTGTTTGCCTGATGGGGAACGACTATATCAATATCATCTGCAGTAAGCTTGTTCTGTTTAAGCACCTCGAGGCAGCTCTGCTCCATTGACCTTACAGCGATTTTGAATGTTTCCCGCCCCTGCATATGCACATAATGAAGTCTTTTATCTATCATCTCTTTTGTTATGGGATTACGTGTGCCGCCGCCCGGCATCTGTATAAGATGGGCATAATTCCCGTCTGAATGGATATTTGTAGAAAGTATCCCTCTGTTCCCCTTTTCAGGGATTACGACTGCTGCACCGGCTCCATCGCCGAATATGACGCAGGTATTCCTGTCAGTATAGTCAATTATCTTGCTCATTACTTCAGCACCTATTACAAGGGCGTTCTTATATTTCCCGCTCTTTATAAATGCGTCAGCAATGGTAAGGCCAAAGATAAACCCCGAACAAACTGCGGAGATATCAAAAGCCGCAGCCTTTGTAGCTCCAATATTCTTCTGCACAAAACATGCAGTGGGAGGAAAAAACATGTCAGGCGTTATGGTGGCAACTATTATGACCTCAATATCTTCTGCTTTAACACCCGCAGATTTTAAGGCTTTTTTTGCAGCTATAGTCGCAATATCTGATGTTGCGACATTCGGCTCTGCTACATGCCTTTCTTTTATGCCTGTCCTTTCCATGATCCATTCATTACTGGTATCCACGATTTTTTCAAAGTACTTGTTGTCCAGGACGCGTTCAGGCAGGTATGAACCTGTACCTATTATTCTTGTCAGTATTTCAGCCATGTATTTAAGATAATCTCCTGTATAAATGTTTGCTTTTGATATTAAAAATAAGATGCTATGTCAAGCACGAGGTTATAACGTGTGATATTATAAAGTCTGTTTGACCAAAGTTGCAATTCTGTTGAAGGTCATTTATTTTTTTGATATTTTATGAATTGTTAAATTTTAACCTGAGATAAAAGATTGCATCATAAAGTAACATCGGGACTTGATGTCTTCCTTGAAAAGCACAGAATAGGAAGAACAAAAATAAAGATAGGGCTTCTTGTAAATCCTGCATCGGTCACGCATGACCTTTCTCCAGCGCTTGAAAAAATCATAAAATGCAAAAACATAGAGATTAAAGCCCTTTATGGCCCGCAGCATGGGATATATTCTCATACGCAGGACAACATGATAACATGGCGCGGGTTCACGCATGAGAAACTGGGGATACCTGTTTACAGCCTCTACGGTGAAACCCGGGTTCCTGATGAAGAAATGCTGAAAGACATAGACGAACTCGTAGTTGACCTTCAGGACGTGGGGACCCGTGTTTACACATTCTCTTCCACACTGTTTAACTGTATGGAAGCATGCTCAAAGTTCGGGAAGAAACTCATCATCCTTGACAGACCTAACCCTGTTAACGGCAATTCAGTTGAAGGGGATTGCCTTCAACCTCAATATAAATCATTCGTTGGAATGCTGGAAATCCCGATGAGGCACGGCCTTACGATGGGAGAGCTTGCTGTCATGTATAGGTATGAACGGAAGATTGACTGCGGTCTCGAAATATACAGGATGAAAGGATGGAAAAGGGAGATGTGGTTTGATGATACTGACCTTCCCTGGGTGATACCGTCGCCTAATATGACGACATTTGACACGGCAGTTGTCTATCCCGGAACTGTCTATCTTGAAGGAACTAACCTCTCAGAAGGGAGAGGGACAACAAGACCATTCGAGATAATAGGAGCACCATTCATAAATCCTGATAATTTCAAAAAGGAGCTTGATAGCTATAAACTTCCCGGTGTCTACTTCCGGAGTCTCTGTTTCCAGCCATCATTCCAGAAGTGGAAAGATGAAGTCTGCGGAGGGATACAGATACATGTTACCGACAGAAATAAATTTTTACCTGTACTTACCGGGACAGCGCTCATGAGAGCTGCAACAAAACTTTATCCGGAAAAATTCGAATGGAAGAAACCTCCCTATGAATATGAATATAAAAAACTTCCTATTGATGTTATTGCGGGAAACAGTATTTTCAGGAAGCAAATTGAAGAGACTCATGATATAAAAAATATTGCAGAAAGCTGGAAAGATGACATTAAGGGCTTTAAGAAAAAAAGAAAAGAGTATCTGCTTTACTGACAGAGCCGGTATTATGACAATAGGGAGAAATGGAAAATATGGATCGTGAAATAAAAAAATTAAGGGAAGAGCTTGCCCTGATCTCGGTAAAATCCTATGAGCGGGGATTGACCTCAGGCGCAGGAGGTAACATCAGTGTGCGGATAAAAGACAAGGAACTCGTCGTTATTACTGCGTCGGGGATAAGCTTCAGGGATGTTACACCTCAAAATCTCATTGTAGTGGATTTTGACTGCCGTGTTGTTGAAGGGGATTTAAAACCATCAAAGGAAACCAAATGGCATTGCGGCATATATAAATACAGACCTGAGATAGGCTGTGTGTTTCACAGTCATTCTACAGCAGCCACAGCTTATTCTACAAAGGGGCTGACTGTCCCTCTTCTTACCGGTCCATTTGAAAAGAATATCGGGCATCATGGAGTCGTGCCCTACGCCCCTGCCGGGTCTGACGAGCTTGCTGAATATGTGATAACCGCCTACAAAAATTCTACAGAAAGGGTGCTGATCCTCTCAAGGCATGGCGCGGTCGCGACAGGCCCCACACTTACAGATGCATTTAATCTTGCAGATCTTTTAGAGGATGCAGCGAAAACTGCCATATTTGCAGATTTAATAGGGAGAAAAAATTAATAAATTTTTTTCTTGCCATTTTTTTTAGGAATGCGTAGATTGCGGCTTACTTGGTAAAGTTTGATCAGTAGTATTAGTATTAATCGTTTGATTGTCTGAAATTCGGTCGACTCCGGTTCTCCGGGGGAGAGGTAGAATTTGGCAGTTGGCGGTTAAAGAAGGGGGGACTCCCTCGAAATTTGAGAAAAGGAGGTTTTAGTTTATGGCTCAGGGAACAGTAAAATGGTTTAACGAGAAGAAGGGTTTTGGTTTCATCTCAAGAGAAGGCGGAGAAGACGTATTTGTTCACTACTCTGCTATTGAAGGGTCGGGTTTTAAAACCCTATCCGAAGGTCAGGCTGTGGAATTTGAGGTTCAGGATGGCCCCAAAGGACCACAGGCAGTTCATGTAAAACCACTCTAATATCAACTCTTCGACACTAAGGGGCGGCTTCTACGAAGCCGCCTTTTTAATTTATTACCGGGCAACACCATTACAGGAGGATTGCTGCATGAGAAAACTAACTGAAAAAGAAATCAGGGATTTTATCAACGAATGGACATGGTGCACATTGGTAGGAGTAAACGAGGGCTTGCCTTATGCCGTAGAAGTAACTTACGCCACTGACGGTGAATATATCTACGCCGGTTCAAGGCCCGGAGGAGTGATGTTCAACAGCTTTAAAAAGAACAATAACATAATGATAAAGATATGCGACGCTGATAAGGCCTACCCGACATGGAAGGCTGCTGCAATAAAGGGGAAGGTTGAATATCTTACTGAAAGAGAAGAAGTCTTTAAAGTTATGCGGATGGTTGCAAAAGTAAGAGGCCTGAAAGAGGACCATTTCTACAGGGTTGCCGAATATATCCTCAAATATCCCGGAGGATCGAGCCTGTTTAAAGTGAAACTGGATAATCTCTCAGGTGTCGCTTCTCATTAAGCATTTTCAGCAACTTGTTCTGAGTGGTGGGAAATATTCTTCCAGTTGTATAGTGCATATGAAAGCGCAACAAAATCAGCTATTCCCTTAAGAAGAAATGGCGCGGTAAAGCTTACGTGGTCAAAAAGATATCCTCCTGCAAAAGCAAAGAAGAGTATCCCTATTGCCCCTGCTGTATTATATACGCCGAGGACCGAACCGGTAAGTTCCTTCGGGGCAAGATCAGCAGTCAAAGTCTGCGCACTTATAGTTATACCTGAAAGTCCCATACCCATAAAAGCCATGGCAATATAGATTTGCAGATGATAAGGCGAGTCAAGGAAACTCATCAATGCATAGCCAAAACCGCTTAAAACAAGGGAAACGCAAAGAATCAACTTGCGGCTAAAACGGTCGGTCAGATAACCAAAAACCGGGGAAAATATGGTCGCAACCAGGACATTCACAGCCATCATGGCAGGAGCAGCAGCAGTGGCTTCCTCTGGAGTTTTACCGAAACTTCCGGCTACTTTCACTGCCCATGTTATAAGAAAAAGCCCGAGTATTGACTGGTCTGCCCTTGCGGCGAAAGCGGCAAAAAAACATACCCGCAGTCCCGGTTTTTCACGTGCAAGAGCAAAAACTTTTTTCCATTCTTTCTTTTCCCTCTCCCTCCTTTTCACCCCAACGCCAATTTCTTTTCTGTCTTTTATTCCGGCAAAAGCAATAATGCAGCCGAGAAACCCTATTAATGGCCCGATATAGAAGAAACTCATTACTCCTGTCAGCTTAGGAACCTGTGAAACAAAGAGAAGCGAGAAAAAAGCTCCAAATATGGAAATGAAATTTACGACACCCATTCCCCTGCCCCGATTCTCAACATTGGAGTAATCAGCTATGAGCGTTATTATCTGAGGCCAAAGCAAAAGGAACAGAAATGCATTTATCCCCCTCATTATGTAGACAATCGTTATTGGATCAAGTCCGACTACAGCGGCTATAGAAGCTGACTGTCCGTAAAGATAAAAGAAAATCCCGAAGAATAGAAATCCAAACCATAGAAGCGGTCTTCTGCCCAGCCTGTCAGAAACTATTCCCAGAAACCCGAGGAAAGCAATCTGCATTATTTCCATTATGATCTGCAGATTCGAGTTTATGAGACCGTATTTTAACTTGTCGATTTTTATTACTTTTTCCAGCCAGAGAGGCTGAATAATATGAAAGAGAGGCAAAGAGAGGTTAACAAGAAAAGCCAGCAGGACTAGGGACCAGAAGTTATAAGATGTGACCCCCTCAGGAAGGTCCATCCATAATGTTTTAATTCCTTTTTTTTCCTTTGTCATGTCTATGATTTATCTTTTATATATGAATCTTGTTATATTAGCATTTCTCTTTCTGAAACAGAAAGATAAAATAAACTTGAGATTGTTTTTCTTCTTTTCTATTTTTTAGAATAGGAACGGGAAATAAATATCATGAAAAATTCACTCTTTGATAACATAGACAATTTAACAGAATCAAGAATAGAAAGAGCTCATTCTCCTGATCTTGCCGAGCTATTAGGAGATCCTGATACTGATTTCAAACTCCCGTGGGATAACATTCCGCATCTTTTTTTCTCCCGGTGCAAAAAGTTTTCTTCAAAGACAGCCATAGTTTTTTATGCAAGTGGAAACAGTGAAAGAGAAATCTTAAGACTCACATATAATGACCTGAAGGTTAATGTATGCAAAACAATCAAATTGCTTGATACCTTAGGAGTGCCTCCGGGTAGCGCGATTGCCACTGTTGATCTTTATAATCACAGCGATACTGTTACTATACTTCTTGCAGCATGGTCGCGGGGAAACCTTGTTGTCCCTGTAAATATGGAAGAAGACAGGGACAGAATAGAATTCATACTAAAATCCTCGAATGTTGCCGCAGCATTTGTAAGAGAGCGTCATTTAGAGAAATTCGAAGGAATCAATGAGCGGGCCGGGATAAAGACGATTGTCCAGCTGGGAGGAGAAAAGAAAAGCCATCCACTTTTTTACGAACTCATTGAAAAAATGATTGATGAAGAGCCGGACTTCGGAATTAATATTTCATCGCCTGCACTTCTGGTCTACACATCAGGCACTACAGGAAATCCAAAGGGAGTTATACTCTCGCACAAAATGCTCTACGACATAGATGGTGTTGTGTCGTTTCATGGTTTTAGTGAGAATGATGTCTTCCTCACTGCGATGCGTCTTTTCCATGTAAATGCAATCATAACAAGTATGATGGCCGCTATTTATTCGGGAGGTACACTCATTCTGTTGGGAAAATGGATGCCAAAATACTTCTGGGAAATAGTGTCGGAAGAAAAAGTCACCACAACAAGCGTGGTGCCTGCAATGCTGGTTGATCTCAATGATAACAATGAAAACACAGATGAAAAATATCCGCAGATGAGAACTCATTTTAAAACATTAATTTGCGGCGCCGGAACACTGAAAAAATCAGTGGCCAGGGAATTTATATCAAAATACAAAATAAGAATAGCTCATGGATGGGGAATGTCGGAGACAACATGCTGGGGGTGCTGGCTTCCTGCAGACCTTGACGATGAGGAGTATAATCATCTGATGTTCGACTTTGAGGCACCTTCCATAGGCACCCCTCTCAGACATTGCAAAATGGGTATCTTAGATGAAAATGGGAATATTTTGCCTGAAAATCAAAAGGGTGAAATAGTAATCGCAGGAAGGAACATAATGGAAAGATATGCAGAAAATCCTGATGCAAATGAGGAAACATTCAAATTCGGGGTACTGCGTACAGGAGATGAAGGATTTTATAAACTTGACCGGTGGGGAAGACCCATGTTTTTCATTACCGGGAGGTTAAAAGACATAATAGAAAGAGGTGGGGAGAAATTTTCGCCCTATCTTATGGATGAAGATCTTTCAAAAATAGACGGAGTAGCAAACGCCCTTGTATATGGTTTCCCTCATAAGCGTTTAGGTCAGGAGGTTGGAGTAGTTTTTGAGATGAAAAATGAGGGAAAGCTGGATGAGAGCACTGTCTGGAAATACTGCAGGGAGCTTGGATATTCATGGTCTAAAACCCCTAAAGAAATAAAAATTGTAAAAAAAATACCAAAAACATCTACAGGTAAAGATACAAGAAAAATGTTTGCAAAACTCTTCAAAGATTGTTATGAAAAAAGCTATAAAAGACCTTACTGGTTTTAATTGATTTAAAACTAACTAAATAAGTCAACATATTAAATAACTTTTTAATTGACTCATTCCTTATTTTAATTCATTATTAGCAATAATTATTGAAAACAATTCCTAATTAACAAAATTTGACAATAATTATTTGGGGGGATTTTTTTATGAAAAAAACGGATACATATAACTCTCCTATTGAAAGCATTTCCCTCTGGTCCGGCAACATTGCTTTAACTCAGTTAGATGGACTAAAAAAAGGTGATGTTTTGCCTGTAAGGGTTTCCGGGAAGAACAAAGTTGTTGTTCTTGGGAAAGATTCAAAAAAGATATGCTCTCTCTCTTCAGAACTTTCCCAGGTTATTTCGACTTTGATCAAGAACGACATATATGTTGGAGCCTCTGTTCTAACAGCACAAGCTAAAAAAGAAAAAATTCTAAAACTAAACCTCTTCGTCCTTGCAGAAAGAAGGAAGTCTTAGATAAAGAGCCCAGATAATTTGTTGACATATGACTGCTGATTAAGTAATGATTTGCAAAAATAGCAATCATTAGAGGGGTTTTAAACCGCCATTTTTGAAAAAAAAATAAGTTTTGAAGATAGTGAGCATCTTAAAGCAGTTTTTGGAAATTTAGATTCCAACCTTCGTCTTCTGGAAAAAATCTATAAAATTGACATTATTGCCCGCAGTAATTCCATAACTCTCCGCGGCGAGAAGGAAGCAATAACTCAAGCCACGCAATCCTGTAAAAAGCTATATGAATTAGCAAGTAAAGGGGTTGAGTTGTCTAAAACCAATATTATCGCAGTCACAAATGCGCTTACCGGGGAAAAAGATCAAAATCCTGAAGATGACATTTTTCTTGAAAAAATACGCCTTACCTCCGGGAAAATAATCTCCTCGAAAAGTTTCAACCAGAAAAAATATATCGATGCAATCAAGAACTACGATATAGTTATAGGTATTGGCCCGGCAGGAACAGGCAAAACCTATCTTGCTGTCGCAATGGGTATATATTTTCTGGACACAAAGAGGGTTTCAAAAATCATACTTGCAAGACCAGCGGTAGAGGCAGGTGAGCGTCTTGGATTCCTGCCCGGAGATATGTTTGAGAAAGTAAATCCCTATTTGCGCCCTCTTTATGATGCTATCTATGAAATGCTGGACTTTGAATATGCAACACGCCTTATAGAAAAAGGGAGTATAGAAATCGCCCCTCTGGCATTCATGCGGGGAAGAACATTAAACAACTGTTTCATTATTCTTGATGAAGCTCAAAACACAACGTCGGAGCAGATGAAAATGTTCCTGACAAGACTAGGCAATAATTCCAAAGCTGTGATCACAGGAGACATAACACAAATTGATCTACCGGAAGGAAAATCTTCGGGGCTCGTGGAGGCGAAAGAAATCCTTTCTTCCATAGAGGATATTAAAATAATATTCTTTGATGAACAGGATGTGGTCCGCCATTTCCTCGTAAAAAAAATAATAAAAGCCTATGAAGAAAGTGTGAATGGCAACAAAAGAAAATAGGTAAGAAGAGAGCTATGTCTTTAGCTATTGAAAATCGGACAAAAATCAGGGTCAATAAAACTGATATATTGCGGGCTACAAAAAAAATCCTTAATGCCCTAGACATGAAAAAATACAGCCTGAATATTATCTTTGTCACAGACAGTGAAATCAGGGGATTAAATAAACAATACAGGAAAATAGACAAGGCTACAGATGTTCTCTCATTTTCTCTTCTTGAGGGTGCTTTCAGCGACATAAATCCCTGTTACGAAATGGGAGACATTGTCATATCTCTTGAAACTGCAAGACGCAGAATTATAAAAAAAAACAATTTAACAAAAGAAATATATAAGTTAATAATACATGGATTTCTGCATATTGCGGGATTTGACCATCAAATAAAAAATGATACAGATAAAATGAGAAGTATGGAAAAGAAATTAATTAACTTAATTGAACAAGGTTAATCATGAATAGAATATGGGCTCCATGGAGAATGGAATATATTGAAGAAGAAGGAGGGAAAGATACGGGGTGTATCTTCTGTACAAAACCTTCTGAGAATAATGATGCAGAAAATTTGATTCTCGATAGAGGCAAACTTTGTTTCACTATCATGAACCGATACCCATATAACAACGGTCATATAATGGTAGCTCCCTACAGACACATCAATAATATTACACTTCTCACTGAAGAAGAATTTTCTGAAATACACAAGGCCACTAAAAAGGGGATGATGGCAATTGACAGTGTTATGAACCCTGACGGATACAATATCGGAATGAACATAGGGAAAGTAGCTGGTGCTGGATTCGAAGGGCACGTCCATCTTCATATCGTACCGCGATGGAATGGTGACACAAACTTCATGCCGGTATTGGCAGATATCAAAGTTATGCCTGAACACATCAGGAAAACATATGGAAAAATACTTGAAGCGATGAGGAAACTATAGGGATAAAGCTTTCTTTAAATAAAAACCGTTCCTTTTAATTTATCTTCCAACTCTGTAATTTCCCTGACAACAAGTTCTGCGTTACAATTATCTCCCGCACCGTTAGCCGAAACAAGTACCGTAAGCATGCCTAATTCTTTAGCAGTTCTTATATTATCAGGTCTGTCGTCTATAAAAAGATAATTGCAGGAGCTTCCATTACCCGTCAAAGCAATTAGTTTTTTATAGCCATAACTATCAGGTTTGGCAATGTAATCAATTGAAACGATGTCAAAGATAGTATTGAAATGATGTGCCACACATAATGAATTAAGTATCCGCATGGCATAATTATATGCCCCGTTAGTAAAAAGAATCTTCTCTCCCTTTAATTTATGTAAAAAATCATCAAGAGCTTTATTTCCAGAAAGAACACTCTCGATCTCCACATCATGTACAAATTTAAGGTAGTCTCCCGGATCGACATGATGATGAATCATGAGTCCCCGCAATGTAGTCCCGTATTTTTCCATATACTCAACCCGCATTGAGTTGATCGTATCCCTCCTGAATTTCATCTTTTCTTCAAGATATAAATTTATCCTGTTATTAACCTGGGAGAATATTCCCTTGTGCTCAGGATAGAGAGTATTATCAAGATCTATTATTATTCTGTTCAAGAACGACTCCTCACCATAATATTCTAATAATTAGGCTAAATCTCCGAGTTCATATTGTATTATAGAAATAGCAGCTATCGCTGCTGTCTCCGTCCGGAGTATTCTTCCTCCAATATTCACAGGAATAAACCCTGTTTTTACTGCCATATCAATTTCGTGATTACTGAAACCGCCTTCAGGACCTATCATAACACTTATATCTTTAAATTCGGATAGAGTTAATAAAGTTTCTCTAAAACTTTTACATCCTACCTTTTCAGATAATAATATTTTTCCTGAATCAGCATTGACCTTACTTAAAGCATTACAAAAACTGTCAAAATATTCAAGTTCCGGGATCAAAGCTCTTCTGCACTGCTTTGCTGCTTTCAGTAGCACCAGAGGCCATTTGTGTGATTTTTTTTGTTTATTATCTCTCTCCTCAATAGATATGGATTTCTCAGACTTGAAAGTTATTATTCTTGAAATCCCCAATTCAACAGCCTTTTCGAGAATCAACTCCATTCTTTCCCGTGCGGGCAAACATTGAAAAAGAGTTATCCTGATGTTTGATTCTACCGGACTGCCATATTTTTCAATCACTTTAACTGAAGGCCTGTCGTTTACTTTACCAACAAATCTTCCCCTAAAATAATCACCTTCCTCATCAGTAAATGTAAATGATTCACCCACACGTATCTTCCAGGAAAGGAGAAGCTCGTATTCCTCTGATGTCAAAACACACAATGCACCCGGTAACAGCTCTTTGCTATTTTTTATATGTATTTGTTTTGTCAAATTTTTTCAGCGATAAGACTTGCGACAGCTGTTTCGTTATTCAATACACATTCTCTGTAGAAATTAATTCTGAAATCTAAAAAAGCTTTTAACAGTTCATTATGCTGCAGTACATGATCAGGATTTCTGGGTCTGTTCTGGTATTTCAGGTTATCTATAGTAAAAGTTTGATACACAATGATACCATTTTTTTTAAGCCACTTTTTGATAAATGGGAATAGTGTTCTTTGCAGGTAGTAGAAACATATAATTATGTCATAACTATTTTCATCAGGACTAAACTCAAATTTTTCAAGATCAGCTTTAATAATATTCAAATGAAGCATTCTTTTTTCAGCTCTCAACAAGGCTGTTTTTATAGCCTCTTCCGATCTCTCAACGCCATCAACCATAAATCCATTTTCTGCCAAAAAAAGAGCATTCCTTCCCTCTCCCATAGCAATATCCAAAACCCGCCCTTTCGGAAGTAAAGAAACATTATCAACAAGAAATTCTACAGGTTCTTCGCCTATTTGATATTCATTTTTACTATCCATATGTAATCCCTTCTTTTTCTAAAGAATTTCCCAGCATAATCCTGGGAATTCTTCATAACTAAAGAAAATGATCATTTATAATAAGATAACAAAAATCAAGGAGTCAGGGAAGCTAGAGTTGAAAGATCGTCAGGGAATTGATGCAACTGTTGTCAAACTGGGAATTTCTGATTTTTGAATTTCTTTTTTGGTTTCACTCTTTACGGAGTTTTCTTTTATTTCCGAAATAGGTTTAATCTTTGGAATCGCATTCTCCAAATTCTCTTTTTTATCAATCAATATACTAACCCTCCTGTTGAGAGGGTCAAATGGATTATCCTTATTGAGAGGCATATTATCTGCAAAACTTACCACCTTTACAATCTTGGAAATGTCTATGCCGTTTTCTATAAGCGCTCTTCTTACAGCATTTGCCCTGTCAGCAGCAAGCTCCCAATTACTGTAATTCTCAGCCGAATACTTATATGAATCAGTATGTCCTTCAATTGTTATTTTCTCATTTATATTTTTTAAGCTCTCTGAAATTACATTCAGGATTTTCATACCGGTAGGTATCAGCGTTGCTTTGCCTAATTCAAACATTGGGCTCCCAATCTTATCAATAAGCTCAATTCTGACACCTTCACCCGAAACTGATATTATTACCTGATTTTTTAATTCTCCAAGCTTCTTTTCAACCATTTGTCCAATTTTTGAGGCGATTTCAACATCTTCCATCTCCTTAAATACTACCATTGAATCTTCTTCGCCTACTTTAACAATGCCGCCAGGAGTAATAGATATACCTTTTCCGCCACCAGCTTCATCACCTTTAAAGATTGTATAGCTTCTGAAATAGTTGGCCACAGCTTTTTTTGCCTGTACTGAAAGCATTGCTACAAGCCAAAGAACAAGGAACAGAGCCATCATTGCAGTAATAAAATCTGCATATGCAACCTTCCATGCTCCACCATGATGTTTGCCATGGTTAATTTTTTTAATTTTTTTAATTATGATTTGAGAATCGTTTCCAGACATTAGATTTTTATCCTATTAGCCTATTTTTTCTTTCTTACACGTTCTTCCAGTTCCTTGAAACTCGGTTTGGAATCGCTGAAAAGAACGCGACGGCCAAATTCTACTGCCATCTGTGGAGGAATATCTTTTGCAAATGCCAGTATTGAGGATTTAATAACTTCAATATACTTTGAATCTTCATTCGCCTTGTGTTCAAGATGACTTCCGATAGGACCTACTAAACCGTAACAAAGCAATATACCTAAAAAAGTCCCAACAAGAGCGGCAGCTACGCTCTCGCCTATTACTTCAGGTGACTCATTCATCTTCCCCATTGTTATGACAACCCCAAGTACAGCCGCCACTATTCCAAACCCGGGGAGAGAATCAGCCATCTTTGTTACGATCGAAGGAGCAACAGCTGATTCATTGTGATGCGTTTCCAGTTCAACATCCATCATATCTTCAAGATCACTTGACCTTACACCAACAATATATACCCTTAAATTATCACAAAGGAACTTTAGAGCATGATGATTTGAAATTACATTTGGATATTTTTTGAACAACTCACTCTTTTCCGGTGCTTCTATATCACCCTCAATATGCAATACTCCTTCTTTCCTGATTTTTACAAATATGTCATAGAGAAGGTTTAATAATTCTAGATATGCAGTTTTATTATATGATGCCCCTTTAAAAACGCTTGGAATCTTTTTTACAATATCTAACAGAACTGAAGGTGGACATGTAATAATAAGAGAACCTAGTGCAGCACCACCAATGATTATAAGTTCGGCCGGCTGTAACAAAACCCAGACATTACCATGTTCTAAGAGATAACCAGCTAAGATTGACCCGAATACTATTACGATCCCTACAATAGCTATCATTAAATTCGTCCCTGAATTCTATATTAAAATTTATCTTGAATGATTGTCGGTATGGGAAGGATACAGTTTAATAGAATATTTAAAGAAAGGTTTATAGCAACGGAATAAACATTTTGTAGCTAATATATTGAATACAAATTCTTTTTACATATAAAAAACCATTATTCAGATTTATTTCACTCTTAAATCCCGGTATTTCTTTAGTTACTGATTTATATTATCTCCCACTAATGCTGCCATCTTATCGGTCCCAACTAGCTTGCCTGCCCCGCTAAAGATATCTGCAGTTCTGTAGCCACTTTCAAGAACTTTTTCAACAGCAAGCTCTATACGAGAAGCAACATTATTATTCTTAAATGAGTATCTAAGCATCATGGCTGTCGAAAGAATTGTTGCAAGAGGATTTGCAATGTTTTTACCTGCAATGTCCGGAGCACTACCGTGAACTGGTTCATATAGTGAAGCCTTTTTCCCTAAGCTTGCAGATGCCAACATTCCAATAGAACCTGTAATCATAGCAGCTTCATCGCTTAAAATATCACCAAAAAGATTGGATGTTAGTATAATATCAAACTGTCCCGGATTCCTGATCATCTGCATGGCACAGTTGTCAATGTACATATGTTCAAGCTTTACCTCGCTGTATTTTTTATGGATATTCTCTACAGTTCTTCTCCAAAGCTGTGAACATTCAAGCACATTGGCTTTATCAACTGAGGTGACTTTTTTACTTCGCTCAATTGCCATTTGAAAAGCAACTTCTGCAATGCGTGAAATAGTCTTTTCATCATAAGACATAGTGTTAAAGGCAAGCAGCCCTGATTTACTCTTTTTTATACCACGAGGCTTACCATAATAAATACCCGAAGAGAGTTCCCGAAGAACAATGAAATCCACATTTTTAAGAACACTTTCCTTAATAGTAGAAGCATTAACTAAAGGCTTAAATATTTTTGCGGGCCTTATATTGGCAAATAAATCAAGGCGTTTTCTTATTTCCAGGAGCCCTGATTCAGGCCTCGCTGCACCCTTTAATCCATCCCATTTAGGCCCCCCAACAGCTCCAAGCAGTACAACACCATTTTCCCTACAAAGTGAAAGTGTTTCTGCCGGAAGCGGGGTCTTTTTCTTATCTATAGCAGCTCCACCAATAAGTCCCTTAATAAATTTAAATTTAATCTTAAAAACCCTGCTTACCCTGTTTAACACTAACATCGCCCCTTCAACAACCTCAGGGCCGATCCCATCACCTTGAAGAACAACAACTTTTAATTCAACCATTTCTACTCCTTTATAAAATAACTTTCTTTATTCTTTAAAATAAGAAGTTATGGATATAGCGCTACTTCTTAAAATTTACAAAAGGTTTTTTAAGATTAAAAAGGGATTTGAGCTACAAAAAAATGCAATTTTTAATCAGATTGAAGGCTGATTGTAAAATCAACGTTGAATGTTTTTTTATCAGACAAATTATTCCATGAAGCAAGAAATGCAGTTCCCTGATAATTTAGATCATATCCTCTCTCTGACTGCGAAACAGTTTTTACAGGGAAACTCCAGAGTCGGCATCCGGAAGAAACATCAATCTTAAGTTTTATTTTTTCAAACTGACTTATCATGCCAAAGGAATTCACGCCATTTGCATTAATGATATTATCCATAGAGGAATACTTCTCATTCATATCAACGATAAAAAGCCTATTGCCTTCCGAACAAGCTGATGGAAGAGAAAAATTGAGTTCAACAGCAAATATATTGGAGTCAGAATTTCCTTTTGGCAAAGTCACATTGTAGCTTACCTTAAACTTTTCTTTTCCTTGGCTGACATAAAATACTTTGCTGACATTACACTCTGAATTATCATTGTGAACTTTCCCAACCATATTAGCTATGGCATTTCCTCTTTCCTTCTTTATACTGCATCCATATACATTAAATGCTTTCCCTGCCGGCGTATTGGATAACTCTCCTCTTATGAAATTTTCTATAGATTCATTTCCATTAAGTACATAATCAATGAATGATCCACGACTATGATTGTCATATAAAAGGTTCTTGGCAAGTGTTACGTCTATCACTCTTTGCGAATGAATGGTTTGCGGAGATTCATTGTCTCTTTCAGGAAGGACTGCTTCATCTATCTTTTTATGGTAGGCTTCTCTCTTCCGTGACATCGTATTTTGGAGGTTCATGTTCTGGGTCATCCAGTCAAATTCTACCATGCTTCCTCCCTGAGAGGGATCAATCCATAATGACAGAGAATCACTTGAAATAACAACTTCATCAAAACCATCACAATTGAAATCAGACTTTTCAACATCAACCCATGTCTTTTTCTTCTTTAAAACTCTATTTGTTAATTTATCTGCCTCTACAAGATTTTTATATATTGCAGTTCTGATATGGTGAGAATAAAGACCTCCAAACACTCCATGCCAATAACCGCAATTGCATTGCCCTCTATAAAGGGACTTAATAGCTTTATTAAGTTTTCCTATTTCTGTTTTTTCATCATCTAACATTGCTGCAATTTTATTGCTTGTATAAAGCATTCTCTTCTGCATCTGATTTGCCTCAGGATATTTCACGAAAAAGTTTCTCCAAAACCCTCCCTTTAGAAACTTAAGATACCTTTCTCCTTCTGATCTTTTTTTCATCTCCTCTATTGCATCTTCAAATTCAGCTTGCAGATCAGCCGGAAGTGCCCACTCAAGCATTTCATCGTAGGACGCAGTTGGGATATAAACCCTTCCTTCAGGTCCTTTGATTTTCATATATTCTTCCAGTTTCACAACCTCAAGCCACTCACCCTGCGCCAGCAGCGCTTCAAAAAAGTTTCTAAGCCAACGCTTCTCATAAACCCACTCATAGGTATTTGGCCATTCGCCAAACTTCTCTCCATCATCTCCATAAGAAAAAAGAGAACATGGAGACTCTGCCCCACGCACTTTGATATCATTAATAATCTCTTCAGGCATTTTAAAAGGAATTGAATAACGAAGTACTTTATCAGAGGGAAATACACAAACCGTTTTCCCCTCATCCTCGGTTATAAAATATCCTTTAATTTTTTCAGGATGTAGTCCTGCATATTTCAAATGGGTGTCATCAAGGATAAGATATTTTACTCCTGCATCATGCAGTGTCTTTGGCAGAGATGGCTCCCACACCCTTTCGGCAAGCCACATACCCCGGGGAACATGTCTAAATCTGGATTTGATATATCTTGTCATCATTGAAATTTGCCCGATTCTGTCTCTTTCAGGAATAGCAGGCATGATCGGTTCATAAAAACCGCCCGTCATAATGTCAATCTGCCCGCGGCTTATCAGTGTTTCCAGTTTTTCGTAGAATTCAGGATGCTTTTCCTCAAGCCATTCAAGAAGACATCCGGAAAAATGAAAACTCATCTTAATATCAGGATAATCAGCGATAACATTGACGAAGGGAAGATAACACTGATTGTATGCCCGCTCTATAACAAAATCAAAATTTCCGGCAGGCTGATGGAAATGGATCACAAAACCAAGATAAGTTTTTTCCATTTTTTTAACAAAGTTAAAATTTAATACTCATAAAATGACAGAACATCGATACCTGAGAATATCCCATTTCTTGAGATGCAGCCATCCAAAAACTGATTATCATCTTCGGAAGGTAAGAAACCATTTAATATATTCTCACACACTTTGGAAAGTTTTGTAAAATTATCAAAATGCTCACATATCCTTTTTTCTGCATAATCTGAGGCTGTTGAAGTAGAAATAAGAAATTGCCAGTCTGAACTCTGGAGGAGAAGGATCTCTCTTAACATCTGCCCCATATAGGGTTTTGCTTCTTCAATATTCTGCTCAGATACCTTTCGGTACATGCTTTTGAATATTTTTTCAGCATCATAAATATATCCCCATGTCCATTCAGTCCGTTCATTAAACCAGAGCATGTGTGAGCCGCCTTCCCCCCACGAACCTTCAGGCAAAGTAACCGTTTTTTGGGGATGGCAAAAATCAAGATAATCGGAGCAGGTTATCATTTCTATCTCATCATCAGCATGAATTCCCCTGCAAACCTCATCTATCCATCTTGGACCTTCAAACCACCAATGCCCGAAGAGCTCTGCATCAAAAGGAGAGACCAATAAGCTTCTCCCTTCAGATTGACCATTAAAACTGGAAAGTCTCTCTTTTAAAAGCTGTCTAAAATGGGAAGCATGAGATTTAACCATATTTCCTGCTGCATCGGGGCCGTATATTTCTTTTTCTCCAAGATCGCTTTTAGCGCTGGTAATCTTCCAGTATCTGTGTCCTCCGGGAAAATTCTTTTTATGAAATTCAAGATAATTCCCGTCTCCCGGATATCCCCATTCACCGCTCCATACCTGAAGACTTATGGCAGGATCACGCACAAATGCTGTAATTTTTTTTACTTTTTCAGAGGTTGAATTGACATAAAATGGATTATAAACGGAGCGTGATCCCTTTTGCGATGAATAATACATATTCTTTTTAAATTTTTCTCTCCCCTTTTCAAGATTGTCAATCTTTCCATAAGAAGTACCGGATTCACCACCTTCAACCATGTGAGAATCAACGAAAAAGTAGCCTATTTCTTCTTCCTCCAGGAATTCCTCAATCCCTTTTCTGTCTGCTTTATCAGTATGTCCCGAGACAGGATATTCCCATTTGTAAGCAGGTCTGTAAGCACATTCAGGGAGCCATATACCGGAAGGCCTTCCTCCGAAATATTTGTTAAACGCTTCTGAAGCCAGTTTGATCTGTAAATTCACCATTGAATCATCTCCTATGAGGGGAAGATACGCATGCGTGGCAGATGATGGGATTATTTCAATGGCATGTTGTTCCTTCAGCTTTCTAAAAGCATATGGAATGTCCTCATTATACTTACTGGTAAATTGTGTCAGGACACCCAGAAAAAAGTTTTTCCAGTCAAGTGCAAGACCTGCTTTTTCCATATCTCCTGATTGCTCAAATCCCCGGCAATCATTTTCAGCTGTGTCAATCCTGTTCCTGAGATACGATTTAAAACCTGACTTGAATTCATCAGTTGAAAGCTGGTAAGCAAGGATCGGGCTAAAGCTTAAGACTATATTTGGTTTTATTCCATCATCGAGAAGGGAGTTAAAAACTCCGAGCAGGGGTATATATGATTCTGCTGCTGCTTCGTTCAGCCAGTCAGTTCCATGCGGCCAGCTGCCATGACTCATAACATATGGAATATGTGCATGCAGCACAAGGCTGATATATCCCTTAATGCTCAAAGCACCACTCTTTAAAAAGCTCTTTTCATTTTATACCCAGCTGCTCTTTTATCATCTTTTCAGCAGTTATCCAGTCTTCTAAATCGCTTCCACCACTATTGCCTCTGTTTTCAAACAGCTCGTATGCCTTTTGCTGGACCATGGCACGGAATTCTTCATCAGAAACTTGCGTTTTAGGTTTTCTCCCTCTTTTAGCGGCAGGCTTTTTAACGGTAGTCTCTGCTTTAGTTTTTGTTTTGGTCTTAGTAGTAGCCATAATTCCCCCTCCATTTAGAACATCAGATTTCTCTGCAAAATACAATAATCACTTTCCCTTAGGAAGTGACAAAATAAATTATAAGGCTCTACCTTGTCTCGCGGCTTGATACATATTCCATTAATCCGCCTTTTTCTATTATCTTCTGCACAAACTCAGGGAACGGTTTTGATTTAAAGACCTGTCCCGATGAAATCTTAGTTATTGTCCCATCATTCAGGTCAACCTCAATTTCATCGCCATCACACAGACTCTCAATGGCTTCAGGACACTCTATAATTGGAAGTCCTATATTAAGGGAATTTCTGTAAAATATCCTTGCAAAAGACTTAGCGATTACTGCCGCTACTCCGCAGGCTTTTATAGAAATAGGTGCGTGTTCTCTTGACGAGCCGCATCCAAAATTTTCTGCTGCAATAATGAAGTCTCCGGGTTTTACTTTTTTTGGAAACCCGGGATCAATGTCTTCCATGCAGTGCGATGCCAGTTCTTTGGGATCTATTGTATTTAGATAGCGGGCAGGGATAATGACATCAGTGTTAACATTATCACCGTACTTAAAAACTCTTCCTTTATACTTAAGAGCGCTCACAGGACTTCCTCCGGATTCGTAATTCTTCCAGTAATGGCAGACGCAGCTGCAACAGCAGGCCCTGCCAGATATATCTCGCTTTCAGGGTGACCCATTCTGCCTACGAAATTCCTGTTAGTCGTGGCAACACATTTTTCTCCTTTTGCAAGTATGCCCATATGTCCGCCAAGACAAGGTCCGCATGTAGGAGGTCCCACAACAGCCTCTGCATCAATAAATATTTCAAGCAGCCCTTTCTTCATAGCCTCTTTATAAACATCCTGTGTTGCAGGTAATATTATCAGCCTTACATTTGGATTAACTTTTTTACCCTTAAGTATTAAAGCAGCCTCTTCAAGATCAGAAATTCTGCCATTGGTGCATGATCCTATTATCACCTGATCTATGGCAATGTTCCTAAGTTCGCTTACAGGCCTTGCATTCCCGGGAGACGGAGGAAGAGATACCTGGGGTTCCAGCTTCGAGGAGTCAATATCAACTACATTGCAATACTTGGCATCTTTGTCGCTCTTATACGTAATAAATTCCCGCTTTGAACGTCCCTTCACATACTGCAATGTCTTGTCATCAGGCTCTATAATTCCGTTTTTTGCTCCTGCTTCAACAGCCATGTTGCACATTGTAAACCTGCCATCCATGGAAAGTGAGCTTATTGCTTCGCCGGTAAATTCCATTGATTTGTAATTTGCACCGTCAACTCCAATTTTACCGATGGTAAACAATATCAAATCCTTGCCTGAAACAAAGCGTCTCGTTTTCCCGCTGTAGATAAATTTTATTGATTCAGGGACTTTAAGCCATATCTCCCCTGTAATCATGGCTGCTGCAAGGTCTGTGCTTCCTATTCCGGTAGAGAAAGCGCCAAGGGCCCCATAAGTGCATGTATGCGAATCTGCCCCAATAATTAAGTCTCCCGGCAGTACGATCCCTTTTTCCGGAAGGAGGGCATGCTCAATGCCGACACGCCCTATCTCGAAATAATTTTCAACATTATGTTTCCTTGAAAATTCACGCAATATGCGGCACTGCTCGGCTGACTTTATGTCCTTGTTAGGTGTGAAATGGTCAGGGACAAAGACCACTTTTTTTCTGTCAAAAAGCTCTTTTGCTCCATATTTCTCAAAAATATCTATAGCGATTGGCGCCGTTATATCATTGCCAAGAGCTATATCAACCCTGGCACTTATGATTTCTCCGCATTCAACATTCTTTTTTGATGACTTGACTGCCAGAATCTTCTCTGTGATGGTCATTCCCATAATGCACCAAATCCGTTACATTTAATTTTTATTGTTTAAAGTATGCAGGAAAATTCAAAAACCCTTTAATACTTTCTCTGGTTTACCCCTCGAAAGATATTTATTCAAAGCATTTAGGTAAGCTTTGACACTTGCAAATATGATGTCAGTACTTGTGGATTTCCCGACAAACATCGTTCCATTCCCAAACTTTACCTTCAGGAATACTTCTCCTATCGCATCCTTTCCCGCAGAGACAGATTTTACGGAATAGTCAAGAAGTTTCCCTTTTACATTGGCTATCTTCTCAATCGCAAGACACGCGGCTTCCACAGGTCCTGAACCTGAGGCTGTTTCAGAAATGATCTTGGTTCCCTTCCGTACACTTACGGCTGCTGTCGGCAATACTCTGTTTCCTCCGATAGCCTGAACACCAATAAGCTTATATATTTCTGTAAAGTTTCTTACCTGCTCATCAATTACTATCTCAAGATCCTCATCGAATATCTGCTTCTTCCGGTCAGCAAGCTCTATAAATATCTTATAAGCCTTTTCAAGCTCGTCATCGGAGAGACTGTAACCGAGCTTTTCATAACGTTTGCGCAGCGCATGTCTTCCGGAATGCTTACCCAGCACGATATGACTTTCCTTTACGCCTACAGTTTCAGGCGTCATGATCTCATATGTCTGAGCTTTTTTCAGTACTCCGTCCTGATGGATCCCCGCCTCATGAGAAAAAGCATTATCACCTACAATTGCCTTATTTGGCGGGACAAAAATCCCTGTAAGCCTTGAAAGAAGCCTGCTTGCTTTATACAGCTCCTTGGTTTTTATTCTGGTTTTAAAGGGAAGCAAATCCTTTCTCACATAAAGTCCCATTGTAAGCTCTTCCAACGACGCATTGCCGGCTCTTTCACCGATTCCATTAATGGTGCATTCAACCTGTCTTGCGCCATTTTTTATTGCAGCAAGAGAATTTGCGACGGCAAGGCCAAGATCATTGTGACAATGAACGCTGAGAATCGCCTTCTCTATGTTAGGAACATTTTTTTTCAAATATGCGATTATATTCCCAAACTCGTCGGGCATCGAATAACCGACGGTGTCAGGTATATTTATTGTCTTTGCTCCCGCATCTATTGCAGCCTCAACTATCTCGGCAAGAAAGAGAAGATCTGTCCTCGACGCATCCTCCGCAGAAAACTCAACATCGCGGGTAAATGTCTTTGCATATTTTACAGCCTCTACCGCTTTGGCAATTACTTCCCGACGGCTCATTCTCAGCTTATATTTCATGTGTATATCCGAGGTGGCAATAAAAGTGTGGATATAAGGACGTGACGAATGTTTGAGAGCGTCCCATGCAGCTTTTATATCTTTCTTGTTCGCCCTTGCAAGACCAGCAATATAAGGTCCTTTGACTGCCTTCGCTATTTCAACAGCAGCTTCAAAATCTCCTTTTGACGCTATCGGAAACCCAGCCTCAATAATATCAACATTAAGGCGCGCTAGCTGCAATGCCATCGTAAGTTTTTCTTTCACATTCAGGCTGTTGCCGGGAGCCTGCTCCCCGTCTCTTAATGTGGTGTCAAATATTCTGATCTGTTCCATAATCTTCGTTCTTTCTGATCTTTCGCCTGTAGATTCTCCTTCTTCCTTCGAAAGCGGTTCCTTTTTCTCCCTCCGGCAGAGCCGTCTTTTCTCTGATGAAAAGATACAGGGCTTCTGCAAGTGCGATGAAGAAATATCCCCACACCATTAGAAAAAGCATCATGTTAGGCTTCATTATCACTATGAAAATAAAAAATATTATAGCGATGAGCACATTGAAATGTTTGCTCTTACTGGTCTCTACTCCGGAGAAGCTTCTGAATTTCAAAGTACTTACCATTAAAAGGGCAACCACATAGACCACTATCACAGTTAAGATTCCGCGATAACGGAAAATACCCTCAAGGGATTGCCAGTATGAAAAATAGAAAATTACAAGCGAAGCCACGACACCGGCAGCAGCAGGTATTGGCAATCCTGTAAAGTATTTGCTCTTGACTCCTGTTGTCTGGACATTATACCGTGCAAGCCTTAATGCACCGCAAATGACAAACAGGAATGAAGCAATCCAACCAACCTTTCCATAAGGCTTTAATGCCCATATATATACCAAAACTCCCGGCGCCACTCCGAATGTCACGAGATCTGCAAGTGAATCAAACTCAACGCCAAACCTTGACGTAGTCTTTGTGGTCCGGGCAACTTTTCCGTCAAAACAATCAAAGACAGCGCCAAGTATGATCGCATAAGCTGCATATATCAGCCATTTCCTGTAAGCATCCTGATTACCAAGAAGTTCAGAGGCCATCCCGTTTATCGAGGCGATTATGGCATAAAAACCGCAAAGCGCATTCCCTGTTGTAAAAAGGCTTGGCAGAATATAAATTCCTTTTCTCATTTTAAAACTCCTAAAATAGTTTCGCCTGCCTTAACTTTCTGTCCCTTCACTATGCCCGGCTCAAAACTTACCGGAAGATAAACATCAACACGTGAACCGAACCGAATGAGTCCAAATCTATTTCCTACACTTACATCATCACCTACATTGACCCAGCAAACAATCCTTCTGGCAATAAGTCCTGCAATCTGTACAACTTCAGCTGCATGTTTTTTTCCTCTAACTACTATAACATTATTTTCATTCTCGTTAGAAGATTTTTCCTTGAATGCAGATATGAACTTGCCATAATTATATTTTTTCCCGGTCACTTTCCCGCTGAGAGGTATCCGGTTAACATGAACATTAAATACTGACATGAATATGCTCACCATAAAATGCTCCTCACCGGAAAGGATACTGTTCTTAACCTTTTCAAGTCTTATTATTTTTCCGTCTGCAGGAGAAATAACCAGTCCTTCTCCTTCAGGAGTATTCCTTTCAGGGTCCCTGAAAAAAGCAATCACAAAAATGGTCAAGGCTGTAACTATGATACTCAATGACACTGAAATATCCGTCAGCCAGAGTGCCACTGCTATAATACCTAATGGTATTATAAACCGCCACCCGTCTTTTGCCAGAGGCAAACGCATTATGTATATAAATCCGGGTTACTTTATTACTGGCTTGCCTATCCAGGACATCATTCCGCGAAGTTCTTTGCCGACTTTTTCTATAAGGTGATTTGCACCTTCTTCAGCAAGAGCTTTAAATACAGGACGGTTTGCCTGGTTTTCAAGTATCCACTCCCTGGCAAATTCGCCTGTCTGAATTTCCCTTAAAATCTCTTTCATCTCCCAGCGCGTCTCATCAGTAATTATCCTCGGCCCGCGCGACAAATCACCGTATTCAGCGGTATTGCTTATGGAATAGCGCATGTTGGCTATGCCGCCTTCATAAATAAGATCTACTATGAGCTTCAGTTCATGGAGACACTCAAAATAAGCGATTTCAGGCTGATACCCTGCTTCTACAAGAGTATCAAAACCAGCACGGATAAGTTCCGTCACACCGCCGCACAACACAACTTGTTCTCCGAAAAGATCTGTTTCCGTCTCTTCCTTGAAGGTTGTTTCAATCACACCAGCCCTTGCGGAACCGATCCCTTTTGCATAGGCCAATGCGGTTTGTTTCGCCTTGCCGGACGCATCCTGCTTTATTGCAATCAAAGCTGGCACTCCCTTGCCTTCCGTATAAAGCCTGCGGACAAGATGTCCCGGCCCCTTGGGAGCTATCATTACAACGTCAACATCAGCAGGCGCCTCAATCTGATGGTAGTGAATATTAAATCCATGAGAAAATCCGAGTGTTTTCCCTGCTTTCATATTTCCTGCAATAGAGCTTCTGTAAACTGTAGCCTGGAACTCATCAGGAACAAGCATCTGTATGAAATCAGCCTTTGCAGAAGCATCATCTGCATTCAAAACTTCAAAACCGTCTTTTTTCGCCTGATCCCACTGCTTTGTACCTTTAAGCTCGCTCACTATCACCTTAAGACCGCTTTCCTTGAGGTTCTGAGCCTGTGCATGTCCCTGGCTTCCGTAACCAATGATGGCGATTGTTTTATTCTTCAGATATTTCAAATCCGCTTCTTTTTCATGAAAAATGGCTACCATCTTCTGCTTTCCTCCAATGTTTTAAGATTCGTCACTTATGATTTTTTTGACTTCCCCTGCTCATTGCCGCACAACCTGTCCGTGCAATTTCCTTAATCCCGAAAGGTTTCAGTAAATCAAGCAGAGCATCGATCTTGTTAGAATCACCTGTTGCCTCGATTATGAATCCCTTTGGCGAAACATCTATAATCTTGCTGCGAAATATGTCAACTATCTGCATAAGCTCAGCTCTCACCTTGTTGTCGGCGTTGACTTTTATCATCACCATCTCGCGTTCAACATAACTTTCATCAGTCAGATCCGAAACTTTGATAACATCTATAATCCTTCTTAACTGTTTTATTACCTGTTCAATTATCTGATCATCACCGCTCGTTATGATAGTCATCCTTGATACAGTGGTGTCCGTTGTCTCTCCAACGGAAAGAGACGCGATATTAAAACCCCTTGCTGAAAAAAGACCTGCCACCCTGGCGAGGACTCCGAATTTATTTTCCACAAGCACTGAGATTACATGTTTCATCAGTTCACCATTATATCCTTTACGGATCCACCTGAAGGAACCATGGGAAAAACCTTTTCATCCTTATCTGTCTTAATATCTATTATAACCGGGCGTTTCTCAGCCAAAGCCTGTTTAAAAATCGGGTCAAAATCCTTCTCATTCTCAACCCTTAGTCCGGCAGCGCCAAAGCTCTGAGCAAGGGCGACAAAATCAGGGTTAGCATCCAAATCAGTGGCATAATAGCGTTTGTTGTAAAACAAGCTTTGATACTGCCTCACCATGCCGTACGTGTTATTATTAAGTATTACGACAATGAGGGGAATCTTATATGCAACTGCCGTTGCAATCTCCTGCATATTCATCTGGAAACTGCCGTCACCGGTAATGTTAATGACCGGACAATCAGGCTTTGCCAGCTTCACACCAATGGCAGCAGGAAGACCGTAACCCATAGTCCCAAGCCCCCCGGATGTAAGAAGCGTCCTCGGTTTCTTAAACTTATAATACTGGGCAACCCACATCTGGTGCTGGCCGACATCAGTTGTAATAATCGCATTTTCACCCGCCATCTCACATATCTTTTCTATTACCCACTGAGGTTTTACAGATTTTTTGTCTCTCGTGTAAGAGAGCGGATGTTTCTCCTTCCAGCTTTTGATCTCGGAAAACCATGAAGCTCTCTCAGGTTTTTTCTTTATCTTTTCCTTAACCTTTACATTCAGTTCTCTTAACACCTCTTTTGCATCGCCTACAACCGGAAGATCAACCTGAACATTTTTGCTGATTGTCGCCGGATCAATATCAATATGGATTACTGTTGCGTTCGGCGCAAACTTATCTATTCTTCCTGTTACCCTGTCATCAAATCTTGCGCCCACGGCTATAATCAGATCCGCATGGTTTACAGCCATATTTGACCAGTATGTTCCATGCATGCCGAGCATACCGAGAAATAGCTCATGATCACCCGGGAATCCGCCAAGTCCCATAAGGGTGCTTGCAACAGGCGCGTTTATTGCTTCTGCAAGTTTTTCAACCTCCTGGTCAGCCCCGGAAAGTATTACGCCGCCGCCTATATATATGACCGGCTTTTCTGACTCTGATATTCTTTCTGCTATCTTCTCTATCTGTTTTAGATGCCCCTGCACATTGGGGTTATAACCTCTTATATGGACTTCTTCCGGGTATTCGTATTTTGCCTTTCCACTGAGAACGTCTTTCGGCAAATCAATCAGCACAGGGCCCGGTCTTCCTGTAGTAGCAATATAAAATGCCTCTTTTATCGTTCTGGCAAGGTCATTAACATCCTTAACAAGATAATTATACTTTGATATCGTCCTCGTGATCCCTGCTATGTCCGCCTCCTGAAAAGCATCATCGCCTATCATGCTTGTGGGAACCTGACCTGTTATGATCACAAGGGGGATTGAATCCATGTATGCTGTAGCGAGTCCGGTCACTATGTTCGTCGCACCGGGTCCGGACGTTACCATACATACGCCTGCTTTTCCGGAACCGCGTGCATAACCGTCAGCTGCATGAGCGGCAGCCTGCTCATGACGCGTGATAATAAATTTCAGCGGCGAATCGTAAAGCACGTCGTACACATCGCAGAGAACAGCCCCGGGAAGTCCGAATATGTATTCAACCCCTTCCTTTATGAGGCTCTCCACAAGTATTTCAGCGCCTTTTTTCATTTATGATTTCCTATCTTCTTTCCACGATGGCGCCTGTATTAGCCGAACGTACAAGGCTGGCATATCTTGAAAGATATCCGCCCACATCTTTTTTAACAGGATGCTTAATCCCTTTAAGCCTCTGCGCAAGCTCTTTAGCGGTTATCCCTATGTCTATTTTCCTGTTGCTTATATCTATAATAATGCGGTCGCCATTTTTAACGGCACCTATCGGTCCGCCTTCTGCTGCTTCAGGGGAAACATGTCCGATGCAAGGGCCCCTCGTCCCTCCGGAAAAACGACCATCCGTAATAAGGGCAACTCTGTCTCCCAGTCCTATACCCACAAGCGCCGCAGTAGGAAGGAGCATCTCCCTCATTCCCGGGCCGCCTTTCGGGCCTTCATATCTTATAACTACCACATCACCTGCTTTTATTTTCTTCTCTACAATAGATTTAACAGCATCTTCCTCGGAGTTAAAAACCTTTGCAGTCCCTTCAAACTTCATCATCGATGCTGAAACAGCTCCCTGCTTTACCACAGCCCCATCAGGAGCAAGAGTCCCTTTTAAAATCGCTATCCCGCCCTCCTTGTGATAAGCGCGGTCGAGCGGTCTTATTACATCCGGATCCTCAACAGTTGAGCCTCTGGCAATGCTTAATATTGTCCTTCCGGACACCGTAATATTATCATGAAGCATGTCTTTGAATCTTGAAAGAACAGCCGGTATACCGCCTGCATATTCGAGATCTTCCATATAATTGTCGCCCGCAGGTTCAAGCATGGAAATATGCGGAACTTTTTTGCTGAGCTTGTCAAATTCTTCAAGTTCAAGCTTGATCCCCGCTTCATGGGCAATCGCAGGAAGATGTAAAACCGTATTGGTTGAGCCTCCAAGTGCAAGATCAACAATGATCGCATTCCTGAATGCCTTAAGATTAAGTATCTTGCGAGGGGTAATCTGTTTGCTTACAAGTTCTACAATCTTTTCACCGCTGTCGAAAGCAAGGCGTCTCTTTTTTGCCTGACCTGCAAGTGCAGTGCCGCAGCCTTCAAGAGACATCCCCATAACCTCTGTAAGGCATGCCATCGTGTTAGCCGTATAAAGACCCTGGCAAGAGCCGGGACCGGGGCAGGCTTCAAGCTCAAGCTTGTGAAGCTCTCCTTCCGATATCTCTCCTCCCCTGCATCTGCCTACTCCCTCAAATGTATCCCTTACAAGGGACAGCCTTTTCTTTCTTAATCTTCCCGTAAACATTGGCCCTGCAGTGAGAACAATAGAAGGAACATCAAGTCTCGCCGCTGCCATTAGCATTCCGGGAGTAATCTTGTCGCAGTTGGTAATAAGCACAAGGCCGTCAAGGCAGTGTGCATTCGTTACAGACTCTATCATGTCAGCGATAAGCTCCCTTGAAGGAAGCGAATAACTCATTCCTTTGTGCCCCATGGCAATGCCATCACATATTCCGGGGACTCCGAAGATAAACGGGTAGCCTCCTGCAGAGTGAACCCCTTTTTCTACAAAACGTTCAAGGTCCCGCATTCCTATATGACCGGGAATAAGATCCGTAAAACTTGTAACAACACCTATGAACGGCTTTTTGAAATCTGCCGGTCTTACGCCTGTGGCATGGAAAAGTGCTCTATGCGGTGCCCTTTCTATCCCTTCTTTTACTTCACGGCTTCTCATTAAATCTCCCCATCTCTTTAAAAATCAGCAGGTTAAAAAAAAAGACAAAAATATATACCTCTGCTTTCAAAAGCAATAACAGTAATGGTAATGCTTTAATTCTTCAGGCTAACACTTTGGTTGAAGTCTCTGATAAGGGACTCCATCCTGTCTTTGCCGAGAAGTTTGAGTTTTTTGATCCTTGCCTTTTCAACCTCTTCTGTAGGCGAAAGATACTTTTTTACCTCAAACTCCTCAAGCTTAACCTCATACTCCCTGTGGGCTTTTTCAAGGCTTCTGAATTCTTCATTCTCTTCTCTTAAAGCCTTTAAAAGTTCTTCCTTATTCCCCATAGCTTCTCTCCCCAAGGATTTCTGCATATATATTAATGCTCCTTTTCTGTGTGTAAATTGTAATTTTAAAAAATAACAATAACAGAGAGATAGTTAAATTTCAAGCAAATAAAAGCAATTTAACTATCTAATATATAAGAGTTTTTTCATAACTATTGCATCTTCTCCGGTGTCCGAGTAGTATTTTTTGCGTCTTCCTATTTCAATGAACCCCTCACTTTCATATAAATGCCTTGCAGACATATTTGATACCCGCACTTCAAGAAACATTTCATTTATCTTTTTTTCTATTGCCATTCCAACAACAAAGCGGAGAATCTCTCTTCCTATGCCAAGATTGCGAAGCTCAGGTTCCACCGCAACATTGGTTATTTGCGCTTCATCAGCATCATCAAAAAGCCAGAAGCATATATATCCGACTATTTGTCCTTCACTGTTATCTTTGCGGGCAACATAATGATAGGATACTTTTATCTGGCACATTTCAAAAACAAACATGTCTACTGTCCATGGATTCGAAAAGGACCTTTTTTCTATGTCAATAACATCCTCGAGGTCATCAAATCCCATCGGTGCAAAGTAAAGATTGATGGGACAATCACCCATGCTTTATCTCTGCATCAGATTGTCTGACATATAATGGCTTTACAGCCAATGCTGTCTCAGCTTTTTCTCCGGCAGCGATTTTTTTAAGAGCAGTTTGTGCTACGGCAAGAGCTGAGGGATATCTCAAATGAGCCGGAGCAAAAACTGCCCTCTCGCCCATGAGGAGTCTGATTTTTTTTTCGTATGTGTCAACGCCGTCTCCTAAAAATACCGCGCCATCATCTATAGCCGCACATACATCTTCTATTCTGGATGCAAGTTCAGGACTTGTTTTAATAAGAGAGCCGTCTCTTTCTCTTCTGAAAAAAGCTGAATAGACTTCACCTCTCCGGGCATCAAGCACCGGACAAATGATTGAGCTGCTGTCGCTTACTCTTCCAGCAAGCGCCTCAAGGGTGGAAACTGTTTTAACAGGTACTCCAGAGGAACAACTCAACCCTTTCGCAGTTGCAAGCCCTATCCGCAATCCGGTGAATGAACCCGGACCATTGGCAACTGCGATAAGCTCCATATTTTCCATTTGCAATCCCGTCATTTCGAACAGGCGATTGATGGAAGAGAGGAGTGTCTCAGCATAATTTTTACCGGCTTCTAAAACTATTTCAGCCGATTCACCGGGATTCACAGAATAAACAGCAACACTGCCGGTTCTGGTAGTTGTATCAATGGCAAGTGTTCTTACAGGTTCACCCACGGTTAACCTTTAAAAGAAGTTCAGCTGTCTTTTCACCAAGAAGCCTGCACTCCTTCAGAATTTTTTCATCTGGTGCCCCTATGCCTGCCGGGCCGAAATGTCCTGCTGATGGTTCTCCCTTAACAATAAATCCATGGACCATAAGAGCCTTTAATATGTCAATGATGGTAAGTTCTCCTCCTCCCCCCTGCATACCGGTTGAAGAAAAAGCAGCGCCTACCTTCCATTCCAGTTTTTTGAAGTGCTTCACGCTAACATCAAAAAAACTTTTTATTTCTGCTGCCATAGATCCAAAGTAGTTAGGAGAACCCACTATCATCCCGTCATATTTAGGGATATCATCTACATTGACATCAGAAACTTTTTTAACATCCGCCTCTACACCCTTCTTTTTTATCCCCTCTCCGACTGCAACTGCCATCTTTTCAGTATTGCCGCTCTTTGAATGGTAGACAACAAGTATCTTTGACATTAATCACCACCTCCAGAAAAAAATTGCAAAATAGACTCCCATTGATTATGATTCCCTAATAACCAAGCATCAAATCAATGTCAATTCCAAACAGAGGAACGTCTATGGAAAAAGTTTTCAAAGTAAAATTCTGGGGAGTCAGAGGGAGTATCTCAACCCCGGGAAAATCAACGGTAAAGTATGGAGGCAACACTCCGTGCGTGGAAGTAAGATGCGGGAACAATCTTTATATATGCGACGCAGGAAGCGGATTACGTGAGCTAGGGAAAGAAATACTTAAAAGAAAAAGCCATGAAATAAAATTTCTTTTCTCACACTTTCACTGGGACCATATTCAGGGATTCCCTTTTTTCCTCCCCGTGTACAATAAAAATTATAAAATCACCATGTACGGCGAGTCAAAACTTTCCTATTCATTTGAACATCTTTTTTCAGGACAGGTAATGTTTCCCTATTTCCCGGTGACATTGCAGGAAATGGATGCAAAGATCTCGTTTGTAGAAATAAATAAGAATGAAGTGCTTAAGGACGGTGATGTCTTGATAAAGATGGGAAGGCTCAATCATCCTGGAGGATGCATGGGGTACAGAATCGAATATAAAGGGAAGTCCTTCGTATATGCAACCGACACGGAGCATTTCAGCTGCATCGACAAATCCCTGTTCAATCTCGTAAAAGACTGTGATGTCATGGTCTATGATGCAAACTATACGGAAGACGAATATTCAGGGAAGGAGGGATTCCCAAAAACAGGATGGGGGCACTCTACATGGAAAGCGGGGGTCGCTCTTGCAAAAGCGGCAAACGTAAAAAAACTTATCATCTTCCATCATGACCCTGACCATGACGACAAATTCATCGACAAAATCGAAGCAGATGCCCGGAAGGAATTCCCTGAATCATACGCTGCTTACGAGGGAATGGAGTTAACATTATAATGGAAAATCAGATTTGAGCAGCCTCTCAAAAAGTAAAAAAATCCCGCTTGAAAAAAAATATAAGGCGCTTGAAAAAAACTTCAAAGAGTTGAACCGCATTGGAACTGCTCTTTCCTCAGAACGCGATTACGACAAGCTCCTTGCAATGATTCTGAAGAAGTGCAGGGAGCTTTCCGGGGCCGATGCGGGAAGCCTTTACCTGGTTGAGAAAGACGGAAACACGTCATGCCTTAAATTCAAACTTGCGCAGAACGACACACTGTCACTTGAGAATGTCCTTGACCTCAAGCTTCCGTTAGATAAGAGCAGCCTTGCAGGTTATGTAGCCTCTACCGGCAAAACCCTTAATCTAAAAGACGCATACTCAATCACCAAAAAAGCTGAATATTCCTTTAACAGAAGCTTTGACGAGTCAACCGGTTACAGGACAAAATCGCTCCTTGTAATACCGATGAAGAACCACACAGGTGAAATAACAGGAGCTCTTCAGCTCATCAACAGGAAGAAAAATTTCAAATCAAAACTTACTGCTCCGGCTAAAACAGAAAAACAGGTGATACCATTCAGCGCGGAAAATATAGAAATAGTAAGTTCCCTTGCAAGCCAGGCTGCCGTGTGCATAGAGAACAACCTTCTCTATAAAAACATAGAGACCCTCCTTGAAGGCTTCGTTAAGGCATCGGTAACGGCAATAGAGCAAAGAGACCCGACTACTGCAGGTCATTCCGAAAGGGTAGCCATACTCACAGTCAGGCTCGCTGAAATCATTAACAACCTTGACAGCGGCCCATACAGGGAAGTGAAGTTCAGCAATGAAGAAATCAAGGAAATCAGATATGCCACACTGCTTCATGACTTCGGGAAGGTAGGAGTGCGTGAAAATGTCCTGGTAAAAGCAAAAAAACTCTATCCTCTCGAGCTTGACATCATCAAACACCGCTTTGATTACATCAAGAAATATCTTGAAAGAGAATACTACAGGGACAGATGCAGAGGAATAATAGATGAACCTCATTCACTCACAGTACGCGAATACTATCTGGATAACGCCGAGCAGCTTAAAAAGGAGATAGAAAATCTTGAAATGTACTTCTCCATAATAAGCAATGCAAATGAACCATCAATACTACCTGAAGAAAAAGCAGGAGAACTTTCAAAGCTCACAGACAGGTATTACCATATTGATGGAGAGAAAATACCTCTGCTTTCAGAGCATGAATTCCACTTCCTCAGTATAAAGAAGGGGAGCCTCACTGATGAAGAACGGTGCGAGATTGAATCACACGTGACACATACCTTCAATTTTCTCGACAAGATTCCATGGACTAAAGATTTAAAAAGGGTCCCGTCAATTGCATATGCCCATCACGAAAAACTGGATGGCTCCGGCTATCCTCGCAGTGTTGATTTAAAACAGATACCCTTTCAGTCGAGGCTTATAACCATATCCGATATTTATGATGCACTCACTGCAGCAGACAGACCATATAAAAAAGCCGTTATAGAAGAAAGAGCCCTTGACATATTGCTCGATGAGGCAAAAGCAAAAAAGCTTGACCATTATCTGGTCAAGCTTTTCATTGATGCAAAAATATATGAGTTAGTCAGAGACTACAGGTTCAAAGGCGTTATTTAGCTCTTGTTATCCTGAAAAGACACTCACTGTCTCCTGACGGCATATGTTTCAGTCTTTCCCAATTCCCAACTTTGTACTTTTGTCCCATCTTGCAGTCCATGTTACAAACAAGGTCACACGGATCAGGAAGTTTATGTTTTTTTGTAGATTCCCAGTGAGGGCAAAGTTCAAGGTGTTCATACCAGGCAGGCCCATCTGCTTCGTCCTTCTTATCTATCCATATTTTCCAGCCCATTGCAGGGAAAATATCAACCTCAGCCATCATGATATCACCGATATCCTTGCCAAAGAAAACCTTCGAACGCTTTACGAAGTTCACCTCAAAAATATCATCATATACTTTTCTTCCTTTTTCAGGCCCGTATGTTGCAACAAGGTTCTGGTAAAGCTGGGGAAGCTTCATTGAAACTCTTTCAATAAGCATCTCCCTCTGTTTTTCCCATGGAAAATCCTTGCCGACTATTTTTTCTTCCATTTGTTCACCCCAGAGTAAAATTTAATTTACCATATTTAAAAAAAACAAGATTTGAGGGGCAGACGCGAAAGCTGTCGGTGAGCAAAGCGGAGCATACTTTTCAGTATGTGAGCATTTGCGAACCGGCAGATGACAAAGTATGCCGCCAAATATTGTTTTTTTTAGTCTTTCCATTCTTTTATCTTAAATACACACTCGCTAGCGCCATCTCCCATACGGGATTTAATTTCCCAGCGCCCTCTTTTATCCTTAATAGCTAGCTCGACGTCATAGCTGCAGAGGAAGTCACAAGGAAGCTCCGGTGTTTTCATTTTTTTTGCCATATTTAAGAATGGGCAGTTTGTAAGATGTTCGTAATAAGCTTTTTCTCCGCCTTCCTCTACCTCGTCTATAGTAAGCTCAAATCCGAGCATGGGAAAGCTTGTAAGCTCTTTTCTCATTAGGTCGCCCACAGGGAGTTTGCCGCCGGGGAAATTCTTGCGGATTCTCTGTATTCCTTCATCATAAAGTCTTTTAAAAACTTCAGTCCCTTTTTCTTCTCCAAGAACCTTCTTAAGATCAAAGTAAAGGTTGATCCTTTCAGCCGCAAGGCCCTCGCATATTTTCTTCCATTTTTCCTCTACCGGCGTAGGATTCGGGGTAGGTAATTTCATTTTTAACCTCCTGTAAAGTTGTTTTAAATTGTTTACAGCGCATTCGCTGCATTAAAGGCACATTATGACAAGTGGTTAGCACACGGTGCGGAAGTTGTCAATAATACGAAACACAACGCCAAACATTGTCCTCAATTGGTTAACCTGCATTTTTCAATACAAATCAGGTTTGATATCAGGGGAGCAAAGCCTGTATTCCTGTGCAATACCAAAGACGCTTCCTCCGTCATCAGTCGGGCCGAAATAGACCGGAAGATTAATCTCTTTTATCCTTTCCTCGCGGCTCATGCCAAGGAACTTCTCATCAATCGATACATCAACTATATCTGCGATAAAAGTTATCTGCGTTTTACTCGGGTTCATTGTCTGGGCAACGCGGCATTCTAAATGCTGTCTGCACTCCTTTATGCGGGGAGGCATTACTTTATTAGATGCAATGGCAGTAAGCTTCGCATATTCCATCTCATTTACACCTTCAGGATAAAAGCGTCCTGTCTCTGCAACAGCCTCACAAAGCTCGGCTCCCGGATAATTTACAACGAACTCCCCGGTAGCTTCGATGTTTTGCGGGGTATGCCAGCTCCTGTTACAGCTCAGCATTATCTGCGGTGATTTTTTTGAAGCACAAAATGGGATAACAAGGGAGTAGGGCGCAGCGTTAATCTTCCCCCCGCTGTCCACAGTGGTTATTATTGTAACAGGAAATGGCAGAACAAGCTGGTCAAGATGCCAGAGAAACTCAACTTCGATACTTTTCTTCATGATCGCTCCTTTAAATTTTCAAATCCAATGAATTGAACAAAAGCAAGGAACTTTATTATTTCATGGCAGGAGAATATATTTTATTTTTTAAGAAAGTCAGCAATATCTTCTTTTGACAACCCGCACTGCTTCAGAATACCAAGGAAAGTTCCTTTGGCAAGTTCTTCATGGAGAGGAACAACAGCTTTATAAACTCCTTTCTGGAGGCTTACATGACTGCCTTTTTGACGAACTATTTGAAAACCATCTTTTTTTAAAATTTGAATAAGTTCTTTACCAGACAAAACTGGAAGTTTAACCACCTATGACAACCTCAAGCGGATACATTACTATTTCACCTGTGCTTTCAGGTACATCTTCTTCTCCGAAACTTTCAAGATAGAGTTCTACCGCCTCCTTGAGGTTTATCTGAGCCTCTTCTATCGTTTTTCCCTGGCTTACCACTCCCAACTCAACACAATGGCTTACATACCATTTTTCTTCTTTAGTTATTACCGCCGTAAATTTCTTTGACATAGTTTATCCTTTTTAAAATTTATTATAATGTGTTTTTTTAGAAAATCCAATATTAAAGCCTATTATCCTTATATATTAATCAGTTGATATACCCTAATGATTTGAGGCGTTCTTTCATGAGCTTGTCGCTGCCGCCTGAAACAGAAGCCTTTAAGTTCTGAAGAGGAATATGGCTGTCATATGAGCTAATTACACCTCTGTATGCTTTATCCCCGCTCGTTTCATTGAGGATTGATGAAATTATCTTGCCGTCCATATCCGTTCCTACAGGAAGCCCGAATATGGAAAGGATTGTAGGTGTAACGTCAAGGGTAGTTACCTCACGCCCCTCTTTTGCATTACCATTGATGATATCAATGCCTGCGCTTAAAAATATCCCTTTGGGGTTATGGTCGCCGGAAAGATCATAAAGGTCGAACAACTTGTCAACAGACACACCTGCATCTTCAAATTTTATCATGTCATCTGAAGGAAGCTGATATTTGACCTTTACATTGATTATTTTTTTTGTGCTGTCATATGAGATATCCTCAACAAGCTTTCCTCCATTTGCAAGTGTGAGCTTGCCGAGCCTATCTTTGAGGTCCTCATAGATTTTTTTTGCATCTTCTTCTGTCTTCACACTGCCGCCGGGGAAAATTCCAGCAAAATTTATCTTAATCTCCCTCATGTTACTTTTAGGAAATGCCTGTGAATCAAAGCAACTGCTGTTGCTATAATCAATATTCCCGTCTTCAAGCATTTTCAGGAAACCTAGCTTTTCAAGCACTCTGTTTAACTGGAAAACGCGGCTTCGTGAGTCATTCTTCTTCTCAAACCCATGGTCTGAAACTATTATTACATCAGTGTTTGAGTCAGAAGCCTTTAAAATCTCCCCAACATATCCGTCAGCCACTATGTAATACTGCTCAATAATTGAGTTGAATGCACTTCCCTTAATTTTTTTCGACTCATCAAATTCTTTCCAGAAAAAATGGGAAGAAGCATCTACACCTTCAAAATAAACAGCCTGAAAATCAATATTCCTGTCTTTGCCGTTAAGATAACTGAACACCTCTTTTCCCATGAAATCAGCCTTATAAATATTAAGCATGGATTTTAGATGATCTTCCCTGTACGGATCTTTCTCACTTGAGAGAGCAGAGTTAAGTAATTTATAAAAATCAGATGATTCAAACTTTTCCGTTGAGGCTGCTGCCATATTATTTTTTAATTCATCTGCAAGGGAGTCCGGATAGGTCAGCCTTTCTGAGCCTTCAGTATAAGCTTTGCTGATCTTGCCAAGCTTCATGTCATTCTCTGCGCCGATTGGACCTGCCTGAAATACATTGAGAAAAAATTTCTGTGAAACCATGTAGCCGTTTACCTTCTCTGCAGGCCAGCTTGCCCACCATCCTGTAACTGAGACTTTCTTCCCAAAATGGGAAAGTATATTCCATATGGCATTTGTCTTCCTGTCAATGCTTGTGGCAGGTATCTCTTCATATTCTCCCGGTGTGCTTACAAGGAAGTTCTTTATTCCGTGTTTTTCAGGGAGCTTCCCCGTAGCAACGCTTGCCCAGATGACAGGAGAAAAGGCGGAATAGCGCGTATAGAAATCAGCCTTTGTCCCTTTTTCTAAAAGAGATTTAATATTTGGGACCCAGCCTGCATCTATGAGAGGCTGAAGAACATCCCATGTAGCACCGTCAAGCCCAATAAGAATAACCTTCCTGTGAGGGAGCTGAGTAGAGTCAATATTCTCAAACTTTATGACAGCAGGCTTTTTTGTATAAAAGGCATAATATGCCCCTGCTATTAAAACTATGAGCAAAACAACTGTAAGGATTTTTTTCATTATTTTTTAATTCTCCCTGATGTTATTATCACTCTCAAAATAAGTATACCGGGTTCGAGCCACAAAATCAAATCACTTTGCGCTTGACTAACAGACACCATTTTGCTTATTCAAATTTGATCCTGCCTTTCTCCAAAATTACGGAGGTTTTGTAATGGGAAAAGTTAGCGGCACACCAGACATTATAGCCGGCACACTTGCTGATGCAGGGATAGAAAATGTTTTTCACCTTCCCGGAACCTCTGTGTCAAGCATCTACCCGAGTCTTGCACGGCAGAAAAAAATAAAGTCAGTTCTTTTTAAACATGAGCAGGCTGCATGCTTTGCTGCCGCAGGCTACGCACTTGTAACAAACCGACCCGGTGTCTGCATGGTGATGTGCGGACCGGGTGTTACAAATGTAGTATCTGCGGTCACCGAATGTTATTACCAGTCAATCCCGGTAGTTGTAATCACTGTTGACAATCCGCAAAAAAATCTCGGCATAGAGGCATTCCACGAAGTTGACTCATTCAAGATCTTAGAGCCTGTCACTAAAAAGATAATCTATCCTGAAAAAGCGTCAGATGTGCAAAAAGCAGTTGCCGATGCCATTGCCACTTCAAACCGCGGAAGACCGGGGCCGGTTTATTTAAACATACCAATAGACATCATGGAAGATACAGCTGAGAACAAGAAGATTAGCATCGACGTAAAACAGAAAGTGGCGACGCCACCGGAGATAACAAAAGCGCTTAAGATGATATATGAAGCGGAAAGCCCCATGATATTTGCCGGAAGCGGAATCATAAGGAGCGGCGCTGAAGATGAACTTGCAGAATTTGCGAGACTTACAGGGATTCCTGTGCTGATGAGCTTAGGAGGACGGGGGGCGCTTCCGGACAGCAACCCTCTTTCACTAGGAATGCCTCCATATAATTTTGACAGCAACATCTTCAATGCGGCTGACCTCTTTATTGTGGTAGGCGCAAGGCTAAACCCTGTAAACTTAAGAATGGGGAAACTAAAGCTCCCCAAAAAAATAATCAGGATTGATGTAGATGATGAAAACCCAAAGTTCAGAAAAGCAGACATCTACATAAAAGCAGATGCGGGAAGCTTTTTAAGAGGTGCATCAGGTATTATAAGAAAAAATTCCTCTCAGTTTGCAAAAAAAAGATTTCAGAATCACAATGATGGTTACAAAGAGACATATAATGAATTTTTATCTGCCGAGAGGAAAAAAGCCTTTGCAGGTAATGGCTCTCTTTCATCAAGCCCTCTCACTTCAAGGATGTTCCTTGCAGAACTTTCAGAGTTCATAGAAAAAAATGATGCGGTAATCTTCACTGACACCATATGGACCCCATACTCACATCTTTTCCCGAGGCTCAAAAAACCCCGGAGCTTCTTTTCAGTGCGTTCCTTCGGATGTCTCGGATTTGCCCTCCCCGCGGCGATAGGAGCGACATTTGCTAAAAATGAAAAACGTAAAATAATAAGTTTATCCGGAGACGGAGGTTTTCTTTTTAACTGTCAGGACCTTTCAACTGCGGCAACTTATAATCGCAAAAATTTCATACAGATAATCCTGAATAACAGCGGATATTCATCTCTAAACGTACTGGCAAGTGCAAAGTTCGGCAAACAGGATGACTACTATCTCTGGGCTCGAATTGATTACAGCAAACTTTCTGAATCGCTTGGAGTAAACTCCATAACGATTGAAAAGCGGTCAGAAATAAAAGAATCTCTCTCAAAGGCATTTAACAGCAATTCACCATGCCTGCTGAATGTTGTAACTAAAGACAGCAATCTGTAAAAAAGGAGTTTAAAATGCATGAGTTTTCCTGGGATAAGGAAGCAGAGGATACTCTAAGCAAGATTTTAAATATCTGGCCTGCCATCATAAGAAAATCATGGAAGGAAAAGATATCGAACTCAGCACGATTGATCGCCTATGATGAAAAGAGTCCCAAGATAACCGGCGACATCCTTTACAGAGGGGCTGTCAATGCACTTCCTAAATCATATGAACCTCTGCTTTTAAGGATAAAAAGCCCTGAAGAGTTTGCCCGCAAAAAAGAGTCTCAGGAAAAATTGAGCGAGAAAGAATGGCTCATAGAAATAAAAAGATGGGACCGTCCTGATGGAGAAAATGGACCAAAGATTATTAAAAAACCTTCAGAGCAGAATGTATTAGCAATAATGACAAGCCCCAGAATCGGAGGCAATACCGACATCCTGATGGAGAAATTCTTAGACGGCGTGCGCTCTAAAGGTGCAAAGGTGGAAAAGTTCAATCTCCAGAAGATGAACATATCAGGCTGTCTAGGATGCATGAAATGCACAGAAGTTGATTTGCCGGAAATATGCGTTTTAAAAGACGGCATGTCTGAAGTCTACCGGAAATTCATAGAAGCTGACAGCGTTGTGCTGGGTTTTCCTGTTTACACAGGAAGGGAGTGCGCCCTTACGGCTGCATTTTTTGACAGGATGCATCCTCTTCGCGCACCGATTCACTTTCCAAAAATAAGCACGCTGAAGCGCGGTGCATTGATAGGAACATGGGGATGGCCAAGCAATGATTCCTATAACCACATCATAGAATTTCAGGTAATGCTGTTGAAGCTTTTCAATGTGATAACTTCTGAAATCATAACTGCCTGCGGATTCTGGGGGGAATATTACAAAAAAGGAATAATAGAAAGGGACCAGAAGGGGCTTGAAGAAACTTTCAGGGCAGGAGCCTCCTTTGTTACACCATTATAATTTCTGATAAGTTATATATCTGCAGAGATATTTGCATTAATCACTGTTAATATATGGCTTGGCAGTTCCCGCGGCAGGCACCTGCTGTTCAGTGCCAGAGCGGGACTGGCAAGCCAATATTAAAATTTACAATATTAAAAGGATAAAACCATGGGAGAGCTAACGAGGACAATTTGCGGGCTTTGCGTAGAGAACTGCGGGATGGAGATTGAAAAATCAGGAGACGATATTGTATCAATTCGCGGAGCACGGGAACATCCGTACACTCAGGGAAACCTTTGCATCAAGGGGATCAAAGCAAAAGACATAGTAACGAGCCCTCTCCGACTTAAGTCACCCCTTAAAAAAGTAAACGGGGAATTCAAAGAAATAAGCTGGGATGATGCATTCAGCTCAATATGCGAAAGCCTTGAAAAACTCGAAAAAAAATATGGAAGAGAAAGCCTTGCTGTCTACTTCGGAGATCCCCTTATCACGCAGGGAATGGCAATGCATCTTATCAGACTCTTCTGCCAGGTCTATGGCACTCCTAATTTTTCCTGTACCGGTTCACTTTGCAATATCGCGAAGGTCTTTGCCAACATGGTTACCTTCGGCAGATGGTCGTCTCCCAATTTTGAAAAATCTTCCTACATTATTCTCTGGGGAACAAACCCTCTTGTATCAACAATGCGTTCAAGAGTAAGCGTGCTGAGGCAGAAGGAGCATAGGGCAACAATCGTAGTCATAGACCCGCGCACCACACAGTCAGCCCGCATTGCAGACAGGCATATAAAGATAATACCCGGCAGAGACGGCCTTCTTGCTTTGGGAATGATAAAGGTAATAATCGATGCAGACATTTATGATAAAGAATTCGTCGAAAAACACACTACAGGCTTTGAAGAGCTCAGAAAAAATATATCCGGTTTATCACTTGATGAGGTTGCAAAAGGAACAGGCATAGACAAGGAAACTATCATATCGTTGGCAAAGGAGTTTGCAAACTCAAAACCAGCATGTATTGACCAGGGAAGTTCGCTTGACCAGAACACCAATGGAACACAGAATGTAAGGGCTACGGCTATCCTTCTTGCGATAACCGGGAATATTGATATTGAGGGTGGAAATATATTTCCCTTCATGCCTCCATTATCCCCTGCAAAAGCTTCTGCACCAAGGGCACCGCAGAAACCGCCAGCAGGAACAAAGGAACATCCGCTGTTTACAAACTCCTTTAGACAGGGGCAGGCAATGGTTTTCCCTGAGCTGTTAGAAAAAAATGCTGATGAAGCGGTAAGGGGAATGATAGTTGATGGCGGCAATCCGCTCATGACCTGGCCTGATACAGCGAAGACAGAGAAATTCCTTTCAGGCCTTGATATGCTCGTCACAATCGATACCTTCATGTCTCAGACGGCAAGGTTGTCACAGATAGTGCTTCCAGCCTCAACATTCTTAGAGAGAACAGAGCTTTCCATCATGCAGCCCTTATCAATTCAGAAAAAAATACTTGATCCCGGCAATACACTTCCTGACTGGAAGATATGGCATGAATTGCTGAAAAAATGCGGATTTGAAAATGAGCTCCCCTGGCAGGACGAGGAAGAAGGGATAAATCATCTCCTTAAACCTCTTGGAAAAACTTTTAAGGATATTGAGGAAAATCCTTTTGATGGAAGCAAGCTATCCCCTCCGATAGGAACATGCCGTGAAAAGGGATTCCCTACAAAATCAGGGAAAATAGAGCTTGTATCAGGAATACTTTCATCAGCAGGACATAATCCGCTTCCTTTATATGTGCCGCCTGCGGAGGTGCCTGATTCAAACTATCCTCTCATACTCACAACAGGGGGGAGATTCCCGTATTTTGCACATTCGCAGTTCCATCAGATCCCATCATTAGAGGAGATGTGTCCTGAACCTTTTGTTGAAATATCCCATGAAGATGCAGGGAAACTTGGTATCTCGGAAGGCGAGACATGCTCGGTCGAAACCAAGCGGGGAAAAATATATATAAAAGCAAGGATAACACCAAAAATCATCGCCGGTGTTGTTCATATAACTGACGGATGGGAGGGAGCTAATGTGAACATACTCACAGAGATAGAGACACGCGACCCTATCTCAGGCTTTCCATCTTTCAAGTCACTGGCATGTAAAGTAAAAAAATATCCATGAGAGCTATCCAATGAAAACACTGAATGCACGCTTATCTGATTCCAAATTCCTTATTGAGGATATACCGCGGCCTCAGCTTGGCAGCAATCCTTATGCCCCGCAGGATGTGATAGTAAAAGTTGAATACTGCGGGATATGCGGAACAGAGCTTATGCTTTACAGGAAAGGCTTCCCCAAAGGAGTGTTAAACAGGGAAAAGGTTGGGCTCGGGCATGAATTCACAGGAACTGTGATTGAGACAGGTACCAATGTAAAAAAGCTAAAAACAGGTGACAGGGTTGTAGGAGAGGTAACAACCAATCCATGCGGCAAATGCATCTTCTGTCTTGAAGGGAAAAATAATTTCTGCACTACATCCAGCGCTTATATGCTTTATCAGGGAGCATACAGCGAATATCTTGTAATACCTGAAAGAAATCTCCATGTTCTGCCGGAAAATGTATCTTTTAAAGCAGGCGCCATGTTCCAACCACTTAGCCTTGCTGTAAATGCAGTGAAAGTCGTGGGGAAACTCCAGCCTCTTGAGAGCGTTGTTATACTTGGACCCGGTCCTATTGGTCTTCTGATGGTAATCCTCGCACGTTTCTACGGAGCGGGGAAAATAATAGTCACAGGTCTTGAAAAAGACAGGAAAAGGCTTGAGCTTGCAAAAGAGCTTGGGGCAGACAACGTCATAGTTGCAGACAGGGAGAATATAAAAGAAAAAGTAAGGGAAATAACCGGGAAAGGTGCTGACATCGTAATTGAAATAGCAGGCTCAGGTGAAGCGGTAAAATCAGGAATTGCGCTTGCACGCAATTGTGGAAGAATTGTTTTAACGGGTGCCGGCTATGAGCCTGTCGAGATTGACATGGCAGGAGAAGTCATGGGGCGGCAGCTTTCCATATTAGGGTGCAGGGGAGACCCGACCCCATGCTGGGTTGAGGGGATAAAAATACTTGGTTCGGGTAAAATTAATATCGAGCCCATTGTAAGCCATATACTCCCGCTTGAACAATGGGAGGAAGGGTTTAAGCTTGCCATGAGTGGAGAGGCGCTGAAGGTTTTGATAAAACCTTATTGAACCTGCATATTAATTTGAATATAGAAAATTAACTCGGCTTGCCTGTCCCTCTCTGGCACTGAACAGCAGGTGCCTGACGAGGGAACAGCCAAACCGACAATCAAACAAATGGAGCAAACATCATCTATGAAAACTGCGCGTTTTAGAGGGTTTGACAAAGGCTTCGTGATAGAAGAAGCGCCGAAACCGGAAATTTCTGATGACGAGGTACTTATCAGGGTAAAATGCTGTGCCATCTCAGGCACTGACACGTACCGCTTCAGAAAATATGACAAACCTGTAATAATGCCCTTCTCCGACGGGGACACACCCGGGCACGAAGCAGCCGGAATTGTTGAAGCTAAAGGTAAATCGGTAAAAAAATTGCAGGAAGGCGACAGGGTTGTTGTTCAGCCTTTCTGGGGATGCGGCGTATGCGAAGAATGCAGAAAACTACGGGAAAACTTCTGCCCCCAAATAAAAGCATACGGGTTTCATGTTCCAGGAGTGTTTTCAGAATATATAAAAGCAAGAGAAGATATAGCCCTTAAATTCACTGAAAAGCTTAGTTTCGAGGAAGCTGTCCCAACGCACCATATGGCGGTAAATCTATACGGACTAAAATCCTCCGGCGTCAGCATAGGAAAAGGAACATCAGCAGCAGTTTTCGGAACAGGAAATTTAGGGCTACTGATGGTCATGCAGTTAAAAGCTTTAAATGTCTCGAAGATATTTGCAGTTGATATTGACCCGGCAAGACTAAAGCTTGCCTCAGAACTGGCAGGAAGCATTCCTGTAGATGCGAAAAATAACAATCCTGCAGAAATAATTTTAAAAGAAACAGATGGGAAAGGAGTTGATGTATCTATCGAGCTTGCCGGCGGCAATGCGCCAACGATTGAGCCGGCTATCAAATCTACAAGAAAAGGGGGGGCCTTCATTGCGCTTGCTGTAAGAAATGAGGACAATACGATAAATTTCCGGCAGGTCTTAAGCAAAAGCCTGCGGGTACAGGGAGCATCAGCCCACACTATTATTGAAATGAAAGAATCTTTAAGGATGATAGAAGAAGGTAAAGTTGAAACTGCCAGAATAATAACCCACAGATTTAGTCTTGAAGATGTAAATAAAGCATTCAACCTGAGAATTGAAGATCCTTCCGCGCTTTATGTAACTGTCGAGATATAAGACAGGCTTGTCAGTCCCGCTCTGGCACTGAACAGCAGGTGCCTGACGCGGAACCTGCCCAAGCCTGTGTGTTAACGGGAAATCAGGAGATAAGCGACGGCAGACTGCCACCGATTCTATTTAATAAAATAAAAAGGGGAAGGATTATAAAATCCTTCCCCTGAGATTACTCTCTGGAAAATATTAGAAGCCTATTTTGGCCTGTACATATCCCCAGTTTGCTTCTGTTTTATGATTCTGAATAGCTTTACCACCGTCATCCGCTGTTCCGCCGCGCTTAACAAGATCGCCTGCGAAGAATACAGAATAGCCAGCTTCAAGAGCAACATATTTGTTGTAGGTGTACTTTAAGAGAAGATCAATTTCATCACCTACGTTATTATCTCCGTCGCCTTTTCTGTTTGCATTAGTAACAAAAAAGATGTCACGCCTTGGAGATCCGTACCATGCATCATTTTTCTTAGCAAGCCACAAACGATGGTACGCAATTTTTGCTGTCAGGCTCTCAATCGGGGTTATTGTTAAGTTACCGCCGATATCTTGCATATTCTGCCATCTCATAAAATCAATCATCCCGTATTTGTCGTGATTTGTCGGAAAGAGATTTACGAAAGTGGTATTTCTCTTATCGCCCGGCACTGCATCGCCTGTTGCATAATTGAAGAAAGCAGCAATCCTTGGCTTCATCATGAAATCAGGCATACTGTAACCAACTTCACTGTGCACCGCCCATGCATTTAAATTAGATGATGGAATTGTACCATCTTTTTTATAAATATCTTTTCCATCTTTATCTTTTTTAATGTTTCCCTTTGCATCTTTTACAGCTTTATAGTTATCAGCGGAACCAATAGTCCCGTATTGAGCAGCATATTCTAAATTGTAGTCTATGGCTTCAATAACAGGAATAACTCCAGCCATTCTTGCGCCAACAGTATATATTGTTGAATTACCTTGATTCTTGATTTTATGATCTACTTCTGCAGGAAACTTTAAAACTCCAGGTTTCTCGTTATCATCATTGTTGAATCCGTTGTCCCTTAGAATTAAAGCATAAAGATCAAATGTTTTTATTCCTACATCAGCAAAGTTGGTGGTAGTTCCATATATTCCATAGAAATCTATATCTGAATCTTCATCAAGTCTATTATCTCTTATACTTTCAACAACTTTTGAGTAAAATACATCAACCTGTGCGCCTTCAGCAGGATTGATGATGAGCTTTAATGCATCAAAGCTTCTTCCGAAATTACTCCAGTCATTAGCACCAACAAGGCGTTCATCGCCATAGGAAAGAACCTGGCGTCCTACTCTCACGGTTACAGGAAGTCCGCCGATGTTCTGAAGATCAAAATATCCCTGCTTCAGGTCTATCCTGTCATCACTTGCAGTCCTCTGACTTTCCGAGTCGCCGCCTCTCGACCATCCATTAAGACCATTCTCTTCATCACCCCAGACTCTTGCGTCCTGAGCCTGTATGAAGATCCTGAGATTATCTATCGGGGTTGCTTCAATTGAAAAACGTGTTCTCATAAGGAAAAAATCATCTGTGTTGTTCTTAGCAAAATCAAAGTTGTTCTGTATTTCCCATCTTGTTCTGACTTCGCCGCCAAGCTTGATGCTCTTCAGGAAGCCCATGTTCTTTTCCCATGCTTCTTTCTGTCCTGATACTTCTTTTTTAAGAGCTGCTATTTCCTTTTCAATCTGATCGAGTCTGTTCTCAACATCCGCTTTTGTCTCAGCCTTTACACTGGAAAGAGGCAAAAGACATAAAGCTAATACCATAACTAATGCTACACCCACTTTTTTCATCCGTATTCCCTCCTTGCTTAAGATACAACAGTAAATAAATTCAGATTATTAATTTATTAAAATTATCTAAAAGGTACTTTTTCTACTCTGTACCACCACCCCCTTCACCAATTTTTTAAATAATTCAGTTAAAAACTTAATGATGACTTACAAACTATTAATTTTCTCTTAACAAAAGGATATTTTTCTAAATGCTATTATAGCCATAAAGACTGAGTCAAGAAAAAAATGAGAAAATGATAAAAACACAGCAACTTAAAAAAATTGAAGCCCCTTTATCGAACAAGGGATTTTACAGCTTTAACCGAATAATCAATCTCATCAACTGTATTAAAATACCCTGGGCTGAATCTTACGGCCCCCCCCGGATACGAGCCAACCGCTTTATGTGATTCCGGCGAGCAGTGAAGTCCTGTCCTTACAATAATGCCAAACTTTTTATCCAATATATCCCCTATCCGGGAGGAATGAATCCCCTCTATATTGAGAGATATAAGTCCTGCTCTTTTTTTTTCATTTTCAACACCATATATTTTCACACCTTTTATCCCTTTTAATCCCTCAACTAATCTTTTAATTAACATCATTTCATGTTCTCTTATTTTGTTAATGCTCTTCTTCTCGATAAATTTTATCCCTGCACACAAGGAAAGTATCCCGGGAGTATTAAGAGTCCCGCTTTCAAACCTGTCAGGGAGTTCCTCCGGCTGGTTCCCATCATCAGAAAAACTTCCGGTTCCCCCTTCCTTTAAAGGTTGAAGTTTAATCGATGGAGCAATGTAAAGAAGCCCGGTCCCCTGTATCCCCAAAAGCCCTTTATGTCCTGAACATGCCAGAAGGTCCACACACATGCTTTCAACATCAATGGGCAAACACCCGGCGGTCTGGGCAGCGTCAACTATAAATATTATCCCCTTCTCCCTGCATATGCGGCCAATCTGTTTTATGGGAAGGATTGTCCCGACTACGTTTGATGCATGAGTGAACACAGCAAGCTTTGTCTTTCCGGTTATCATTCTCTTAAAATCATCAGGGTCAACCTCGCCGGTCTCAGAACTTTTTACTTTTTTCAGAGTTAATCCCTGAGAAACAAGGGATGAGAGGGGTCTTATCACAGAGTTATGTTCCATTGAAGAAGTTATGATTTCCCCTGATGTCAGCCTTAGCCCTTTTATTGCAAGGTTTAAAGCCTCTGTCGCATTGGAGGTAAAAACCAATCGGCTGCTGTCCTTTATATTGAAAAAACGTGCAGCTCTCTCCCTTGCTTTGAATATCTCCCTGTATGCAGCAAGGGACATGCTGTTGCTTCCCCGTCCCGGATTGCCTCCAAACTTTGTTATCCCCTCTGTCACCGCCTTTAAAACTTCATTTGGTTTGGGAAATGATGTGGCAGAATTATCAAGGTAAACCTTCATTTATCAGAAAACTCCTTTTACACATTGAATTAAAGGAAAGAATATCTTATAAAAAATATTATTTTTCAATACGCATCTAATGGCAAAAAAAATATTAAATAAAAGAAACGAAAAGGCTCGCCGGGTATTCGACAGCCATATACACGTCCATTTCGAGTTTGACCGTTCAGTTGAACAGGCAAAAGAGCTGGGGCTGAACTATTCTCCTCAAGGGCTCATTGAGGATATGAAACGTCACAATATAGAAAAAGCTCTTATCATGGGAACCTTCAGCAACAAATATGCAAGAGATTTTGCTCAGAAATATGCTCCCCACTTTCTTGCTGCGGCAACTTTAAATCCTGTATCCATTAATCCAAAGGAATTTGATTTTGTAAAATCATGCCTCTCCAACAAAGAATTTTCAGCAATAAAACTTTATCCCGGTTATATAGCTTTCTACCCCTATGAAAAGAAATGCGATCGCATATACAAACTTGCCATGAAATATGATGTTCCGGTAATTTTTCATTCAGGAGATCCGGCTTTCCCGGCAGCCCCTGTGAAATACTGCCACCCTCTTCACCTCGACGATGTAGCCTGCAAGTTCACTGACTTAAAGATAATCATTGCACATCTGGGGTTTCCATGGATTACTGACACTATGGAAGTAATAATTAAAAATCCTAATGCCTACAGCGATATCTCCGGTCTTTTTGCCGGAGGGAAATCCCCTTATAAAGAAAAGATGAAGGCGCGGCTCCGTTCAAAGATAGAAGATATTGTATATTCCGGAGGGGCAGACAAGCTCCTTTTCGGAACAGACTACGCGCTTGCCTCTCATGATGAATATATAAAATTTGCAAAGGGGCTGAAAATCAGCAGCGAGGACCTTGATAAGCTCTTATTTTCAAATGCTGCAAAACTCTTTCCTTTAAAATAGGATTTATCATTATAAGGAGAAACCAAATAATGGACAGACGAACCTTTCTTAAAAGAACCGGTGCAGGTGCTCTGGTTTTGTCAACGGGACTGCCAAATATGCTTTTTGCAGAGGATTTATTGAATACCAGCGTAGCAAACTCGATGGTTTCAGTCGTTACAGACAACCTGTCAGTGAACAAAGATGGCAAGATAGATGCAGCAAGGGTAAAACAAATGGTTGAAAAAGCCCTAGTTCTTGCAACCGGAAAAGAAAAATCCGCTGACGCATGGCAGAAGATATTTCATGATTACAAAGAAGGGCAGACAATCGGTTTAAAAGTTAATGTAACGAATCTAAAGCTTCCAACACATCCTGAAGTTACGTATGCTATTACAGAAAGCCTCATAGCTGCCGGTATTAAACCATCAAATATTCTTATATGGGACAAGCTTGACGCATCATTTCTAAAAACAGGCTACAAAATTAATGACAGTAATGAAGGGGTGCGCTGTTTTGGCCATGACCACAAAAAAATAGGATTTGATAAAAATATCAAAGCAACCATACCAAGCATTGGAATGGAATTGAACCTGTCGAGATTGCTGACAGAGATGTCAGATTATATCATTAATGTTCCGGTTCTTAAAAATGCTGTAAACCCGGCATCTGCTAATGCGACAAAAGCAGGGGTAACACTTTCTTTAAAAAGTGCATTCGGATACATACCATTAATGGATTTTGCATATCTTCCACCGGTAGAAGGGTTGGATGCTATTAAAGTCATAGAGAATATGCATGCGAGAAACGGCAACCCCCAGATTGCAGAGCTTAACAACTCCCCCGTAATAAAAGGAAAAACCAGATTTGTAATTCTTGACGGATTGCTTGGGCTTTATGAAGGAGGACCATTTGGTCCGCCGCAATGGATTAATAATCAGATACTTGCATCAGCTGATTTGGTAGCCATTGATACGATTGGGCTTAATATAATAGATAAAAAAGCATCTGAACTGGGAAAACCTCTTTCATCACCCTTTGCAGGACATATAGCCTCAGCTGCAAAATTAGGCCTCGGTATAAATGATATAGAGAGGATAACAGTGCGGGAGCATGTTATTGCATAATTATATTCTTATATTTCAATAAGTTATATTTAAAAAATAGTTTTCTGAAAAACTTCTTTACAAAATGATAAGTTTTTCTTAAGTTTGCACTTGTCATGAATAAAATGGAAGTTTTTATATCGGAAAATGCCTTTCTCAGCATGGTTATTGCCGCAGTTGAAGTTTTTCGCAAGGAAACCTTAGGCATACTTCTTGGCTACAGAAGTGAAAATTCTTTTATAGTTGAAAATGCCATAGCATATCAGAGCTGTGAAAGATACGCATCAGAGGTTGAAAGAAATCACAATGCGCACCGAAGGATAGAGTATTTTCTGGAACACGTCAGAAGCCCTGCAAAGCTAATAGGCGATTTTCATTCACACACCCAGTTTGGTGATAACAAGGGGGGGTTTGTTCCCAGCAAGGAAGATATTGTGGAAATGAAGAATGGCGGAGTCTATTTCATAATCGAGATAAACAAGAGAGCCAAGTCACAGGTCTGGAACTATAACCGCAATGGGACGATGTCAGGAACAGTGGGAGAATATTTTCTTAAAATCGCTGCATGGTATAGAGACGAGAATACTAACAACCCTGTTCTTGGAAAAATTTGCTGCCCCTTCGGATTAGGTTTTAACTGGAATTACATCTGATAAATTTTATGGATGGCAAAAAATGAACAGTAAATGCTCTAACAAGGAAAAAAACCTCGGCGATTGTACATGCACTTACTCTTGTGAGAAAAGAGGAATATGCTGTGAATGTATAGCATACCACCGCCGCAGAAAAGAAATACCCGGATGTTTTTTTTCTAAAGAAGGTGAGAAAACCTGGGACAGGTCTGTTGCCAATTTTATAAAAGACAATCAGTAAACTATCTGTTTATTTTTATATATTTCATCAAAACCTTTTTTATCCTGATTTACACTCAGAGAACTAAGTGTTTCCAAGATAAAAACTGTTTCTAAAATAAAAATCAAAAAATTTTCAGCTTATAAAAATTTTTTTGCCAACCTCTTGTCATTACTTTTTCACTAATCTCTCTGTTAAATATTTTACAAGAACTACAAGGTATCTTTTTGACGATTCTTAACCAAAAAGTTCCACAATCGAAACTATTTTGACAGCAAATTTCAGAATCTTAAATTTCTTCATCAATAAAAATTCCTTTAAATAGATCAAACACAACTTTAATTCTTTGATATTCAAGGATAAAAACTTTCCTGCCTTAAAGAATAACTTTTCCCATTTTCCAAATCTGCTTTCTGGCATGCCAATTGCAATAGTAAATAGAGAGAAAATAAATTTTACTCTAAAAGGAGGGGGAAAATGCATTATCCACAACTTAACAACATACCAAGAAGCATTAAGGAAATTCTACCAGATGTAGCGCAGGAGATATACAGGGATGCCTACAACTTTGCATGGGAATATTATGCCGGAGATGATGAAAAATCACATAAGTATGCATGGAAAGCAGTACGCAGAAGCATTACGGAATTACTGCTTGAGATAAAATCTCATTGAAGGGAAAATGGCTTTAACCTATGGATACGATATTTAAAATGTATCATTGTATTTTTTTAAAACTTGTTCTTATCTTGATTTTTGTCCAATAAATTTCCTCAATTTACAAATCACAAACACTTCTTTACATTTTTTTCATAATAACTTTATATGCACACTATAATAATTACTATTATTTAATTTTTTACAATTAGGAGATTGATCATGACCCAGACAATGAAGCTTCGTTTCAATGAGATAGTGAAAAACCGCTTTTCTGCTCTGTATAATTTAAAGCCGATTGAGATTGAAGATGACCTTAAATACATCAAGAAGGAAAAAGATGGGGCCACCATGGAGCATGTCTATGAAGCCTACTCTTGCGATAAGATAAAGAAGATAAGGCTCGCGCAGCTGAATGCAGAAGGAGCCGTATATGTACGAAATGGCGTCATCGTCCCTGAAGATATCTACGACCTTCCAATTTTTTCCTATGATATTGTCGAGTCTGTGAGAAGAACATTTGCAATACTTGACATAACCCCGTGGAGAAGAACAGAAGACTACATGAAAAAATATATTGAACCAATGAAACCGGTTTTTGAAAGCTGGCAGAATATCCCTAAAATAATAGAAGCAAAACAGGAATTATCAGAATGGGGAAGGGAATTTGAGTCTGGCTATAAGTTATACATACGCTGCGAGAAACAATATGAACCTGAAATAGAAGTAGCTTTTAATAAATATCTCGACCTTTACATCAGTTACCTCAAAGACGCAAAACCAATCACAGACCCTGCTGTAAAAAAAGAGATAGATGATTACAAAAAGCATTACCAGAAGGTATATCAGGAAAATGACCCGGGGAAAGGACCTGTAACTGTTTTCTTCGGACACGACTGGGCTGAAAGGTTCTTCAAAGATTTCCCGTTTTAAGCCCTGTTATAAAAAATATCTATTTGCCGGGAGCAAGGCATTTCTTAAGGGTGTTTTTTTCGCCCTCGTTTGAAAGCATGAACAGCGCCTCATCAGCAGAGATCCACTCGGCATGAGCTATGTTCAAATTGCTTGTAGCCCGCGATGGGACAAATTCAAAGAGGAAAAAATATATCTTCTTTAAAATCCTTACGGGATTTCCGGTTTTGGTTTTATTAGAGTACCAGTATATCCGGTCTTCCACTTTCTTTTTAAGAACTGCATTGACTCCTGTTTTTTCCCGCAGTGCCCTTAAAGCACAAGCTTCTACAGTTTCCCCTGCAAGAAGCTTATCTCTCGGGAAAAACCACTTTTCCCCCGGAGACTTTACAAGAAGCACAAATGTTCCCAGTGCGCTGTCCTTATGAAGGACAATACACTCAGCATAAATTTCTTTGACAGTAATCAAGAACTCTCAAACTCTCTTTGTTAAAGCTAGCTCTCCCAGACTGCAAGGACTTCGCCAGAGCTCCTCACTTCGCCGAAATTGGTGTTTATATTTTCAAGAGCTGACTCGTGTTGTTTTGCGTCATATGATGCCGTGAGGTCTTTAACCACTATTGCATAAAAGCCTCTCATGAAGGCATCGCGGACAGTTGTCTCAACACAGACATTGGTCGCACAGCCTGTTGCAATTATGGTTTTTATCCCCATCGAGTTTAAAGTTGCCTCAAATGGAGTATTGAAGAATGCACTGTATGCAGTCTTGGGAGATATGATATCAGTCTGTTCAGGCTTGATGCAAAGCTCCCCTGCCCATTCGTCCATAGAATTGTCTTTTAGAATTTGAGCCTTTCCATTTCTCACTATTATCTCTCTTGCAGTAGGAGACTTTTTAAAAGCAGTAACATCCTGTTTAATGAAAATCACTGGAACATTATATTTTCTCGCAGTGCGGAGAAACTTTTCAATGGGCGACACAATCCCTGATGTCAAAGGCTTTAATTCTCCTGAGCAGAAAATATTCTGTACATCCACCACGATAACTGCGGTATGCACAGGCGCTATTTTTTCTTCAAACGAGGGGCAGCCAAATTCATCCATTTTATTACCTTTGTTTTTCTTCTTTTAATATTGCAAACACGTTTGTAGACTTAACCTATTACAAATATATAATGTATCAAGATTTTTTTTATTAACTTACAATTACAAATGATAGAGCTGCTTTTCATAGTGTTGAACTCTGAATGCACACGCGCATGCCCATTCTGTTTTTATAACACAGGAAACCAGAGGAAAAGGAATGAGCGGCTCAATTCCGGAGATATACTCCGCTTTACTGATTTTCTCAAAAAACAGGGGCTTGCCAATGCAATCTTAAGCGGAGGAGAGCCGCTTCTTTTTGACGGTCTGGAAAGATTAATAAAAGAGCTTAGAAGTGCTGATATTTTTACATTGCTTCTCACAAACGGAGACCTCCTGACTTACGAGAAAAAGAAGGAGCTCAAGAAAAGCGGTCTTTCAGCAATATCAGTTTCTCTTCATGTCGACAGCGCTGATGAAATGGAACTTGAAAGAAAGATCACCTCTGCCGCAGAGGATATGGAGATCCCACTTACTTTCATCTTTGTTCTCACATCAGTGAATTTTTCATTAGCACAAAAAGCTTTGCAGCTTACCCGCAAGATGGGGAAAGGACTTATAATTCAGCCGGCCTTTATCCCATCTTTCAGTGGAAAAACCAACGAAAAAGCACGTAATTTGTCCATTGCGAACCTTCTCCCTGAAGATTTCGATAACTTAAAGAATGTTTTACTTGAATGGGGAAAATCATTTAATACTCTTGCCTTTGTGAAGCTTCTTCTCTCGCTTTATTCTAATCAGCCCGGCAGGCCAAAAGTGTGCGGCATGGGAGGGACATCTCTTGTTTTAAATTGCGACGGAGAGATTATCCCATGCTTTCACAGGGAAGACATTGTGCCGGGAAATATCCTTAAAGATGATTATGAATCAATCCTTAAAAAGAACAACCGGCTTTCAGCAGAGCTTCGCCATGCCGGCTGTTTCGGAGAGCACTGTGTCTCGCTGTTCACAGAGATAAGATAATTTTCGCGACTAAGGGGAAAGCATGTCTATCAGGACATCATCCAATGCCATCATAGCTCTTACTTTTTTTACCGGCTTTTATGGCATTACTCTCCAGTCAGCAATAGTCCGTGAAATACTTGTTGTCTCGTTCGGCAGCGAGCTCTGCCTTGGTCTTACTCTTTCCGGATGGTTATGCGGTATATCAATAGGCGCTTTTTTAGCCGGTAAAATCAAATCGGAAAAGTCAGAACAATTCCTTCTTCCCTCATTGATATTCATGCCTTTAAGTTCTTTTCCTGTAATACTGGCAATACGGTATGCAAGATTTTTCCTTAATGTTGAGCCCGGAGAGTATATCCCTTTTATCAAGCTCCTGTTTCTTTCAATAATACTTATCAGCACAGCAAGTTTTTTCGTGGGTTTTACCTTTCCTATTTTCTGCATGATGAAGAAGACCGCAACACCGGAAAAAGAAAGCAGCATAACTACAATCTATACCGCCGAAGCTGCCGGAAGCCTTGCGGGGGGATGTTTTTATACTTTTTTCTTTGTTATCTATTTTTCAACCTTTGAAACACTGATATTCTTAAATACCAGTGCCTTCCTGCTCCTCGCGCTTCTTTATCCTGCGATATCTCATGTAAAATTCAGACCATTGCTATTTGGTGTAATTGCCATTTTATTCTTCATCTCTTTAGTAACAGGCCTGTCCACTGGGATTAGCTCATTCTCAATAGAAAAACGATGGCAAAGCCTTGGAGGTGATATTCAACTCATAGAATCTGCTGACACAAAGTACCAGAACATCTCCATTGGCAGGAACAGCGGTCAATACAATATTTATCTTAACGGTATATATTCCTTTTCATTTCCTGACAAATATGGTGCTTCATTGACCGGAAATTTCATAATGAATGAACATCCCAATCCTAAAAAAATACTTCTTATCGGGGATGGACTCGCCGGAATAGTCGAGACAATGCTTTTATACCCGGTAGAGCGCATTGACTATGTAGAGCTTGATCCGTACCTGATAAAATTAATAACAAAATATGCTCCGCAGGAAAGCTTGAGGGTAATGGCAGACAGTAGGCTCCACATCCACAACACCGACGGAAGATATTTCATAAAAGAATCGTCTGAACACTATGACATCATATTTTCAAACCTTCCCGATCCATCTAATGCGATGATTAACAGAATGTTCACAGAAGATTTTTTCAGGGAGGCGAAAGAAAAATTAAACGATAGAGGAATATTTATAACATCCATCTCATCACAGTCCACCTATCTTGCAGGAAAACAGCTTCTCTATGCTGCTTCAGTTTACAACTCGCTTAAAGGTGTCTTTAAAAATATAGTTGCGGCACCCGGAGAAAGAATGTTTTTAATGGGAGGCGATTCACAGAGCTCGCCGACCTCTGATATAAGCGAGCTTGCTGAAAGATTTAAAGCTCGCGGCATCAAAAGCTCTTACTTTACCCCTTATCATTTCAATCTTCTCCTCCAGCCTGAACGAGTTGCCTTCATAAAAAGCAAGTTATCATCATCTTCAACGCTAGCTGCAAATACTGATATGGCTCCTGTGACATATCTTTATAACCTCATGCTGTGGGATTTCTACTCTGTAAAAGGAAGAGGGATTACTTTTTTTGCAAAGTTCGCGGAGTTCTTACGAAAGATTAAATTCATCTGGTATTGTTCTATACCATTTTTATTTTTTTCAGTAAGGCTTTTTTATATTTTATTCACCCGCCGGAAAAATATACTCAATGAGGCTTCATTCAACACAAGGCTCGCCATATTCATCACAGGTTTTTCAGGAATGGCGTTGAGCATAATATTGCTTTTCTCATTCCAGAGCATATTCGGTTATCTCTACAGCTTCATAGGGATTATCATTGCACTATTCATGGGAGGACTTACGGTTGGCGGATTTGCGGGGATGAAATATAAGGGCGGGCTGATCGAATGTCAGGGAGCCATAGCTTTAAATCAATTGCTGATAATGTTTTTTATAATTGCCTTGCCTCAAATATTAAAATCTTTCATCGCAATGGAAGCAGGAAATATCATCATGCAGGAGTTTGCATATTTAACTCTTATTCCGGTCTCAGGGTTCTTGACCGGAATTCAGTTTCCTCTTTCAGGGAGGATTCTTTCGCTTACAGGTATGAGTGTTCAGAAATCTGCCGCCGCAGTTGACAACATGGACCATCTGGGGGCATTCTTTGGAGCCATAGCAACAGGGGTAATCCTCGTCCCTATCCTCGGCATTGAATTTACATGTTATCTGATTGGCTTTATCAATTTTCTTATTGCAGCTTTATGGACTGTTTTCCTTTTTTTCGGCAGGGAGCAACGTCGGTCTGCTCGGGGAGCAGACCCTACAATTATTTCGTAGAGCAATATAGTTATTCGTCGTAGGGCACGTTCCCCGAACGTGCCGTGTAATATAATTTACCCCCAGACACCGGGAATCGGTCGTTTGCAGAACTTGCACTTTCCACCTTCAATCGAAACATCCGTGATGTAAAAACCAACCCTGCCAATTATTTTCTTTTTGCACTGAGGACAGTAGGTGTTTTCCCCCGGGTGCCCCGGAACATTGCCTACATAAGGAAAGTTCAAGCCAAAAGCCATAGCAGTGTTTCTTGCCATCTCAAGTGTTGAGACAGGGGTTACAGGAAGATTCTTTATTTTATAAGTTGGATGGAACTGTGTAAAATGAATAGGTACATCTGTGCCAAGATTCGTTTTTATCCACGAACACATCTGCCTTATCTCTGCCGGCGAATCATTGAGCGTCGGGATAAGAAGCACAACTATCTCAAACCAGATTCTACTCTGCTTTAAAAGCTTTAATGTTTCAAGGACAGGCTTAAGTTCAGCACTACATGTGTCCTTGTAAAATTTTTCCGTAAACCCCTTGAGGTCTATTTTGACGGCTCCCAAGTGTTTGCAAAGTTCCTGCATCGGCTCCTTTTCAATGAAGCCGTTTGATATCATAACGGTTTTTATTCCTGTCTTTTTCCCAAGCACAGCGATGTCGTGGACATATTCGTAAAAAACGACCGGCTCGGAATATGTACAGGCAATGGAGCGGGCGCCCTGTTTTGCCGCCTCTTTGTGGACATCATCCGGGGTGAGATAAACGCTTTCAACCTGCTCTGGTCGGAACTGGGCTATCTCCCAGTTCTGGCAAAACTTGCATTCAACATTGCATCCCGCAGTGGCAAGTGAAAATGCCGTAGTTGCCGGCAGATAATGGAAAAGAGGTTTTTTTTCTATCGGGTCTGTATGAATCGCGCATGGTCTTGAATATACTAAACTGTAATAAGTGCCGCCATGATTTTCCTTGTTGCCGCAGTAGCCGCGCTCCATATCTGCAATCCTGCATTTTCGCGGACACACCAGGCATTCTACACGAAGCTGGTCGATTTTCTTATAATACATGCACTCTTTAAGAGAGCGATTTCCCCCTGCTGCCGTCTCGCCTGCTTCAGATAAGAGAAGGATAGGATTCGAAGCAATATCACCTGCGGCAAATATACAGCCGCCTGCAACTGCACATTTTATGAACCTGCGTCTGTCCATGTTTTATAAGATAGCCCTTTGGAAAGGATTTTTCAATTTGGGATGAGGACGCTGTCTTTCTAAATAATCATGAAACTATCTTTATCCGGCTTTTATCAAAAACTCCAAGCCCCATATCTCCTGCTGTTTCTATATATTTAGGGTCGCGCTTTTCTTCGGCAAAGGGCTTAAGCCCTGCTGCTCTGCGCTTTTCAGTAATTATGTCGAAGCCTATGCGGTCTATCGCCACAGGATCCTCCGAAACAAGTATGCCGTTAAAATCCCATGTCCATTGCGGCTTATAAGATGGACCTCCCTGAAACTGCGCAGTGGTACCATCACAGACTATGAGCCGGACTTTGTCCTTTATAAGTGGGTGCATGTTAAGCTCTGCCACATAGGGATTGCATGCATTGTCATGATATTTGTTGGGATTGTGAATAGCTCCGTAAAAATTCTTCATCCCCAGCGAGACACCGGCAAGGTCATGGTCTTTCAGCACCGGAATATTTATTATGGTGCCGCATCTTTCTGAAAGTATCCTGCTGAAACAGCTTCCAACGGAACCGCTCATTCTTGGCTCCGGTTCATAGAGATTATTTGTTCCGAAACAGAGAACATCATTTCCTTTGCGGTTTACCGTAAACCCTGCACGAATAAGGTCATCATCTGTCCTGTCCCAGACAATTATCCTCTCCCGCTCTATCCCGGCAGATTGAAGGCTTGATATCACTGCTTCTACAAGTTCCCTGCTTGATGAGAGCCCCCGTCCTGCAAGGCAATTGACTTTTATGCCTATTGTATCAGTGCCGGGGAAAAGTGACTTTAATACATCGCGGGGGTCAGTAACCCCAAAAATCTTTTTGATACTTTCATCAAACATAGAGCGGAGAACATCGCCTCGGAGCTCTCCGTTTTTGTCTCTAATGTCACCCCGTTTTGAAACTGCGACAACAGGCTTTTTTTGGATTTTAGGTGTGCTTCTGAGAACCGTGCCGCTCTCACCAGAGGGGTTTATCTTATTATTGATCTTATTAATAAGAGTATCAAAAATGGATTCTGCGGAACTTATATTTTTAAGAAGACTTGCAATAAAACCGGCGCTGATCCCTGCAGTAACCTTAACGAATTTCCTTCTCTTCATTTTGCTTATTTCTCATGCTCTGAAAAAACCTGTGCTTCGAACTTCATTATCTTCGCACCTGACTTCCATGCATCGGAAGGCAATCCTGCCTTGGCACAGAGTTGTCTTAAAAAAGTATCACGGTCCCATCCATATTCAACCGGCACCTGCGGAAGGAGAAGCCCCCTGCTCCACCCTTTCTCGATTATCAGCCCGTCTCTGCCAACTTCTATTTCAGAAACATTAGCAACCGGGACAGGTACAGTGAGCACCGATATTTCGATATCACAATCTTTTTCCTCAGATGATTTCATAGGCTCAAAACGCGGATCCCTCGTGGAAGCATTAATTGCATTATCAACAATGGTTTCGTAGAGAGGTTTTATTCCTTCAACATAACCGATGCATCCTCTAAGCATGCCGTGTTTTGTTATCGTCACGAAAGCGCCGCGTTTTTGTTTGAGCTTATCAGATACATTGAAATTATTTATGAAGGACTTATCTACGCTTTCTCCTTTGAGATAACGGCGCAATGTCGCCCTTGCTAAATCAAGCAGCATCTTCTTTTCATCAGTATTTAGTTTTAATCCATCCACCACTTCACCTCCTGTTAAAGCTTTTTTATAAACTTTTTTATAAAATAGAACCGTTGCATAACTTACACTGCTTTTGAAATCACCCGTAACATCTCCTGACGTATAATAGGAAACAAGTTCCCCCTTGCAATCAGCCGGAAGAATTCTCGTCAGTATTGCGATTGGAGCTCTGCCGCATATAGTCACTCCTGTATCAGTGAAATACTTTATAAAGCCATCAGAGTCTTTTGCGATTATTTTTTCAACCGCACCCATATCAAGTTTCTTTAGATTCTCTTTAACCGGTTCACCAAAAGGGACATAATTAAAATTAGGTCCATAATGGGTAAAATCAGAACTCGCTATCAGCAACGTCCTGCTGTCAACAAAAGGTTTTATGGCCTCTGCAAGTTCATCATACTCACTGCCGCCCACATCACCGACAAGGAGTGGGACTATCTTAAAATCCTTTAGCACTGTTTGAAGGAAAGGAATTTGGATCTCTATGGAATGTTCCTGTCTGTTTGCCTCAAGGTTTGATGAAAACCCTTTTTTCTTTAAAAGCGCATCGCATGTCTGCCGGTCAACACTCGCTCTTCCCAATGGTGTTTCAAAGTAATCAACAGGGGCAATGGCAATCCCTCTAAAATAGGAATAATGGGAAGGTGCAATTATTATTACCCTGTCATAGCTTTTGCCGGAAAGATAACTATAACCCGCAGCAGCACCCTTGCCTGAATATACATAGCCTGCATGCGGCTCTATGAGCGCGACAGGCTCTGTCTCTTCCTTTTTTAAACTGCTACTGCCCGTATTGGAAAGAAGATAGGAATTTATATTTTTAGCAAGTGTTTGAAAATCTGCCGGATACCAGGAGCCTGCAAGCGCCGATGGTCTAACAGTTGGCTCACTCTTCTCAGTCTGGGCTTTTGCACAGGAAGGAGAAACAAACAAAAGAAGAAACATGACAGCAACAGCTTTAATTAACTGCTTCATGCTTTCATTATATAAAAAAAAGGATTTATTTCAAATAAAGATGGGACTTCGCTGCTTTGAGTTTCTTTCAAAGCCTTCCCTGATTTTTAAGTTCCGTAATTATACTGTTTATCTGAGGCATTGCTTCGAGAGCGGCTTTTTCTCCTTCGATGATAGCTTCGTGTCTTTTCTCGAATTCTGTTGTGTCTATGTAGCCTACCTTCGGCCTTATAACTATATCAGCATCGGCAAGCTGGCTTATCGCAAGTTTTGAATACATGATGTTGATGGAGTGTAAGATGGTGTCTATTGTTCCTGTTGGCTTCTCTTTATCAAGGTCAGCCAATATATCTACAGCTATTACAACATCTGCCCCCAGCCTTCTGGCAGCATCAACCGCCACCGGACTTACAACCCCTCCGTCTATATACATCTTGTCAGTGATAATCACAGGTCTGAATATCCCGGGGATAGAACAACTAGCCCTCACAGCCAAACCTGTATTCCCTTTCCCGAACACAATCTCTTTCCCCTCGGGAATCTTTGTTGCAACTGCATAAAAGGGAATTTTCAGTTTCTCTATTGGCGTATTCTTTAATGCATTATTGATAAAATTTTCTATCTTTTCGCCTTTCACGAATCCATTATCAGGTATGGTAAAATCCACAATGACATCCTTCTCCATAGTAAGCGCTATCTTTTGAAGTTCAAAGCCATCGTAGCCATAAGCATAAAGGCTTCCGACAAAGCTTCCTGCACTTGTTCCGACAACCATATTGATGGGAATTTTATTCGCTTCAAGGATTTTCAGCACCCCTATATGGGCAAAGCCTCTTGATGCACCTGCACCGAGAACAACAGCTATTTTTACGGGTTTTGGCGGAGGTTTAACAACAACCTCCTTGTGCGCGCATGCGGAGATAATAACCAGCGATATAATAAAAAAATAAAATTTTTTCATGACTTCCGTGAAGTTTATTTTTTAAAGACCTTTGCCAGTTCGGCCCTTACAAGCTCAAGCCTGTCCTGTCCCCAGAAAAGTTCATTGCCGACTATGAGAGTGGGAACTCCGAATACTCCATCTGCATTTCCTTCTTCTGTTGATTTCTTAAGGCGCTCTTTCAGTGATGGGTCGCCAGACTTTTCTCTGAACTCTTTTTCATCAAGCCCTATGGATTTGGCAATATCCGCAAGAACATTTATCTCGCTTATATCAATCCCTTTCCCCCAGAAAGCATGGTTTGTGGCAATAAGGTACTTCTTGCCTTTGCCTGCATCATTAGCGATGAAAAAACATTCCTTATGAAGAGAACCCTTGGGCGGACCTTTAGGAAATGTAAGTTCAAGTTTGTAATACCCGGCAAGACGCCTGATATCGGCTGTCATGTGCTTTAATTCCTTAGGGTCAGGTGGAGATGAATCTGCAGGCTGCTCTATTACATATGGCTTAAGTTCCCATTTAATCCCGAATTCCTTTTCCATGTCAAAAATTCTCTTGTTGCCGTAGTAACAGAAAGGACTGGTAGTGCTGAAATAGTATTGCAGTTTCATGTCAAATCCCTCCAAATAATTTATCAAACTTTCCTTAAGATATATCTGATATCTTTTTTTAAGACAATGGAAACCATGGAATGTTCAAATGCCAGATCTATTCTTTAAACCACTTTTGCCAGTCCCATAAAGAATATTATGGCAGCATTATAAATACTTGGAGCAAGAACCTTTGGAGAGTTACTGCAGAGAAAGGTTAATGGCTTCGCTTTCTAAAAACTCAAGAAGTATTGATGAGAGAGTCTTGTAAAATTGGCATGAAGCATTTTTGCAAATCTTATCCTTAAGCATCGGCACCCATTTGAGAAGATGCTCCTTGAGGAAAGCACTCTCAGCAGACAAGAGCTTTTCAACCTTCTTTTTATTATTTTTCTGGTACAACAATTTTTCCTCCTCTTCACAAAGGCAAGCCATGAAGGCGAGCTCCAAGCCTATGTGGTCAGGAGGTCCATTATACTTCGCTGCATAGTTAAACTTAAACCGGCAATAGAATTGCTTTACATTTATAGTGGATTCCCCCCAAAGTCTGCTGCTTCCATTTCTGAAAACAGACTCATAAGGTGTCACATAGGATTTGTAGGGGATTCTGAACAGCCGCTGGTATTCCTGTACAAGCTCACTTTTTGAATCTGTTTCAAGCTCCGGAACAAATTCCTTTACGGCAGCGATAAACTCTTCATCAGGTGGCTCAAGAAATGCCCTTGCAAAAAAGGCATAGAATGAGTTTCGGTTTGCTGTTTCTTCCTTCACCAGGGTGTTATGTTCCAATCGTCACTCCCCCATTCAAATGTCACAGAAGGATTGGTATGTTTTCTGTCTGAAAATTTGACAGGTGCTTCACCGGTATTCCCCACATCTTCACCAAAGCTGAGAGCTTTTCCTATGCAGGTGTTTGCACAGGCAGGCTTAAGCCCTGTGAGACTCGTACGCCCGGAATCAAGCACTCTGTGAACGCAAAATGTGCATTTTTCAACCTTGCCGGTCTCGCTGTTAAACTGCGGAGCGCTATAAGGGCAAACCTTTGCGCAGTACTTACAACCTATGCACTTGTCCTGATCAATAAGCACTATCCCGAAATTGTCATCCTTTGATATGGCGCCAACAGGGCACGACTTAAGGCAAGCAGGTTCGTCACAGTGGAAGCAGGACATCGTCACAAAGAGTCTCTTGGGGGCAGACTCGTCTCCTCCCTGCTTTTCAATCACCTGCCTGTACCTTGCACCTTTATTAGTATTCAATTCAGCATTGCATGCCATGGCACATGCCCTGCATCCTACACACTTCCCTAAATTTATGGTCCATCCGAGCTGGCTCATACTTATCTCTCCTTTCAATTTATTTTAATAATCATATAGCTTTTTCAACTTTGACCTTGCTTATATAGAAACATGCCTGCCCTGAAATAGGGTCTGTCAGGCATGTATCTGCAAAATCCGGATCACCCCTCTGCACAAGATTTCCGTTCGGACCTGCTCCTATCTTGGCGTTATAGTCTGTGGCAGTGCTTCCAACAGTATAAGGCTGCGAGCCAAACCATTCCCTGCCGAAGTGATGGTCAACAACAACTGATTTTGCCCTAAGCCCTGCAATTACCCTAACTTTCCCTTTTATGCTGCTGCCATTTGGAGATGATATTTCAACTATGTCTCCGGTCAGGACTCCGAGTTCGGCAGCATCGCTTGTATTGAGATATACAAATCCCTCAGGCTGAATCTCAAGCGCCCATTCATTGCTTGTTGACCTAGACTGGGTATGCCATGCCCTTTTATATGTACTTAGAGTATATTCATATTCGGTATCATCTATTTCCGCCCCCTTAAGTCCGACGTATGGCTCCTCCCATAAAGGCACTCCCGAATATTCTTCACCGCTAAATGCGTTCTTATAGTGGGCAACCTTCTCGCAGAATATATTTATCAGGTCGCCGTACTTATTCTTGACCCAGCCTGTAGCGCTTGAGTCTTCAACCTGTGCAGGGTTTTCCCATCTGCCTGCCATTTGTATATATTCAACAGAACTGTCGCCCGGAACACCGGTTGCTCCTTCATCGCCAAGCCCCGATGAGAAATCTCCAAGCTTTAAAACTTCATCCCAGATCTGATAAGCAGTATCAAGGTTCTTCCCTGTCCCCATTCCATCTGCCCCGAAGTTTGGAAGGTCGAGGAGCTTTGCCATCTGGACGAGCTGTTCATCATAAGGCATTGGTCCGCTCCATGCTGCAAGGAGCTCTGCTGCTGTGGCAAAGGAACTTCCCGTCAAAGTGGCATCTGCAGGCACATATATCCGCGCAGACCTTCCATCGATCGTGATTTCCTTGTACGTGCCTATTACGGGTCTTCTTATTGTGCCGGCTTTTGTCTTAAGAGTCGGATAGCTTGTGAATGGCAGTGAATATCTCTCAAAATATGTGGTATCAGGGAGAATATAGTCAGACAATGCCGCTGTTTCATCCATGAATATAGAACATGACACCAAAAGCGGTATCACATACTTTTCCCCATTTTTCTTTACAAGAGCATCCCTTACTCCCTGGCTGTTAGCCTGTGTGTATGCTGGGTTATGGCAGTAAATCACCATAGCTTTGCAATTATAGGGGTAGCCCACAGCAGCACTCGGTATAGTTTCTTGCGTTACAACGCCTGCAGCAGGATACCACTGTCTTGTGGGAGTTGTTGCAATGCCTTCATATGCTGAACCTGCCCTGTCAATTCTTATCCCGCTTGTAAGACTGCTTGATACAGGCTTCGAGGCATCTTTCCCTCCAAAGCGGGCACGTGTGCAATATCCTCCGATTCTGTCAACCCTTCCTATTATGGTGTTGAGAATCATCACTGCCCGCGCTGTCTGATAACCATTTGGATGTGCCCATGCTCCCCTGTAAGATTCCACGCAGGATTTTTTTGTACCTGATGACAACTCATCAGCAATAGCCTCTATAATAGTTGAGCTTACATCGCAGAGTGCTGCCCATTCGCTGACTGTCTTGCTTTCTATCTGTGTTTTAAGGAGCGTAAAGGAAGTTGCGCACTCAACACTGTTGACCGTACCCTCAAAATCAAGGGTTGCTGTGGAAGTTGAAGAATAGAGGGTTATAGTACCGTCATCCTTCCTTACTGTAAAAGGAACTACCACTGATGCACCTGTTGACGCAGAAGCCGCCTTTGTATTAAAACTTGCCCTCGTGCATCCGCTTCCCGATGTGCCAAGTGTGTTGCCTGTATCATCCTTTGCAGGATAATAGATTAATTCCGAGCCTATCTTTATAAATCCCTTAGCCGGGAATGTGCTTGAATCAGCTACAGGTATAACAGTAGTTGAAGTAGTTATATCTGAGGCAAGAGTCGTCACGCCGTCAGTGAGTCCAGCGGCAGAGGCGTCAAGGAATTTCTCGCCTTTCCCTTCCGCTGTTTCAACGAGATATGCGGCATCGGTATAGTTCTTGTAGCCCGCCGTATTTGCATCGGCCTCATTTGGTATGGAAAGATAACTGCTGCTATGCGTGTTTTGGTCTAAAATCCTTCTCATAATACCCATTACCAGCGCAAGGTCTGTGCCGGGCTTTATGGGTATCCACTGGTCAGCTTTTGAAGCAGTGTGCGTAAAGAAGGGGTCAACCACTATGAGCTTTCCGCCCTTTGCCTTCATACTCATGAGCTTTCTTGCCCAATAATTGGTCGCAACATTTGCCTCAAGAGGGTTTGTCCCCAGAAGTACCAGATATTCCACGTTGTCAAGCTCAACTCTCAGGTAGTCGTAAGCTGCCTTCTTTGGCTTAGTGAATGTGGTCTTTGTAGGTAGCGCATAGTTTGTGTTGCAGAGGGAACTGTGCTCTATATGGTTTATAGTGCCATAGCTGTCATTAAACCTCTTTGTTATCTGGGATATCTGGTCTCTTCCTCTTATCCACACATACTGGTTTGCCTTGTAGCCAAAGTTTGAGGCATCCCCGCTTTTTGCCTCATCTGCATAATTTGTGTCTGATGATGTGAGTTTCTCTGATGCCCTTTTGGATGAATCAGGTGTTCCTCTTATGGCGCTCAATCCTTCGAACGCCCCCTCAGGAAGTGTTCCTCCGTTTATTATCTCATCAAATGCCTGACTCCATGAGATTTCCTCCCATTTCCCCTCACCTCTTGTGCCGGTCCTCTTCAACGGGTTCTTTATTCTGTAAGGATCATAGAGGGTTTTTATACCGGCATTTCCCCTGCCGCATGGTGTTCCCGAGTTTTTATCAGGATCTGTAATATCAGAAAGAACCGCCTCTGCGCCTGCTGTTGAATAATCATTGGTGTGGGGGCAGAAGGGATTGCCTTCCACCTTCTGAACTATGCCGTTGATGTCAACTTTAACCTGTATACCGCATCCCGCATTGCACATCATGCATGCTGTTCTTATTATCTTTACCCCGTCGGCATCAGCCAGCGGGTCAGGGTTTATGTCATCATCAAGGGCTGCAAGATTTCCAACCTTGAATCCGCCAATAAATGCTGTGGTTGTTGCTGCAACAGCACTTGTTTTCAGGAAAGTTCTTCTTGTCACAAAGAGTTTCTTCTTTTCTTTATCCGTTAAGCTCATTTAATTTCTCCTCCTCTGAACTTTTTAATTTTTTATTCCATGTAAAACTTTGCATACGTTTTAGTCTTATGGCATGTCACACACAGCTCAACGTCAACATTCCTGCGGATGTTCTTGGCAGAGCCCTCAACAATATCAGTTGTTTTATGACAATATGTACATTTGACAGTTTTGGTTGCCCCCGGAATTGCCGGAAGCGAAAGCTTTTTCATATGAAATGTAGGTACCGATGCTTTAAGACTTTTTTCAGTCATAATGCTGAAATGGCACGCAAAATTTGTGCAGTCGTTCCTGTAAGATTGAGAAGTACTGTTATGAATTGAAACATAGGAACCTGTAAAATCCTCTATTTCAACAGTCGCTGATTTAACATTGAAAGCACCTGCCTTTGTATATTTCTTCCCGTTGGGGTTGGTTACAATAATTTTCTTTTTCCCTAATGTTGCCTCAGGTCCTATTATCACACTTGCCTCGATAAGCTTGGAGGACTTATATTTTATAGAATTTACAACTAGCTGGGAATCATTGAATTCTACATTTAATATGTTATTCCCTTTAGTCTTTGTAAAATTAGATCCCTTGATCTTTATCTTGACAGTCTTGCCGAGAGAGCCTGCCGAGGGTGTCACTGTTACGACTTTGGGTTTACCTGCAGAAAACACCATATATGCAGGTATTGAAAGGGCAAGAATAAAAAACCCTATTAACCATAACCTGTGTCTCTTGAGCATAATTCGACCTCCCCATATTAATCATTTTGATTTGAATTGATTTCCTTCAAAGAGCTTTTGAAATTCTTTATCCCTTTCCCCAGTCCTTCGCCTATCTCCGGAAGTTTTCTCATTCCGAAAATCAAAAAAACTATTAATAAAATTACCAATAATTCCTGAATCCCAAGTCCTAACATTAAATTATCCTCCGAAAAATAGAACTCCTCTATTTCCATCCTCTTCCTCAAGGAACTTTGGAGGATACCTCTTGGAAGAGGGTGGAATAGATAAACCACAGTACCTAACCTGCTAACTGCAGAAAACACTTTTGCAAAATATGTGCCAGTCATGCGGAAAGAAGTTTTTATTAAAGGCAGTAGAATAAAAGCAGGAAATTCAGAATGTTAAATTATGGAATAATGAGAAACTCAGATGCGGATTATGACAAAGTGACGGAAAATATTCGATAAAGTTATGAGAGCCGGGCTCAATATATAAATAACATTTTGATTTATTGGACAAACATTGATAACGGATTCCCGGCTGAGTTTGAGCGGATAACCGTTAAAAAGGGGTACTATTTACTCTTCCATCCCATGTTTCAATAATTTATCGCAAAAAGTTGTTCTTTTCATTTTTAACAGGTTAGCTGCAGCAGTCTTGTTTCCATTGCCTTCTCTTAAAGCCCATTTCAATAATGCCTTTTCAGCAAGATCGATTATTTCTATGAAGCTTTTACTCTCATTAATCAGAGAAATGACATCTCCGAAAAATGAACTCTCATTTTCAGGCATAAATGAACGCACCATCTTTTCATCTATGGCTCTAACACTCTTATTCAATGTCACGAGCCGCTCCGTAAAATTCTCAAGCTCCCTCACATTCCCGGGCCAATTGTATGAAAAAAGAGGAGTCAATGCAGCACCACTAATTTCCGGAAAATTTACCTTCTCCCTTTCACAATATTTTTTCAGAAAAAAATTAAACAGCAGTGAGATATCCTCTTTTCTTGCCTTTAAAGGAGGAAGGTCTATTCTTACAACATTTATCCTGTAATAAAGGTCTTCCCTGAACTCACCTTTTTGCACTTTTGCTTTAAGGTCAACTTTGGTAGCTGCTACTATGCGAACATCAACAGATATTGGCTTGTTTCCCCCGACCCGTTCGATCTCTCTTTCCTGCAATACTCTCAGGAGTTTTACCTGTAAATCAAACGGCATGTCATCAATGTCATCAAGAAAGATTGTCCCGCGATGAGCCAATTCAAATTTTCCTGACTTTTCTCTTATAGCACCTGTAAAAGCTCCTTTTTCATGACCAAAAAGTTCAGATTCAAGAAGGTTAGGATTGAAAACAGAACAGTTTATCTTGATAAAAGGCCCGTTCTTTCGAACGCTATTATAATGTATAGCGTTTGCTACAAGTTCTTTCCCGGTTCCGCTTTCCCCCTTTATGAGAACAGTGCAGGAGCTGTCAGAAACTGAATCAATCAGCTCATAGACAGCCCGCATTTCTTTTGATTTGCCTACAATATTGCAGCAGTCATACTTATCTTCAAGCTTTTCCTTAAGCAGCAGATTTTCTGACTTTAACTCTTTTATCTTGATTAACCTTTCTATAATCACGAGCAGTTCTTCAAGCTCAAAGGGCTTTTTTATATAGTCAAAAGCCCCCTGCTTCATTGCTTCAACCGCTGTATCAACTGAGGCAAAAGCCGTCATTATGATAAAATCAAGCGAAGGCTTTATCTCCTTTGCTTTTTTCATCAAGGTTATCCCGTCAAAGGAGGGAAGCCTTAAATCTGACACTACAATATCAGGGTCAAAATTCCCTATGTTCGAGAGTGTGGAGACAGGATTGTCAAATGCCAAAATATTAAATCCTTTCTCCTCAAGAAAGTCCTTTATAGTCTCTCTCTTTATCTCCTCATCTTCTACAACCATAATCTTCAATGTCATATTAACAAAACCTCACACACATATATTATCTCACTGCGGGAGCAGTACCCTGAAAAGAGTACCATTCCCGTATTCGCTTTCAAACTCCATTTTACCGCCGTGCGCTTCAACAATGCCAAGGCTTATCGAGAGTCCGAGCCCGGTGCCTTCACGCGGTCCCTTGGTTGTAAAAAAAGGTTCAAAAATCTTATCCTTGTCCTCATCTTTGATACCGGCACCATTATCTTGAACCTCTATTGCGGCAAAGTTTACTTCGTTCCTTCTACAATCATAGACGCGCAGTGTTATTTCTCCGCTATTTTTATGCTCAAGGCTCTCTATACTGTTCATCAAAAGATTAATCAAAACCTGCTGCAGCTTTGCAGTGTCTGTCCTTATAACAGGGTTAGTCAGTATGTTTTCGACTGACAGATTTATTTTTTTTTCGCGCAGTTTATATTTCAAAAGCTCGGTGCTTGAAAACAATATATCTGATATGCTGACTTCCCGCATGTCAAAGGGGTGTTCACGGGCAAAGTCAAGCAATCCCCTTACAATTTCCTCGATCCGCTTCAAGCCGTCACGCGTCATCCTGAAATATTTTTTTCTTTTCTCCTCATCCCTGACTCCGCTCTCAAGCATTTGCACACAGTCCTTTATCCCGTCAAGAGGGTTGTTTATCTCATGAGCTATTCCCGCAGATAGCCTGCCAAGAGACGAAAACTTCTCCTGAGCTATCATCCTCCTCTGAGCTTCATGAACATTCTCTCTTGCTTCTTTTAACCTCTCCATGAAGCTGTTGAATTCCTCAGTAAGTGTTCCGACTTCGTCCCTGCTTTTAACTTCGATCCTCGAAAAATCATCAGCACTGCTTATCCCTTTTATTTTTCCAGAAAGGCTTATAAGAGGTCCGGTCAGTCTGCTGAAAATGTAATTAATCGTGATGACAGACAAAACTATGGCAGCAAGCCCAATGAGAATAATCCGCCTGTAGTAATAGTAAAGGACAGGCCTCACAAAATCGAGAGAAAAACCAACTTTCAGTGTCCCCCATCTTTTACCGGCAATGGAAAGCGGCGATGATATATCAAGAACCTCGCTTTTAGTGATGCTGTCATAATATACCTGCTCGATTGTTCTGTCAGAATTGAAAGAATTCAGGCTTACAATGTCCTTAAGCATCGTACCATGCATCTTAAAATCATTGCTCACTATCACCTGGTTGTTCTCATTGGCTATTATTGCATACTGTATATGAAGTTCTTTTTTCTCCATAAGCTCATCTATGAAATTATCAAGGAGACCGCCCTCCTCTATCAGTCCCAGTTCCTGATAGAGCAGGGTGTTGGCACAGGACATGGCTATTGACTCTACTAGGATACGGCCATTCTCCAGTACTTTCCCGACAAGAAGCTCCTTCTGCGTCTCTTTTTGAATATAACCAGTAACAGCAAGCACTAATATTATAATGAGGGAGGTTGATATGAGAAACTTAGTCTTGAGATTTATCCATTTTCCCAATTCTTCTAGCTCCGTTTTTAAAGATATTTTTCGGATGGCAAGTGCCTCCGCAGCTTACCGGGATATCTTCTATCATCTTTCTTATAATTTCATAATCGCTGTTCCGAGCTTCCATAAAACCAAACTTGAACTCTTCATCCCAGTCCTTTACAATATTTCTGTCTCTGGTATTTACCGGGTTAACTTTAAGCAAGGCTTTCTTAATCCAGCTTACCATCTCCGGATCAGCATTACTTCGCACAACAATAGGAACAGAAGGTATTGGATCAGACCTGGAAATAACCTTAAGTCCCATACGGCTATATTTTTCAGCTTCAACATCTTTAAGGGCACCAGCAGCATACTTTCCTTTCAAAACCCCTGTTGCTACTGCATCATGGTGCTTAAGGTTAACATACTTTATGTCTTCAAGACCTATTCCGTTGTGCCAGAGAAGATACCTCGGAAACAGGTTCCCTGATGTTGACTTTATTGATGCAAAAGCAAATGTCTTGCCTTTTAGATCAGAGAGTTTGTTTATTCCGCTATCTTCTCTTGTAACTATATCGCTATAATAAAACCCTTTGCCTGAGACGTTCTTGCTTCTCAGTATTGCTTTTGCCCCAAATGCAATCCATGACTCCACAAAGGTAACTCCACCAAGTGAAGCAACTTCGGTTTCTCCGTAATGAAGGTCCTCAACTGTCTCTTCATAGGTGGAACCAAGCTTTAATTCAAATTTGTAGGGAGTATTTTCAGTAAGATAATCCATTATAGGCTGGTACCTCTTATACATGAGAACCGGGTTATAGCGGGAAATTACTCCAAATTTAACGATTGGTTTATTCTCTTTTTTTGCTCCTGGAATTATCCGGTGTTCTTGCGTTTCAATGAGCTTTTCTTCGCATGCAGATATCAACAAAAAGAAGGGAATTACAAAAACAAAGAAAAGTCTTAAAATAAATAGGTTAGTAGTCTTTTCCCCAACGAGATGTCCTGAAATTTTAACCATAAGTTTTTCTTATGGTTTATTTTATGCTCTATGTCTACTGTTTCTTGGTGCTGCTAAGCTCGAATTTCTGCATCAAGTAAAGGCAGACAGTCCCAAGGCAGAGAATAAAGGTTATTATCCCAAAAGCCAATAAAACAGTTTTTAGTGCTGCAAACATGATATTTATTTCTCCTTAAAAAATTCTCCTCACCATTTTTCTACCATTCATAGTGGCATTTGAGGCACGACTCTCTTGTGTCCTCTTTTTCATGGCACTTGAAACAGTTCTCCATGCGGGGCCTGTTAGTCTGCGGTTCCTCCTTGTCATGGGAAATGTTTGCATGGCAGTCAGTGCATTGCGCACCTACATCCTCAAGATGGAACTTGTGCGGTATTTTAATATTAAGAGGATTAGTTTTAAACCCAATCTGCTCGTTAGTCTTTGTAATATTCTCGTGGCACCTGATGCAGTTAGGAGTTACCATATTATCATCAGCTGAATAGTAGCGCGGGATTATCTGTTCATGTTTGGTGTGGCACTCAGGACATCTCACACTTTCCGGATGGACCTTGGATTCCCTCCAGAATTCGGAATAAGCCTGCTTATAGTGACAGCCCATGCAGAACTGCCGTCTCGTCGTAGTATATTGTTCTAAAACCACAAAAGACGTACTTCCTGCAATAATGGCAATAACTCCTATCACACACCATCCCTTGAAGGTCAAGTGCGGTATCTTCCTCACAGTTTTTACAAAAAAATCAACAGCCTTATTAAACACCTCTAAACCTCCTTATTCGAATTGAAAATTTTTTTATGCCTTGCTTATCCTTACAACAGTGTCCATCCAGCTCTGACCGCCGCCTATGGGATCAGCTTTTAGAGCAATCACGGGATTAGGATTAACTCCGTTCCCTTCTTCTTCCCACCAGATGAAATCAGTGTTTGGATCTTCACTTTCGAAACTTTCAGCAAGAGCTACATGTCCATATTTGTTATGCCCGCAGCTGTCAGACACTGCAATTACCTGCGGATGAATGCCGTTAGTAAGCCATGCCTTTCCTGTAATACTCCCTTTTTTGGAAGTCAGTTTAACCATATCTTCTTTTTTTATTCCCATTTTTTCCGCAACATCAGCATTTATCCAGATTCCATTATGATGGATGATTTCTGAAAGCCACATGCAGTTTGATGTCCTGTCATGGGTATGGACATTGTACTGGAATTTAACAAGTATAAACTCATCCCCCTTAAGGCTTTTATGTTCTTCTATGGGATGATATGAAGGAAGCGGGTCAAACCCTGCTTTTTCAAGCCGTTCCGAGTAAATCTCTATTTTTCCGGAAGGAGTATTAAATCCCTTTTGCTTATAACTCTGGTATTCAGGAACAACGTTTGAATCAGCCCAGAAGCCATTTTGTGCAAGGTAGTCAATTCCGCCTGCTGCATCGAGCCCGGGTATTTTTGAGGCAATCTGCCTCACATAATCTTTTGAATCCTTAAACGGGAAGGCTCCGGCAACTCCTTCTCCGACAACATTTGCAAGCTTGATAATGATATCTGTGAATGCCATGCTGTCACCCAGCGGCTTCACAACAGGCTGTCTTAAACTTACAAAAGGAATAAAGTTCATTGCAGGTGGAGATTCAAGCTCCCATCTTTCAAGATAGCTTGCAGACGGAAGGATTAAGTCAGCAAGGTCACAAGTCTCCGAGTAATACGAATCTATGGCAACATGAAACGGGATAAGTTTCTCATCCTTAAGAACAGCGGCAGCGCCTACGTTGTCCGGAACCGAATACGCCGGGTTATAGTTATAAGTCATATAAACGCCGCACTTATATTTTCCTCCCGCTATTTTTGAAAGAACCTGGTCCTCAGGCTCACCGGCAATAAACGGGGATTCACGGCGGTCAAGAATGCTGCTTTTTGCCGAAGGGGGCTGAGGTGCCGGTGCCAAATCTTCAAGCGCGAAGCACCGCGGCATACAGTATCCTCCTTTTACATCAATATTCCCGGTAATAACATTAAGAAGGAATATACACCGTTCACTGTAAACTCCATTGACATGTTTTGTAACCCCTCCTGTGGATATGGTAGTTGCCGGCTTTGTCTCGGCAAACTCGAGTGCGACTCTCCTGATATCGTTAGCAGGAACACCGCTCTCTTTTTCCGCAAGGTCGAGGGTATATCTCTTAAGATGCAAAGCGAGCTTCTCCGGAGAATAGTTGGTCCATTTTTCTATAAACTCCCGATCATAAAGCCCGTCTTCCATAATTACATTCGCCATTGCAAGCGCCACAATCGCATCAGTTCCCGGCTTTATAGGATGCCATTCATCGCTTCTTCCTGCTGTCTGAGACATTCGCGCATCGAAGGTAACTATCTTTGCAGGTTTATGGATCTTATTTTCATCAATCCTCTCTGACCTCGCCTCTACGATTCTCTGGACAAAGCTTGTCCTCAATATAAAAGCTTCATAAGGATTGGAGCCGAAATTAAGGATATATTGTGTGTTGGCAACATCGCTTATGTCCAGATCAGAACCCCAGGAAAGCATATGAGCGACTTTCTTGTTGTTCCCGCCAAGAAAGGCATCAGCAAATACATTGGGTGAACCATAAGCATGGAGAAATCTTTTAGCCAGATTTTGTGTGGTTATATCGCGGGGGCTCTGAAAAATAAACTCTTCCGGATGACCTTCAGTTTTAAGCTCTTTCAGCTTTGAAGCAGTCATATCCAGAGCATCCTGCCATGATATTTTCTCCCATTTTCCTTCGCCGCGTTTTCCCACTCTCTTCATGGGTGACAGGATCCGGTCAGGATCATAAACGAGATTTACACCGGCCTGCCCCTTGGCACAAAGCCTTCCTCTGCTGTTCGGGTGGGCGGGATTGCCTTCCAGCTTGGTTATTCTCCTGTATTCTACAAACCCCATGATTCCGCACCTGGCATAGCAGTTAAGGCATGTGGAAAATGTACCCTTTCTTTCTTTCTCAGTCGTCCTTGAAACACTGCGGCCTCCCATCTGGAGTTCCTGAGCTTCTATCTTCTTTTCTATGTAATTTCCCATAGCATAAGCAGAAGCACCTGCCGCAGAAACCTTTAAAAAATCCCTTCTTTTCATTGCACACATATTCTCTAACCCCTATTCTATAGTAATCAGTGCAGAGGAAGACTCTGCCCCGCGATAACGACCACGACGCGCATTGAGTAAACACCCAACAATGTCAGCAAAGAAGCAAAAACTGTATTCCCCAGAGCTTTATTAAACTTGGGACTAAGCAGAATCACAAGCGGCACCAGCCCGCCTATGATCAACTCGACAAAAACAAACTCAAGACTGAAGTCACCAAAAAGAATAAGCTTTGCAACCCTTAGCGCTTCCTCCGTCGATGTAAGAAGGACGAGGATGTCGTTAAACACGAGGAAAAGATCAAAGAGGATCGCAAAGGCAAGATACGTGCCGAGCTGACATATAAGCGTTTTATCTGCCTCTCTCTGTTCCGATGTCATCTTCCCGTAAAAGTACTTGTTCCTTATTGCCGCAAGGACAATCATCATTGCAAAACCCGAAACCATTGCAGAAACAATGAAGAGGGTCGGCATGAGAGCCGTTGACCATAGAGCTCTTCCTTTACCAAGGGCAAGTATGAAACCTGTGTATCCATGAGTTGCAATAGCAAGAGGGATTCCTATGATACCAAGCCTCTTGGCTAGCTTGTCCCTTCCGGTAAAGAGGTAATATGCGTAGATAATACCGTTTATCGGATAGGCAGTAAGAAGAAAACTTCCGTATGTTATTGGCGATTTCGGATTGAGGTACAAGAAAAGGTGCCAGAACCGCAAAGGCTGTTCAAGGTCAACGATAAGGGTAGACGGCGCCAGCACGAGGAGTATTGGAGCCATTAAAGCGCCAATCCTCCCTATCGGTTTAAACTCTGTTTTCCCGCCAAGGGTAGAAAGAACAGAGATAACAAATGAACCTGCACTCAATCCTGTAAGATAAAAATATGTTGCTATCCAGTAACCCAAAGGCATTTCATAAGGTGTATTGTATACGACATTCACATCCATGACTTATTCTCTCCCTTTCATCGGATCCATAACCTCGAGATCTGCCGCAATGTAGAAAACATGCGGTTTTGTAGCCATATCAGGCTTTAAAACCTGCACCGGATTCGTTGCAAGCAGTTTTGAAATCTCTGAATCAGGATCTTTGATATTCCCGAAAATACGTGCATGCCCCAGACATGTAACAACACATGCCGGCGCTATCCCCTGATCAACCCTGTGCTCGCAGAAATAACATTTCTGTACGATCCGCTTTATTGGATTTACAAAACGGACATCGTAAGGACATGATGCGATGCAGTACTTGCATGCTATGCACCGGTGAGGGTCAACCATAACTATGCCGTCCTCTCTCTGGTACGATGCCTGTGTAGGGCAGTTCTGTACGCAGATCGGTTTTTCACAGTTATTGCATAACGAGGGGAGAAAAGAACGGCTCACGTTCGGATACTGTCCCTTCTCAATTATTTTTACCCATGATCTGAAAACGCTTAACGGAACATCATTCTCACTCTTGCAGGCGACAGAACAGCTGTGGCACCCGATACAGCGCCTCAGATCTATCACCATTGCATATCTTGGTGTTTTCTTTTCTTTAGTCTCTGCCATTGTTCAACCCATTATCCTTTCAACTCTTTTTTTTTGCTGTCCTCTCATACTCATCCGTTACCACCCTCAACTTCGCATAAAGAAGGATGACAATCAAAACTATGATAACCAAATAATAGACAAGGTTCTTTTTCCTCATATCCAGTCCCTGCTTGAATTCCGAAACAGTCTGCTGAACCTTATCTGTGTTCGCCGTAATTTTTGTCTTCAACTCATTTATCTTCTCCAGGTTCAACGAATGGGTAAGAGGACCAATCTCCTTGTAATAAGTCCCCGCCTCATTCATAAGGTCCTCGATGTCCTGGTTGTTCCTTCCTGAATATTCTATGCTTAGTACTTCTTTGTTAGCTCTGTCAACCTCGCCCTTAGTATCCAGTATTACCGCGTAAATATCTTTTGCCAGTTGCTGGATGTCATTGCCCTGATGACAGGCGCCGCAATGTCCGGATTCAACTCCCTGGAACATCTCAGGGGCAAGCATCTTGTTCTTGTGACTTCCATGACAGTCATAACATTTAGGGCTTCCGTTCTTCTGCAGTGCAGCATAATGAGGCCCTTCCCTGAACTTGTCGAGCACTGTGCCGTGACAGCTGCCGCAAACCTCTGCTACATCCTTAACTCCCGGAGGTGTTGCGCCATGAGTGCCGTGGCAAGTCGCACAGTTAGGAACCAGTGCAGGGTTCTTGTCCTTTACTTTCCCATAAAGAATCTGTCCATGATACCCTTCTTTGTAGAGAGCAAGCTGTTCGGCTTTGATCCCATATTTGCTCATAAGCTGAGAATCCGCATGGCACTTCCCGCAGGTATCGGGTACATTGGTATAATATACCGAAGAGCCGGGATCATTTACTTTCTTTATGTCATGGGCTCCATGACAGTTTGAGCAGACCGCTACATTTGTGTCCCCTTTTTCAAGCTGTATTCCGTGAATACTTGTCTTGTATTGATCATACTGGTCTGTTCTTACGTTGTACTTCCTCATCCTTACAGTGTCAGAATGGCACTTCGCGCAAAGTTCAGGGACCGCTTTCTTAGACGGCTTTCCTATAAAACCTTTTGCCTGATACATTGCCTTGTCCATGTCATCATCTACAAGAGGGTTGCCGCCGTGACAATCCTGGCAATAAATCCCTTCTGCTTTATGTATACTTGTTTCCCACTGGGTAACTACCTTCTGAGCCTCTCCGTCAAGTCCCCTGTGGCAGGTAACACATCCATTGTTCTCTGCAAAAACAGGAGCAACAGCTATTACACTGCTGATTAGCAAAAGAGTACAAACTAACATTAGTGTCCTCTTTGGATTCATTTTCATAATTCCTTTTTTTATTGGCATATTCCTTTTTTTGTTATTTGAATAATTGATCAAGAATAATGACCCCATATTGTGAGGGCTGCAAATGAGATAACGCCCACTATACCGAGCAGAATGGCAAACTTCCTCCTGCTGGGTTTACGTTCAGGGTTCTTATCAAAAAACGGAAACAATACGAGGAGTGCAAACACTACTCCCTGACCGAGAACGCCAATTACCTTTGGCGCCCACTGTCCAAGAACATCAAGATACTCTGCCACTTTAAGCCACTGGTAAGCCGCAAGAAAATACCATTCCGGTTTTATATGTTCCGGTGTTGTAAATGGATCTGCCGGTGGCTCCATCGGTGCAGGATACAAAGTGGCCAGAGTAATCAGACCGCCAAATACAATAAATGCAACTATAATTTCTTTTAATATATGATTAGGAAAAAAAGGTATCCCTTTTTCCTCTTCATGTTTTTTTTCAGTATTACTCATCCCAAATTTCCTCCGCTATTGGAGTAAAGCAATTGTTTTTCTTATAATGCCTCTGATATCCCCTGCCGTCTGATCATAAGGAAATGACTGATAAGAAAAACTGCTATTGCAGCCGGCAGAATCAGGACATGAATCGCAAAAAATCTTGTAAGTGTTGCCTGTGAAATATCACTACCACCCCTTATGAGCATTTTTATGAGATCACCGGCAACCGGCATTGCACTCGGGACCTCTGTACCAACCGTTGTTGCCCAGTACGATATCTGGTTCCAGGGGAGGAGATATCCGGTAAAACCGAACCCCAGTGTAACACAAAGGAGCATTACCCCTGTGACCCAGTTGAAGTCGCGGGGTGCCTTATAGGCTCCGTAGAAAAAGACCCTTAACATGTGTAAAAGACAGAACACACTCATAAGGTTTGCCGCCCAGTGATGAATGCCGCGCATTAGCCATCCGAAGGGGACATTATTCGTTATATGAACAACACTTTTGTAAGCCTCGGCAGTAGTAGGTTGATAATACATGAGAAGAAGCACTCCTGTAAAAGCCTGAACTATAAAAAGCAGGAATGTCACTCCGCCAAAGCAGAACAACCAGTTAACATGATCAGGAACGGGCTTTTTAAGATTTTTCTCAAGAGCCTCTCTAATGCTTAACCTATCATCAAGAGGACCATAAACAAAACCAGTAAGTGAAATCAGGTTTATAATTTCCCTGAAACTTGTCCGTTTTTCCAAATCCTTATGTTCATTGTCAGCCATTTTATATTTAGCCTCCCTAACCTATTTTAATAACGTTCTCTTTAATTTCAGCTTTGAACGTCTCAAGGGGCTTGGGAGCAGGTCCTCCAAGCACATTTCCCCTCAAGTCAAACTTTGCAGCATGGCAGGGACACTCAATAAGTTTTTCCCCATCATGCCAGTTCACAAGGCATCCAAGGTGAGGACACACAGCGGAAAGGGCAAAAACCCCTTCTTTGGTTCTCACTACGATTGCAGGATTAGCCTTGTACCTGATTTTTCTCGAAGAGCCTTCAGGAACATCTGAGAGAGGAATCGAAACGGAATCTTCAGTATTAGTGCCAATCGATTTCTTCGATGGCCAAAGATATGCACCAGTCACATAAACAGTTAATAAAGCCCACGAGGTTACCCCGAACCCAATCATATAATCAAGAAACGTACGCCTCCCGAAAACATCACCCTTACTGCTCTCTTCCATAATTTATTTCACCCCCTTTTTAAAATGCAAACCATTAAATATTGCATTTTTAGAATATTTAAAATCTCCAAACCTGTTACTTAAATTAATTAAAGCTTAGCCGACTTCTGGCTCTTTTTAAAAAGCATTTCTCTTGCCTGATTTATATATTCCTTGGATTTATCCAAAAGAGCTATTGCATAGTCAATGTTGTGCACTCCTTTTGAATACTCTACGAATTCAATATTGTATTTTGCGTCATCATAAAGTTTCTTAATATTATCAGGAGCTCCTCCAACAAGCGGTGCAATCTGGCTGAGCAATGCCTTAGTTTCTTTAAGCTGTGCATTGACTGAATCTTTCCAATCCTTGAGTATCCCCTTATAGTCATTGCCATGACAGGAAATGCACCCATCCTCAGAAGGACGGAGAGTAAAACCGTCAAACTGGGTATGGTCATTTACCTTATCTTTATTTACATGACAGCCTATACAATCCACCTGGGCGATAAACATGGGGCTTGGCATTTTCTCTACACCTCTGCCGCTAATACCCATATAAAGTTCTTTCTGTCCTGTATGTTTATCCTTGTGGCAGATATCACAGCTATACTCAAGAGGTTTAACGCTCGTTTTTACGCTATGTTTGATCTCCGTGTGGCATCTGGTGCATTCAACCTTCTTATCTGTAACATGATGTTTATGGAGAAATTCAAAATCATTATATTTTGCAAGGCGCTCTGGCTCGCCGTGGCAGGTTACGCAAAACTCTTTAGGAACCTCTCCTAATCCTTTCACTACCTCAAGATGGCATTTCTGGCAGGCAACCCCTTTGCCTGCAAAATCCTGATGATTGTATGTGATGCTTTCAAATTGAATATCCTGTGTTGGTATCTCATGGCAGATTGTACATTTTGCTTGTGTTTCCCAAAGCGATGGGTCTTTTTCAAGACCGTTAAAATGACAGGTAAAACATGTTGTCTCAGTAACCGCAATATGCGACCCCTGAACTATCTGCGAATGACATGACGTACATCTGAGCTTAATGCCTCCCCTCATCTGTGTAAGATGCGGTGTATGGTCAAAGACTATACCCTTTTTGAAAAGAACCTTGCCGCTTAAGAGCCTTGTCGCATGACACCCTGTGCGCAGACATGAAGCATCTTCTATCTGGGCATAGGGTTTTGTGCTGTATGTCCCGGTAAGGAATTTTACAACCTGTGTTGCAGCCTGAAATTTTCCCTTTATCTCTTCCCTGAAGCCCGGAGGATAATGACAGTCAACACAGGCAACTGTATTATGTCTCGAATTTTTCCACATGTCATAGTAAGGCCTCATAATATGGCATGAATTGCAGAAGGTAGGACTCATACTGAATTGGATAAATCCAATGCTTCCCACTATAACAACAGCAAAAAAAATTCCTATGCTGTAATAAATCCTCTTTGAAACATGGATGACATCATCTTTTCCCACAGGGAAATGTATTCCGATAAAATCAAAAGACTTGCGCCACCATGCTCTTGATTTTATATTTCCTTCCTCAACTATCTTGTTTCTTTCAATCTGTTTTTTTGCAATTGAAACGAGCTTGTTGAGATTAACCGGTTTAACAACGTAATCAGCCGCACCATAAGTGATTAGTTCGCCGCCAGATTCTTCAACAACTCCGGAAGCAACAATTATTACCCGCGTATCAGGGTTTATCCTGAGAATCTCTTTTAAAACATCAACACTGCTTCTGTCAGGAATGTTATAATCAAGGAAAACAACAGCAGGTATTTCTGAAGTCATCCTGATTAAAGCTTCAGAAGCCGTTGAAAAAACCTCGTATTCTAAACCTTCCCCATTGAATCTTGCAGCTACTGTCTTTTGAAAGCTCTCATCCGCATCGATTATGAAAATCTTCTTCATCTTCTCGTCCTTTCACATCCAGGTCTGTTTGAAATTAGTTCCATTAAAAATCACACTAAGCCCTATGGAAGTCAAGAAATTTATTATTGAGCGATGAACAAGAAGAGCAAATACTGTGCCAAGGAATTTGAGAAACCTTAATCTAAGGCAAGAGACTGATATATTGAGTCATATCAGCAAAAAATAAATTTCAACGAAATTTAAAGAAAAAAAATCATTAGACAAAATGTCAAAACAGAAGCTGAAGTGACATGATGTCAGGCTGTTGGGGAGACTTTTTTCTGCTGTGTAAAAAGTTGATCCCATAATGCATTAAAAGTCCCCTCCACTTTATTCAGAGAAGCTTTTGCCTGCTCGAAATTGTGTACTGCCTGGCCTCTCTTTATAAATTCAATGACATTTACACCATTCATAAAAGATTTCCTAAAGGCAGTCACATCCATTTTCTTTTCTCTTTCAGCGCCTTCAATGGCAATTTCAATTTTTTCCTTCATTTCTTCTATGCTTTTTATTTTTGCTTCTATTACCTTTTTCCATTCATCAGGCATGGTCCTGTATTTATCATCATGGCATCCTTTGCAACGCTCCAATCCAGATGAAGCAGGCTCACCCTTTGAAGGAAGGTGGCAGTCTGCGCAGCCGACACCCGCTGTTGCCATGGAATCAGGAGACATATCAGAGATATATTCTTTCCCTTTTCCATAGTAGAGCTTGTATTCCTGCTTGTGGCACCTGCTGCAGTCCGCTGTTTTGTCATCGCCGCCATGATGACAGGCTGCACAATCTTTAAGCGTAAGAGTCGTACTCTTGTGTTTTGTATTTGAATGGCATTCGGTACAATCTATGCCGAAATCAGATATATGCATATTATGAGGAAAATCAATGCTTCTGTAAGGGAATACCTTATCGGTTTCTATATAGTTATGGCACAATGTGGCGCAATAGTTCCCCTTCATCTTGAGAATGCTGTCCTTGTCAGGGTCCTTCCCCTGATCCTTTATTAAATTCTCCGCCACTCCGTCTGCCATTCCAAGAAGTTTCACCGCATACTCAATATTATGAAATCCCCCTGACTTTCTCACAAAATCAAGGTTGAAAACCGCGTCATTGTACTCTTTAGAAGATTTGCCGGTTGAAACGAGCTTCAGCCTCCTGTCAACATAACCTGCAAGGGAATCCACTCCGCTCTTCCATGATCGCAGCATTAAATCATAACCTTTTTCATGGCAGGCAAGGCATGACTTTTCATTAGCGGCAGCGATTGCTTCGCCCAGCACATGCTTGCCGCCCACAACATGCACTTCCGTATGACAACCGTCGCAGGCAACCTGAGCTGCAAACATACGACTTGGGACATCTGTTATCCCTTTTCCCATAACGCCCATATACATCTCTTTCTGATAGCCATGCATATTCTGATGGCACCCCTCGCACTTTACTTCAAGAGGATTAGTCATCTTTATATTGCCATGTTTTATTTTTTCATGGCAATAAAAGCAGTCTATCCCTTTTTCAGATACATGCTTGTCATGAATAAACTTATGATCATCATATTTCTCGACCCGTGACGGATGGCAGGAATAGCACTTGTCATGATTCACTTCTCCTGTGCCGCTTACAACTGATGTATGGCAGCGATTGCACTCTATCCCGGTAGCTATATATTCTTTAAGGTTCACAGAGTAACCGCCATGGTTTACCATCCCTTCAGGAACTCCATGACAGGAAGGACAACCTGTAAAAGCCTGATTAACCTGCATCCCCTTAAAATGACAAAGAAAGCAGACATCTTCAGTCACACCTACATGGCTCCCCTGCACTATCTGGGAATGACAGCTTGTACATCTCAGCATCTTTCCTCTCAGCATGGTACCCATGTGGAGTTTGTGGTCAAAAACTATTTTCATTGCAAAAGCCTCTTTGCTGTTAATCATCCTGTCACTGTGACAGCCGCTTGCAAGACAGCTTTCATTTTTAACATCTCCGATAGGCCTTGGATTATAGTAACCCATGAAATAGACTAAAGCGCTTGCCGTTATTTTCCCCATTTTATAATCATGACACTGAATGCATCCCACCTTGTTGTGTGTTGATTTCTGCCATTGTTCATAATAGGGTTTCATGTAATGGCATTTGAGGCAGAACTCCGGATTTTTAAAACTTCTGTGGAGTATTTGTGTAACCGCTATGGAAACAACAGCTATGATTGCAAAAACAATTAATATATTTTTTATAATTTTCATTTCATTCCTCTTTGTCTAATGCTTCCCTCGGTGTTTTTTGTCCTTCATTATCATTTCATATTCAAGCGGATGCTCTTCAATCATGTCCTCTTTGGAAATTTTCCCGTTCCACCAGACCCAGCTCATCGGGAAAACCTTGGGATTGAAATGAACATTATAGAAATGCCATATAAGGATGGCCAACGTGCAAAGCAATCCTTCGTCGCTGTGAGCCTCCTTGCAGATATCAACAATTGTCTTGCCGAACATATTTATTGATTCTACTTCTACCCACATGAGAAAACCTGAACCTATCATTACAAGACAGCCCCAGTAAACAGCCCAGTAATCGAATTTTTCAATGTAGGAGAAACGTCCGAACTTTGGCTTCTCGGTAGCATATCCAAAAAAATATTTTATCATCTGGATTACATCAAAAATATCCTTTGGCCCCGGAAGAAGTTCAAGGAAATCCTTTCTCCCCTGCCGCGTAAAAGGCGTATAAATCAGAACATGATAGGTAAACATAGCTATAAGCCCAACTGCACCTATCCTGTGGATGAACGTGACAGTTCCCATCCCTCCGATAAGTTTAATTAAGAACGAGGCAATTCCCGTATAATAAAACTTCTCAGGCATTCCGGTTAAAATAAGGATAATACAGCTTGAGAAAAGCAGCATATGCTGGGCCCTGAAGTTTATTCCGAATCTTACAAAGAAATCCTCACCTTCCTTTTCTGCCAATATTCCATGACTTGCCGCATCAGCCTTTGCTCTTTCCATTTTAGCTATTTCTTTAGCAGGCTGGTTTTTAATATAATCAAGAAGGGCTTTCTCCTTTATGCTTGCATAACCTTCAAGAATATCGGAAGCAATCTTTTCAACCTCCTCTTCCTTATAGCCATTGCCGTATTTCTCGCGCAATTCCTCTATGATCTGTTTTCTCACCTTGTCCCTGAGTTCATTTCCGTTATCTGCCAAGTCTTTATCATTTTTCTCGTTCATTCTCTGTTTTCCTTCCTTTTTTGCATCCTTTTTCGCAAATCGAGCATTATGTGAATTATGAGAACAAGCATTGTAGAAATCGTAAGAACCATAAAAGCCTTGGAAATATAATATACGATGCCCGATTCCTTGCTCTTGGGATTTATATGGACTTTCCCCTTTGCGAAATTTACATTTGCTCCCGGATGGCATTTACCGCAAGTCTTAGGAATGTTGTTTATATTTATGGAAGACCCGGGATCCTCTGAAGCCCTTATATCATGATACCCGTGACAGCTTGAACAGTTTGCCGCCTTCTTTACTCCGAATTCTACGGCTATCCCATGAAAGCTCTCATCGTAAGTCGCAACCTGTTCAGTGGGTATGCCGTATTTCTCCATTATCTGCACTTTATCATGACAGGCTGAACATGTTTTTGTAATATGAGCGGCAGAAACCGTTGACCTTGCATCTTCGGGTTTGAATATATTATGTTCGCCATGACAGCTTGTACATACTGGAACATCTTTGTTTCCTGCTTTGAATTGGGTGCCATGGATACTTGTATTGAAATCCACATATTCCTGAAGGTGGCACTTACCGCAGGTCTTGGGGATATTTTCCCTCGCATCAGCAGACCTTAAATCTGAAGGCTTGAATATATTGTGTTTGCCGTGGCAGTCCTGGCATTGCGGTGCAGACTGGTTCCCTGCAAAAAGAGCTTTGCCATGAATGCTGTTCTTGTATTCTATATATTTCACAGTCTCAGGAGCGCCGGACGGATTGCCGAGGAAATGGCACTGGTTTGCGCAGTTTACCTTACCTATCACATTTCTGTGCGGTATCTGTTTCACATCTGTGTGACAGTCAGTACAAAGCTTCTTTCCATGAACAGTTTCGGAAAACTCTTTAAAGTTGATATAAAGACTAATAACTTTTCCGGTCTTCAGAGGATTAGCAAAACCTACTTTGCCGTGACAGACAAAACACTTTGAGTTTTCCTCATCTGCATGGACTGTTGCAGGAATGACAAAGAAAGCACAAAAGAGTGAAGCCATGAAAAAAAATCCTCTAAATTTTTCTGCTGCCTTAAGATCCATTTATCTGCCTCCCTTAACCGCTTCACTCATCAGTCTATCGTATTCAAGAGGATGCTCTTTCCGCAACCGTTCCACATCTATCATGCCATCAAGCCACACACTGTCCATGGGGAATACGGAAGGATTAAGATGCACATTATATTGATGCCAAATGAAAAGAACAAGAAATGTTACTACTCCCTCATAACCGTGCAAAGCTATCAAGGTGTCAATCGCCCACTTGGGGATAACCGCCATGGATATATCCTTAAACCAGAGGACCAATCCTGACATTATCATTGCTATCATGCCAACCGCTACACCCCAGTATTGAAATTTCTGGATGAAGTTAAACTTGTCAAAATTTGGGAAGGATTTTTTCCCTCCCAGATAATAAGCTATGGTGTTGAAAAAATCTTTTACATCACTTATAGAGGGAATAATCTTTAAGAATTCATCATGGGCTTTTTTCGAGAATAAAACATAGAGGTAATGCCATATGCAAACTGCAATAAGAACGATCGCTGAAATACGATGAATTAAAGCCCTTGACTCATATCCTCCCAGAAAGTTTATTATAAATTTCCCCGCCTCGCTTTTATGCATTAGCAGTGCATATCCTGTTACGGCAAGCACAAGGGCGGAAACCATCAGAGATATATGTTGTGTTCTAAAAATCAGATTGACTCTTAAGACTTTTTCGCCTTCCTTTGCCATCAGCTCTCTCCCTTTTTCTTTTTTGATCTGTAATTAAAAATTTCGAGGAGCACATAAGACGCAAAAATCACAATAAGTATCCCTATGAACCAGATATAGAATTTTCTTACATAATACTTGCCGGCGGAACTCTCTTTCTTGGCTTCTATATGGATCTTAGCATTTTTGAATTTTACTCCGGCTTGCGGATGGCATTTGCCGCAGGTGACAGGAAGGTTTTCAGGATTTACACTTGAAGCAGGGTCGGAAGGCGGAAGGATCTTGTGTACCCCATGACAGCTTCCGCAATTGGCAGCTTTAGCTTCTCCATATTCAAGAAGAACTCCATGGAAGCTTTCCATATATGTTTTATATCTGTTTGAAGACATGCCAAATACTTCCGTAAGTGTTACGTCTTCATGGCATTTCGAGCACATAGTTGGAACATTTGCCGTGTAGACAGAAGAGTTCTTGTCCTGCGGTGAGAGTATGCGGTGTTCTCCATGACAGTCGGTACAGACAGGGCTCTCCTTTTTTCCGTTTTCAATACCCTTCCAGTGAATTCCGTCCATATATTCTATCTCCACAGTCTTATGGCATCTTCCGCAGAGAGCAGGAACATCTTTCTTGAATTCAAGGCTCCCCCGATTATCTACAGCCTTTATGCCGTGCGAACCATGACAATCGCTGCATACCGCTGCAACCAGAAGTCCTTTTTCCTCTATTGCTTTACCGTGTACGCTCTTTTCATATGACCTTATAAATTCGACCGATGGGAGTCCGTAGTCCTTCACAACCTCTTCATCTTCATGGCATTTAATGCAGATCTTTATCTGATTTATGGGCGATACATTGCAGTCCGGCTCACTTGTACATGATATATAATGACTCCCATGACAGTCACTGCAGTATGGAGGCGATGATTTTTTCGATTTCCTCGCCCATCCATGCACGCTCTGGCGGTATGTTTCAAATTCCTTGTCGTGGCAGTTCTCGCAGGATACTTTGGTATTCTTGTCATGTTCAAGGGAGCTTTTCACTTCACCCATCTCCGAGTGACAGTCACGGCATCCGAGTTTCCCGTGTATGGCAGAAGAATATTTTTCAACATCTATATAGAGCTTCTCTCCTTTGGAAGCTTTCATAATGCTTTTTTCTCCATGGCACTTCAGACATTCATCAGAAGCCAAAGCGCTGAAGGCAAACACAATAAAAACCACAAGCAGCAGACAAAGCCTGATTTCAACATTTCTCGTTTTATTCATTGCCGACCTCTTTCGTTTCCTGTTCAATTTTTTCAAGTTCCAGAGGGTGTTCTTCTTCCATCTCTTCCCTTGATATCTTACCGGTAAGCCATGTCCAGTTCATTGGATAAACATCGGGATTGAAAATTACGTAGTAAATATGCCAAACAAGTATGGCAAGAGTGGCAAGCCATGCTTCATAATAGTGGATGACCTCTGAGACGTCAAATAAGAGCTTCGGTAAATACATCATCACTTCATTTTCGAACCATAGTACAGCCCCTGTTGCCGCCATCACAAAGGTCCCCCATACAAGTGCCCAGTATTCGCTTTTTTCTATATAATTAAACCGGTCATATTTTGGTCTTTCTCCTTTGCCAAGAGCCATATACATGAGATTCATCAATGCATCCTTAGCATCTTTAAATACAGGGATCATTCCCTTAAGAAAAGATCTTCCTCTTTTTGTGACAATGATGAAATAGACATGATAGAGAGCTGCGGCTGTCATGACTGCAGCTGCTATCCTATGAACAAGGCCTCTCATAGATGCCCCACCCTCGATGATCTTGAACGGATAGCTCCACCATGAGTCCGGGAACTTAAGGGCAAACCCTGTTATTACAAGCACAATGAAAGATGTGAGGAGCATCAGATGCTGAACTCTTTCGCTTAAGCTCATCCTCTCGTAGTATATTCCAGACCTATGCGCATGAGGGATTTCTCCACGGTACTTTTTCTGCGCTTTCCTTATAAAATCGAGGAGGTTGTGTGCTCCCATTCCGGCAATGGTCGCGATAATCAAGAAGATGTAAAACCACTTCAGATAAAGAGTGACCCTGCTCTCCATAGAGTTGCCGGCTTCCGACGCCATCAGATGGATGCTCCCTTTCATGAAATTTTCGCTTGAACCGGCATGGCATTGTCCGCAGGTCTTTGCCAGGTTGTTCTTGCTCACCATTGACTCAGGGTTACTTGAAGGGAGCACAGAATGGACTCCGTGACAGCTTCCGCAGTCTGCAACCGTAAGCTCACCCTGCCTTGCAGCAAGTCCGTGATAGCTGTCCATATAGCTTGTCACGCGCTCAGCAGATACTGTAAATTCCTTTGAAAGCCTTAAATCACCATGACACCTGGCACAGGAGTTAAAGACTATCTCACGCCCGCCGTTCCCTTTCTCATCAGATTTAAGCGCGCTTATTGTATGAATCCCGTGGCAGTTAGTACACACAGGGGAAGACGATATCCCCTTCATTGCAGCAGTATAGTGTATGCTGTTCACGTACTGTTTTAATATGCCGTAATGACATTTGCCGCATGTTTCAGGAACTTTTACCCTTGAAACCGTTGAATCCTGCTCAACAGGGCTTTTGATGCTGTGCGAGCCATGGCAGTCGGTACACACTGCAGCAGCCATCACTCCTTTTTCAATGGACTGTCCGTGAATGCTGTTGTTGTATTCAACATATACCTTTTTCGAGTAAACACCTCCGGTGACAGCAACGAATTTAAGATCTGAGTGGCAGACCGCACAGGCTTTTGGAATTTCAGCACGGAGAAGGTCGCGTCCTTTGTTTCCCATGGTAAATATCTTATGATTCCCGTGACAGGACACACAGTCCGGCGGACGAACATCTTTTCCCTTCATCACTCCTGTATGGATACTGCTATTAAGATCCTTCGCTTCTTTTTCATGGCAACCGCTGCAAATCTCCAGCGGTGCAAGCTTGCTCCTTGAATGAGGGTCTTCAGTAAATTTTATATCCTGATGACAGTCCGCGCATTCCATACCATCATGGGCATAAGGGATATCGCCTTTCTCGGCTTTAATATCATGGCAGTCTATGCAGGCAGGATGCTCTGGCTCTGAAGCGGATTCAGACAATCCGGGAAAAGAAAGGAAAAAAAATAATGCAATAACAAAACAAACAATAAATTTTGCTTTATGATTATGAATACCTGCAGCTCCTCTCATCTCTGTCCCCCTCCCTCTTTCTTCTGCTGGTAAACAGGACAACTTTTGAAATTCCCGGACAGGCAGAATTCCATTATTTCCTTCTTGCTTGGAAATTTAATGCCTTCCTTAAATCCCAGGCATTTCACCACTGCCTCTTCGCTGTAGTAGGTACAGCGTATAGTTACATTCAGTTTATCCATATAAAGCCCTATAGCAGTTTTTATGCCAGAATTTTTCTGTCTATTTTGCGAGACTAACCACTTGTTATTTTTAGCAATATTTTAGTGCAGCTGATTGGGAGAGGCAAGAAATTCCCAGTATTGACAGATATTTTCCCGAAATTGACTTAATGAGATTATAAATATGAGCAGTAATCGTAAATTACTTAATCTTCTAAGGAGTTAGCAAACACATATAATAAAAGATGAAACAATCATCTGATACTTATTACTGTTAGAATGCTATTGCCCTTCTTCGAAATCAGAGCGCTTGATGTTGTATTTTTTGATTTTCCTGTAGAAGGTCTTGGTCCCAACGCCGGCCTGCCTTATGGCACTTGCCACGTTTCCGCGATATTTTGCCATTATTTCCCGCAGATAATTGCTCTCATAGATATCAAGCCATTGAGGAAGCGAATAACCTGTTATATCCACTGTCTTTTTGACATTTTCTCTTGAATCATCGGGAAGATCCAGTTTTGAAATGGTGTTGCCATGTTCAAGTATTACGCCCCTCTCTATTATATTCTCAAGCTCCCTCACATTGCCGGGCCATCTGTAGCGCATCATCTTATCGAGTACATCCTGAGATATGGCGGATATATCCTTACCCATCTTTTCAGCATTTTTCCTCAGGAAATGGAGGGCAAGAATCGGTACATCTTCCATCCTTTCGCGCAGCGGCGGGATATGGATGGGAACTACGTTTATCCTGTAGAAAAGATCTTCCCTGAAATTTCCTTTTTTTACCTCTTCCACAAGGTTTTTGTTTGTGGCGCAGATTATCCTGACATTCACTTTTATGGTGGAGTTTCCGCCAACCCTTTCAAACTCCATTTCCTGAACAAACCTTAAAAGCTTCACCTGCATGGTTTGTGTTATATCCCCTATCTCATCGAGAAAAACCGTGCCTCCGTCTGCAAATTCGAATTTGCCCAACTTCTGCCGCACAGCACCGGTAAATGACCCCTTTTCATGTCCGAAGAGTTCGCTTTCGAGCAGCGTTTCCGGAAGCGCCCCGCAGTTTATGGTCACAAACCTTTTGGATTTTCTGTAGCTGTTAAAATGCACAGCCCTTGCCACGAGTTCCTTGCCTGTGCCGGTTTCTCCTGTAATCATTACAGTCGAATCCGTAGGAGCAACCGTGGTTATGAGATCAAAGATGGATTTAATCTTGTGGTTCTGGCTGATTATATTGCCAAAGCGGTTTTTTTCTTCGACCTGGCTTTTAAGATATATATTCTCTTCGAGGAGTTTTAACCTCTCCAGAACTCTTTCAATGACAAGGAGTATCTCTTCAGACTCAAAGGGTTTGGCAAGATAGTCAACGGCTCCTCTTTTCATGGAGCTTACAGCTGTCTCGATGCTGCCGTGGGCTGTCATGATTATCACGGCTGTTTCAGGATATTTATTTTTTATAATATCGAGAAGTTCCAGCCCATCCATCTCAGGCATCCTTATATCAACCACAGCAACGCTGAACTGTTTAGCCTCAAGGACTTTTAAAGCCTCTTTGCCGTTAAATGCAATTTCCACTTCATAGCCTTCCTTCTCAAGCACTCTTTTCAGGTGCTGGCATATAATACGCTCATCATCAACAACAAGTATCTTCTGTCTCATTATCGCCTCCGTCATTTTAATACACCTTATGCCTCATGATGAACCTCATCTGTAAATACGATAGTAAACTCAGTCCAGCTTCCTTCTTTACTCTCAACAGATATTGTCCCTTTATGAAGTTCAATTATCCTTTTTACTATTGCCATTCCAAGTCCCACACCCTTGCTTTTTGTAGTAAAGAACGGATCGAATACCTTGTATATATTCTCCCTGCTTATACCTATACCGGAATCCCTGATTTTCACAGTTACCTTTTTCTTCCCATCTTCTTCATCAGAAATTGACGTCACTACTATTATACCACCTTTTGGCATTGCTTCAGCAGCATTCTGGAGGAGATTTGAAAAAACCTGTTTTATCTTGAAGGCATCCAGTTTTATTACCGGCTCATGTAAGGCACCTTTCTGATAATTCTTTTTAATAGAAATCCCCTTAAGTGCAAACTCCTGTTCAAATTCCGAAAGCACTTCGTCGAGCACTTCATTGATGTTATAATCAAAGACCTCGATGTTAAGAGGACGTGAAAAATCAAGAAGGTCCGAGACTATGGTGTTAAGCTTTTTTACACCCTCTGAAACGCCTTCAAGTGTTTTCCGGCTTTCGATATTATCTCCAAAATCATACTTTAAAAGCGATATGCCCATGCTGACGTTTTGCAATGGATTTTTTATCTCATGTGCTATACCTGCAATCATCTGTCCCACTGCTGAAAGCCTCTTTGAAAGTTCCAGTTCTTCTCCTATTCTTTTCTGAGCCGTTATATCCCTTACGTATTTAATTACCTGAAAAACATCCCCATCCGCATTTCTTATGGGAAAGGTATATATCATCCAGTGTCTTATCTTTTTACTGTCACTATCGGAAAGCTCTCTTTCAATCTGGTAAGGCTTTCCCGTGGTAAGAGTATCCTTGACCGGGCAGACATCGCAGACATTGTCCCTTTTTGCAAATTGTTTATAACAGAAATCAGATTCATATGCATCTCCTTCCACATCCATCATCTCTTCCATTGCCCTGTTCATTGTAATTATTCTGTAATCCTTGTCAATTATACATATACCATCGGTTATACCATCAAAAAGGGTCTCAAGACGGTTCTTTGTTTCTATTATCTCCCTGCTCCATTTCATCATCTCCTCAATCCTTACCCTTCTTGAATTTATAACTATTGTATACATGCCAACAAAAAATATGAGGATAATAGAGGCACCGGAGAGAATGATTATATTCCTGTTAACAGAGGCAATGAAATGTGTGACATCAGTATAAGGTACTGATATAGCGATAGCCCATGACTTTCCAGTATCGCGCGATTCTTTCCTGACAGATATCAGATTAATCGGGTAATAAACAACAAGCTTATCCTCGTTCCCTTTTATGCCATATACAGCAGTGCCGCTATTGCCTGAAAGCATTTTTCTCTCTGTTTCAAACCTGTTTGTATGGCAGTCAAAACATTCCTCTGTATTTTTTAAAATATTTCTTCCTTCCATTTCCTTGTGGAATGGATGGTGGACGAGGTTGCCATCACTTCCAATGATCCATGCGTAACTGCGTTCACTGGTCTTTAGCGGCTTTGCAAATTGCTCTGCAAGTCCTGTCACATCTATAAGGCAGCCTATGATATATTCATTGTCAGTATCCGGCGCGGAGTTATAACTTCCCGTAGGAAGAATAATCATCTGCCTCTGTCTTGACCCCGGGATTAATGACTGAAGTTGTCTGTCTCCCTGCTGTGTTAATTTTATCGCTTCCCTGAGCGCTTTCCTGTCAATTGATCTGCATTTATTTTCTTTAGGAAAAAATCTGAGCTCATTATTCCCGATTATAAAAACCGCACAAATATTTTCAATGTTCATAAAATAGCCGGAAAGAAAAAGGACATCCTTTTCGAAACCATTTCCCGAGTTAAGAGTACTTCCTGAAATTACATAATTTGCAAGATTAAGGTCATCTTCAATCCCTTTCAGGAACCTCCCGATTGAATATGAAACCTCGCGGGCAACAAGAATTTGCTGGTCAGAATACCGCTTAACAAGCTCTTCCTCAGATGACTTCTGGAGTCTTATTGAAAGGATGAATATCGAAGGGATAACCAGCAATATTATTACAAATGGAATTATATTTTTTTTCATGATTTTCCCTCATCAGAACAGAAGGGGAAGAACCTTCTCACAGGGAGGTTAAACCTTAATCCGTATTACCTGATTACAGCACCCGGCACATCGGTTCCGGTAATTTTTTTGTAGGAAATCTGAAGCAATCTTACAGCATATTCAGTGTTATGCACACCCCGGCTTTTATCAGAGTCAACAAAAGACCAGTTGAAGGCACTCTGTTTTTCCTCATCAGTTGCACTGGAAGAAAATATAAAATAGGATCTGCTAAATGAATCTGCTCCTTCAGTTACATTGCCTGATTTCAGTATCTCAGTTTTCAACAGCGCCAGCAATCCATCAATTTCACTCTGTATTCCCTCTTTAGTTCCATCTCCATCATAATCTCCGCGGGCAGTCCTGTTGAATGTCTCAAGTCCATCATGGCACTGCTGACATGCTGAAAAAAGCTTATTCCCGTCTTTATCTATCACCCTGAATGTATGCCCACCAATTGTGTTATGTCCTGTCTCACCATCAGCAGGAGTATCAAAACCATGACAGTCAAGGCATTTATTATCAAAACTGGAATGGGCGGAGTCGTCTATCGTTTCGCCGAATTCGTAGGCCCCGGTACCTGAAAACATCTGCGCCTGATTGAATCTTGGAGTCACGCCTTCGGATACTGCATCATCAACATTTTCTATCTGGTCATTGTGGCATGTATAGCAAATTGCGCCTTTGCCCGCGCTTACAGTCGTATTGGTGATAGGTCCGGGAAGGTCCACATCTCCCTGTGCTCTTAACTGAAAATCATTGCCTGAACCATGAGGTGAATGGCATGCCCCGCATGTTACAGCATTTCGGGCTTCCCCCAAAGTAACGGAGCTGTCATAAATTTTATCAGCACTGTGACATTTAAGACATGAATTATTTACCTCAGGATGCCCCTCTAAATTCTCAAGAGAATTAGGGAAAGGAGAGTTGACCCACATGTCATACTGTCCTTTAGACACGGAATCATCAACATTTTTTGTATGGCAATATCCGCAGACCTCTGCTTTTAAAGCCAGAAGTGTTCTGCTGGATAAACCCCTTGCTGAGCGCGCCGTATAGTGCGGTGCATATTTTGCTCCTGCCAGATGGCAGGATTCACATCCCACGTTCTCAAGCTTATTAACCGGATTTTCATCATAGCCGCCATTATCTGCGGATTTACTGAAACCTGTCGTATGACAGCGGTAGCATTCGTTACTTCCACCGGCAACAACAGCAAAGGCATTTGCATGTTTGGTAGTTTCCCATATTTCTCCTGTTCCTTCATGGCAATATATACATCTGCTTGAACCGATATAAGTCCTGCCAAGAAATGGGGCCTTGGTAACTCCCTTTTTATCAGAACTGCTCGTGCTTCCTCCTCCCCCGCCGCTACACCCTGCAAAGGAAAAAATCAGCAGAGAAAATATTATAAATGTTGAAATTACCTGAACAGCTACGGTCAGCAAGGAAAGGTTTTTCCCTTTCTCTCCTAGTACTTCCAAAGGAATATCCTGTCTGCCTGACTTTAGAGAGCATGGAGCACCTTCAATAATAACAAATAGCCGTTGAAGAGAATCAAACATTTTAATTCCTACTTAACAAGTTTTTTGAAGTTTATCCTATGGCATTCCTGACAAAATTCTCTTTCATGGCAGACAACACATGATCTTCCATCCCTGCTTGCTACAGTCCTGTGATTTGGAACCCAATCAGGTTCATAATGTGTCGTAGGTCTTTGCTCATGGCAACGGCTGCAGAAATCTGCCTGATGACATACGGCGCACTTATCCCTGTCCTGCGTTGCATATCTGCCATGTATATCCTGCTTCCATGAAAGGCTATGGGAAGATGGCCTTACCTTTGTATGGCATTCTTCACAACTTGCAGACTTATGACATAAGAGACAGTCATCTGAGTCAGTTCTGGCACTCCTTCCATGAAACTCTTTCCAGGAGCTGTCGTGTGATACCGGAATTGTATGGTCAATGGGCTTACGTCCCTCCCTTATTTCATCGTGGCATGTACTGCATTCCGAAACTGTCATACGATGGCATTTGGAACAGACTTCCATTTCAGGTATGTCTTCAACCGAAGTTTTATCTCTTGTCTTGATCTCAGGATGGCATTCAAGGCATCCAAAGCCCAAATCAATATGCACCTTGTGGTAAAACTTCACATCTTTTATCATCATCTGCATGTCACGCAGGAAAACCTTGTTGTCTTCCCTTGTGTGACATGATGAACATTTGTCAGGTGGATCTGATTCGTTTATCTCATGGCATTGGGAACATTGTTCGTGATTGGGAAGCGTCATCTTTTTTCCATCAGCATTTGTCTCATGACACTGGCTGCATTCAGCCCCGACTGCTCCTCCTGTTTCAGTATGGAACTTATGTGAAAAAACGAGGCCCAGCTCGTCTTCTCTGCATCCCTGGATAAATATACAAAGAAGCAGTACTGCAAATATGAATGAGCAGATTAGCGTTATATTTTTTTTATCTAACATTACACCACCCCTTAAAACCTTAAAAATTAAGTCCCAGCTCTACCCTCACACCCTGCAGGTAATCCAGCTTAGAATAAGGCACGGCAAGCTTATCATCCTCTTCATAAGAATATGAAACAAGAAAATCAAGATTGTCGGTTATATATCCCTTGAAATAGGATGTAAGTCCATAGGTCTGGTATTTTTTCAAGTTATAATCATAAACCCTGTAAAACCCTCTGACATTGAATGATACATTATTGAGGTTCTTGCCGAACAGCTTGTTGATAGAAGAGAAGCTTTGATCCAGCTGCTGACTAAACTCTCCGCTAATCTCCTGCGATTCAGTTTGAAACCTTTTAGAACGCCTGCTGTCCTGATAGTGTCTCCACTCCACAAGTATATCAGAACCCTTTAATGGTAAATTCTTGCAGTCAAGTCCTGCTGTGTATTCCTGAGAATCAGAGTTATACTGGTTTCCCTCATTATTATTTATGAGGTTTTGTATCTTGTAAGATGCACTCACGCCAAAATAATCAAGGAATGGCTGATGGACCATAACATAATAATCTTCGAATGGCTGAAGCCGGAGTAATCCCAGCCTCGGCACTTTGAATCCCTTTAAGCCTCGGTTTTCCGCTGAAGTGTAGTCGAATTCATACTCATCAGAACTGCTTCCGCCAAGCCTTCTGTAATATTCGAAGAGAACCCTTGTGCCGTACTTTCTCGATGAATAGTTTGCACTTACATCAATGTCCTTGGGGTCTTCATTGATGGCAGCAAACTTGATATCCATATCAAGGTTCTTTGTTATTTCCTGATAAATAGTAAAATCAGAACTGTAGTCAAGATACTTTACCATTCTGACTTCCAGTCTGGTATCCTTCACAGGTTTAAAACCAAGGTTGCCTCCCCATATCTCATTTTTTCTGGGCTCGTATCTAAGACTTACACGACTGCCGCCGAAGGCGCTGAAATCAACATAGGGAATATTCTTTACCGCAATCTCAGCCCCATCAAAGTGCGCTACCTCGGCACCATAAAAATACTGCCTTCCTGCTTTCACGCTTGCTATGTTGAAAATGTTTTTATATTCTGCCCATGCGCTGTAAATCTCGCTCAGTTTGTCGCTTCCGCTATAAGTGTTTTTTACATCCCGGAAATAGTCTCTCCTCATGGTATCGCCGATATCCCAGGCAATCCTCCCTGAAATAAAGGTTTCAAGATTTTCGAGACCGTAGCCATCGCTTCTGAATGTTACATACTGGTAAAAATCGTGGTCTTCGTCATTGGTCCTTATATCTTCATAGCGGGCAGACCTGAAATCATAGATAGTCTTAAGATTCAGGCTGTAATCTTTGGAAAATACGCAAATCGGAGTAAATAAAATCCAGAAGAAACACAGAACTGCCTTGAGCAATGTTCTTTTCATCAATATCCTCTGGGTTATCAGTAAAATTTAATTTTAAAATTGGTTAAAAAATATCACAATATTATTTATTGTGTAAAGCAATTTCAATATCATTAAGAAGATAAAGCCTTGTTTCATCATCCTTGAAATATTTTTCAATTGTTTCCAGCATCTGGTCTATCATATCCTTTGAGGCAAAATCTGACAAAGCCTTAGCGGTTGCAGATACAACTGACTTATCGCTGTCTTTCAGCATTTTTAATAGTTCCGGGGCACCATCCTTTCCTTTCACTTTCCCCCATGAGTAGACAGCACCTGCACGCACATCAGGTTCATCATCATTTAATAAAGTCTTCAGCGTCTCTTCAACCCTGGCACCTTTAAGTTCTGCAAGCGACCAGGCTACAGAACTTCTCATCTCGAAATTCTGATCTTTAGCCCTGCTTATGAGCTCATCCTCTAAACCTTCAAATCCCATTTTTTTAAGCGACGATGCCGCCTCTGTACGTACATCAAAATCATCATCATCAAGAGATGGAACAAGCTGTTTCGCCACTGTCCTGTCTTCTAAAATACCGAGCGCTTTTACTGCTTCAAGCCTTACAAACTCATCTTCATTGTCAAGTATTTTCAATATATCAGGAACAGCCTGCATAACCTTTGATGCGCCTAAAAGCTCGCATGCCATGCTTTTTATGTCTGTATCATTATCCTTTAACGACTTCATGAGAAGATCTTTCCCGCCTTTATCTCCTGTCTTCATCAGTGAAGCGGCAGCGTGCAGTCTCACTTCATCATCTTCATCTTTGTTATTTAAAAGCTTTCTGAGGCTGTCTGCAAGGTCTCCGATATTGATTTCACCGATAAGATCGCAGGCTGTAACTTTTACATCAATATCTTCATCACCAAGGGCTTTTTTTATACTCTCAGCAAAACTTTTGCCTTTGGCAGTTGAGAGTTTTTTAAGAGCATACATTCTGTTCCATTCATCGTTTTTATCTAAAAGCATTTTATTAAGTTCATCTTCGCTAAGCTTCTCACCTGTTTTTTCAAGCACCTCTGCTGCTGCGTTTCTTACCTCGTAATCTTCACCGTAAGTGCTGCGCACTTTTTTCAGTATTTCCACTGCAGAGGCATCTTTCATCCTTTCAACGCTCTCTATGGCTATAAGTTTGAGGTCTATATTATTACCGGTAAGGAATTCTATTATGCTCCTTTTGGCAACTTCATCAAGGAAGGAGTCATCCTTTATACCTTTCTTTTTTAGCTCCATATATGATTCAAGTGCTTTTTTTGTTTTTCCTCTTTTGAGCATAATCTCAGCCTTGACAACAAGCGCATCGCTGTTGCGGGGATCTTTTTTCAAAAGTTCATTTATCACCTTGTCTGCTTCCTCAGTCTTACCTTCGGCGATAAGCGACTTTGCCTGCTTTATCAATCTTTCCCCTCCGATAACACATCCTCTTCCGCATGACGACAGGGACAATGCAAGGATAGCGCAAAATGCCAGAAGCTTCAGAAATGGTCTCTTTTTTCTTTCATTCATAGTTTTAAGTCAGCCTTTATTTTTTAATAAAAAAGCCGCCGGAATATTCTTCCGGCGGCCTTTGTTCATCTGCTTTGGACGCTTACGATCTTACTGCTCTATTCTATAAGCAAGCTCTTAAGCGCGATACCCTTATGGTTTGCAGTCGAATTATCAGTTACTGCCAAACCGAAATTATAGGTATTGCCTGTTTCGAATACTACGTCTCCTACATTTCCTGTATCGAGTTTTCTTGTAATTAATACATTCCATGTTCCGGTTATATAGGCGGATTCAACACTTAAGTCTTTATTTCCGCCTACTGCACCTCTGTCATCGAACAGTATATTTCTGGCAATATGTCCTGTTGTAATGGTTATTACCCCATCCTTATTGTAATAGTCGCCCGATCCAACTGTGCCACTAAATACTGCAAGTGAGCCGTCAAGCCATATATCTGATGTTGTATAAATTGAATAACCATCGTTATCGAATAACTTACTTGCAGGAATCAGATCATTGGCGCCAAGTGATATACTTGTCCATATGAACTGAGGTATTACAGTTGATGTAACAGGAAGAAGATTTGAAATCGTAAGGCTTCCTCCGTCATCAGCAGTGGCAATCGGGAAGGCAGAGTTTGCATCCCTTGCTAAGCCGAGAGGTGCTGTATTTGCCGCTTTCCATTCCCAAACATCAAGTACGCCGCCTGTACCTGCACCCATTGTCTGCGCAGCCAATGGAGTAAGAACAACATTGTTAAAACTCCTGTCAGCATGGCAGTCTGTGCATGTTTCAGTCAATGGATCTACTGATGGATGGACGAAAGCAAGGTCCTGTACATCATCTGAGTTATTATGACACATGGCACAATTGGCGAGCGGTGCAACAGTGTTAGTTATAACGCCACTGTCATTTTTGGTCAGATGGCATGTTGATGCGCATCCTGCCTGAGCAAATGTCAATCCGGCCCTTCCGGCACTGTCTGTTATCGGGAACATCATGTACAACTTGTCTTCGTTTGTTTGCGCAGGATCAAAATTTACCCATCCTGTACCATTATATCCAAGTACTCCAGCAGTTGCACTATTGGTAGCATCTGGCCAGGTTGCCTTTATATACAGGTTCTGTGAATCATGTGCTGCCTGAAGTGTAACAGTGATCAAATCATCAAAAAGTGCACCATGACCACCGCCTACAACGTTTCCTTTGGTGGGGAATGGAACAGGAGTTATTACACCCCATATCAGAGAGCTAAGCTCGCTGTTTGTAACTGAATCTGATACCACAGTTGCAATCAGGTCAGCTGCCAATGCACTTTGAGCTATAGTGAATACTTTATCTTCTACTGTTATAACTGAAGTACGTATGTCTCCGGTGTTAGCTGACACAGCGTAGGAAATTACTCCAGGTCCTGTTCCTGAGAGGGTTTCCAGTGATATGGTGATCCATGGAGCGCCCGGTGTAGCAGTCCAGTCGCAGGTAACATCCGTTGTAACTGTTATTACGCCCTCACCCCCTGGTGCATCGAATAAAGCCGGTAATGGATCACCACTAAGCAGGAATATACACTCACCGCTTGCAGCAGGAACCTGAACTATTGTAATGACTTGATCTTCTACATTTATAGCAGCCTCACGAGCTTCAGTTACCACATTCTCAGCAACCGTAAAACTGATTACACCTGTGCCTGTGCCTGAATCTGTATTTAAAGTAATCCAGTCAGCTTCTGTTGTTGCAAGCCACGGGCAATTAGCTTCCGTTGAGACTGTGATTATACCGTCAGCGCCAACTGCCGGGAATTCAGGTGGGTTAGGAACAGGTATAAGTGTGAATGTACATGCTTCCGAAATTTCAAATGCATTCTTTTTTGTAGCTTTCTTACTTCCAACTTTTACAACAACACTCTTTTTACCGATTGTTGCAGTATCTTTAACAGTATATGTTCCTTTGATTGTTGTTCTTGTGATTTTTCCTGTCTTTTTGAAGGTCACTCCCGAGATTGTTACCTTTGCCTTTGACGTAAACCCGTTACCTTTGATTGTAATCGTGCCCTCACCCCCTATAGTGGCCGGGGTAGGTGAGTAGGTTACCTTGCTGATCTTAAGCGCTGCTTCTGATGCTGTTACTCCAATTGCAAAAACAAATAACATGATACAGAAAATACCGACTGCTTTTTTAAAACCCATATTATCCCTCCAGTTAATTTTTAATAAAATGATAGTGAAAATATGATACTTGGTGTCATAATAGTTTGAATGCAATCCATTCGTCAAGTATCTTTTCATTAAAAGTATACTTTTTTTGTTACCACCTGACTTTAACAGTGTCAAACATTTTTTTTATTTTTTAAAATATTTCAATCTAAAAACAATTTTATTCTTTTTCTATCCTGCAAAGAAGTCCCCTCAACTGATAAGAACCAAAAGCATTATCATAGGGCGGCTGATTGCTGGTAAGCACATTGGCATTCGACTCCCATACACCGTAATCAGGGCCTTTTAGCTCAGGATACCACCAGCCATGATCAATGCTGATTACCCTCGGGTGTATATCATCTGTAATGACGGCTTTCATTCTTGCTCTGCCTCTCGGGGAACTTATGATAATCCAGTCTCCTGAATTTATATTGTATCTGTCTGCAACTTCTCTATGGATTTCAGCCTGCGGGAAAGGTCTTTTACTCCTAAGCGATGAGATCTGCCTTCCTTCGCTGTGAAAGAGCTCCATCTTACGGCTTCCGGTAATAAGTATATAAGGAAATTCTTTGGCTGTCTCCGGAGCGCTCTCCGGACTCTCAGGGGGCTCCTTATATAATGGAAGAGGGTCATAGCCCATCCTCTCAAGTGTCTTGCAATATAACTCAACCTTTCGCGACGGTGTCCTGAAACCTTTTATCTCATATTTTCTGTATTCATGAGGAGGGTAAATAAAATGCCTTTCCAATAATTGCGTGTAATTAATCCCCAAAGGTTGAAGCTGGTAATTCATTATATCCTGTAAACTCTCTTCACTTGCCGGAAGGGAGAGCCTTTTTGCAAGCTCGTTCATTATCCATTCATCCTGTCTCGCTTCTCCGAAGCTTGTTATCTTGGGTTGTGCTATAACCATATTCTCAACAACAAGGGGGTAGCCGATGACCTGCTCTACTTCAGGCCAGAATGCTGCAGGAAGGACATAATCAGCGTGAGCTGCGGTAGGAGTCATGAAGAGGTCGGTGACAACGAGAAGATCAAGCTTTATTAGGCTCTCATATACCTCTTTTGCATTTGCAACCGTAGTAAGGGGATTTCCTCCGAAGATAAGAAGCGCTCTTATCCTGTAAGGTTCTCCTGTCCTCATAGCTTTGAAAAGCGCAGGTATGTGCGCTGACGGCATGAAAGCGCGCCACCCTCCAAGGAGTTTAAACTCATCCGCTCCGAGCCGTTTCTTAGACATCCCCTCCGGAAGTTTATCCTTCAGGGTAGGATAGCTGTTTATTATGTTCATGCCAAAGATGTCGCCGCCTGGAATATCAATGTTGCCTGTAAGCCCTCTTAATATGGCAATAGCCCTTACGGTCTGAAGGGAGTTTATATTCTGCTCCAGCCCTAAACCCCATTCAAGTATTGCCGGCTTGTTCAGCGCATATGTCCTTGCCGCCTCTCTAATGTCATCTGCAGGGACACCTGTTATCATTTCCGCCCATTGAGGGGTGCATTCTTTTACCCGCTCTTTAAGCTCATTAAATCCTATTGTCCATTTCTCAACAAAGCCCCTGTCATATATTTCCTCATTTATTATTACGTAGATCATGGCAAGGGCAAGGGCTGCATCAGTGCCGGGACGCACAGGGAGCCATTGCCCGCAGAGCTTTGCTGTCTCAGACCTCCTCGGGTCTATGGCAATGGTTTTGCATCCCTTGCGGAGAGCACGCCTCACAACTATGGAAAGCTCTCCATCAGGGCCTGACACAACAGGGTTATGCCCCCAGAACATTATACATCTGGGGGGAACTTCACCGTAATAATCGCCGGTCACAAATCCGCCGTAGGTGAGATTGCTTACCGTTATGCGCGGGATGAAACACTGGGCAAGCCCGGGCTCATACCAGTTGGGAGTGCCAAGCTGGTTTGCAAATCTTACGGTGTGCATATAATGATGGCGTCCGGTCCCCTGCCCGAGGGCGATGGATTCCGCCCCTAGCTCTTTGCGGAACCTATCAAGCTTTGATGCTATCTCACCTAACGCATCATCCCATGATATCTTTTCCCATTGGCAGCTTCCTCTTTCACCTTTTCGGCGCAATGGATGTGAGAGTCTTTCCGGATGGTTTGCAATCTCAGCAGTTGCAAGCCCTTTTACACACATCCACCCTTTGCTCATGGGTGATTCCGGGTTTCCCCGGACTTTTACCACTTTTCCGTCTTTCACATGGACAAGTGTGCCGCATCCGCCGTGACATATCCTGCATACGCTTTTAAAAACTCTATCTGAGCTTGATGGATTCACTTTCCTCTTTCGCTATCTTCTGCTGTTATTATTCTCAGCCTCTTAAACTACTGATAGGCAAACTTTACCATATATATAATGAGAAAGTCAGCTCTATTTGTAACATCACCAAATGCCTTTTTATAAAAAAGTCTTTAAATTTAATATGTTAACCAATAATGCTCAGATGGCATGCTGCTTGCATAGTACTCGTATGAAAGCTTTTTCAAGTTACGCATTAGTCTAATCATTAGTCTAATCAATGAGTCTAACAATTAAAGGAGAACAAAATGAATGGAATTTCAAGTGTAGATTTTTCATCATCCGTCAATAAGTATTATGACGGAAAGAATAAAAGCGAAGCAAGCAGTAATAATACTTTCTCAAGCCAGGTAGATTCCCAGATAGATTCCCAAATAGATTCAATGACTGCAACCCTGATAAAAGACAAAGATTCTGACGGGGACAAAGTCCTTTCCTCTGAAGAGCTTAACATGGATAGCGATACTTTCTCGCAGGTTGACACAAATAAGGATGGTAAGGCCGACAGAGCTGAACTCAATGCATTCTTTCCTGTAAACCAGATAGACTTTATGTCTTCAAGAGTAATATCGGACAAAGATTCTGACGGAGACAAAGCCCTCAGTGCTCTTGAGCTTAACGCGGACAGTGAAACTTTCGGCAAAATCGATACAAACGGGGACGGCAAGGCTGACAGAGCTGAACTGAACGCATACTGGCAGACAATGAACAACGCGAATCAGACAGCAAGTGATATTAATCCGTCAACTGAAGCGACAGTTAATATAAAAGTGTAACCGGCTAAAATACAAGTCCCCATATTACGCCGCACCCTATTGAGAGGGCTCTCAGCATTAGCATGAATGGAGCAGTCATTGCTACGGGGAGATCTTTTTTAAAAGCAAAGATTATAAATGGCAAACTTATCGTGAAAAAACCTATTGCCGGTATAATCACAAAATATGCTCCCGCCAGAGGATAAAAGAGCGAAATGAAAGCTCCGGCGGCAACAAGGAATAAAAAAAGGATCTGAAGTTTAAGCGACTGCGGCGTATATGTGTCCTTCATCATCTTGTCAGGAAACCGCCTGTAAACTACCATTCTCCAGTATCCGCGCCAGAACTTAAGCCTTGTGTAACGCAATACCGTATCAGGGTGATTAAGGTGGCAAACAATTGCATCCGGATTAAACACCATTTTAACGCCAAGTCCAGAAAGCTTATAGGAAAGTTCCGTATCCTCATTATTTGCAACCGGGAAACTTCTGTCAAACCCCCCGGCTTTTAAGAATATTTCTTTTCTGTAACCGGCTGAATATGTATCAACCATGTCAATCGAGTCTGCCTTCTTTAACATCTCAAATCGTTCTTCAAACTCAACCTGTGCAAAGCGGGCAACAAGACTTCTCTGCTCCGTCCTGTAAGCTCCCTTGACTGCTCCGGTCTCGCTGTCTTCGAAAGGAGCTGTCATCTGTGCTATCCAGTCTTTGGCAGGGACACAATCAGAATCAGTAAAAAGAATGATATCACCTTTCGCTTCATCAACCCCGCGATTTCTCGCAGCCGCAGGACCAGCGTTTTTCTGCCTTATAACTTTTGCTCCCAGCGACTCAGCAATCCCGGCAGTTTTATCAGTGGAACCGTCATCCACAACGATTACTTCATAACTTTCCCTTCCATAGGTCTGATCAAGCAATGCCTTAAGACATTCACCTATGGTTTTCTCAGCATTATAAGCAGGGATGATGATTGAAATTTTCATTTAGAAAACCACTTTCTATTTAATCGGCTCAGAAAAAATCTTTTTTTTAGCGGTGGCAATTGGCTTGGCAGTTCCTGTGGAAGGCACCTGCTGTTTAGTGCCGGAACAGGACTGACAAGCCACCTCTCGTCTTAATTCACATTTAAAATATCTTAATTCCATGCTAAGCTGGTTTGGCGGATTCCCCCGAAGGCGCATGAAGCTTTAAGCCTGAGGGGGACCGGCAAGCCAGCTCTTACTCTTTTTCACTGATATCTGAACCCTTTACCAGATACTTGATAAACGTCCTTGCGCTCTTTGCAGTCCTTTTTATCTCTTCCGGATGCATTATCATCTGCATCATCTTATATAGGAGATATCCGGGGCGCAGATAAAAAGACCGTCTGGCATAATCACAGAATTTTACAATTTCAGCCGAAGAAAGTTTCTCAGTCCTTATTACCGTGTTGTGAAGACCATCAGGGGTAAGCCACTTCGAAAAATCATCTGTGGAGATCAAGCCCCGCTCCTTGTACCAGTTGTAAGCCTCTGTACCCGGATAGATCATCACCGGATAGAACTGCACTGTGTCGGGCTTTAATCTTTTTGCAAGCTCAAGGGTTTCCATGAGAGTCTCTTTTGTCTCCCCCGGGAGCCCTGCCATGAAACAGCCGTGAATAAGGATGCCGGCTCTTCTGGCATTTTTCATAAACCCTTCCATGTCTTCAACGGTGATTTTCTTTTTCATATTCTCGAGGATCAACTGACTGCCGCTCTCAAAGCCAACACAGAAACAGCGGCACCCGGCCTCTTTCATTATCTTCATGGTATCATAATCAAGCCCCACGCGTGCATTGGCTGTCCATGAGATATTTATCTTTTCCCTGATTATGGACTTCGCAAGCTCTTCACATCTTTTTTTATTTACTGTAATGGTATCATCTTCAAAAAAGACCGCTTTTGCCTGCGGGAAATTTTCAACTATATATTTCATCTCAGCTACAACACTCTCTATGGAGCGGAGCCTGAACTTTCTCCCCATGAGGGTTTGCGGATAAACGCAGAATGTGCAGGGGAAAGGACATCCCCTGCTTGTAGTGATAGTCACCATTGGATAAAGGGCATTTGGGTTAAAGTAATTCTCTATTTTAAGGAACTTCTTGTAAACCGAACTCACAAATGGAAAAGCATCAAGGTCTTCCGTAAAAGCCCTCTGTGGATTGTGAATGATTTTATCGCCGTCACGAAAACTTAAACCTGATACTTCCTTTAAATCTTTTTTCCCGGAAAGTACTGCTGCAAGCTCAACCAATGTCTGGTCATATTCGTAACGTGCAACGGCATCAACCCTGCCGTCAATGCGGATCACTTCGTCAGAAAGCGCCGACACATGTGTTCCCACAAGGACAATGAATGATGAGGGGAATATGTCCTTCAACCTTCCTGCAACATCAACATCATTATAAATGCTCGGAGTGCTCGTATCGAGGACTATAAGATCAGGAGAAAATCTTTTCCCCCGCTCAATAACTTCTTCAAAGGAATACCCGTCAGCAGGGGCATCTATTAGGTCAATCTCATGTCCCGCCTTTTGAAGCGCCCCGGCAGCATAGGCAAGCCACATCGGGTAATAGAGTGTGCCGCTCTTGGTGACAGCAGGGCTTCTCTGCGGACGGGAAAATTTTTTAAGATATGGAGGATTAAGCAGAAGTACATTCATTTATGTTACCTTTCTTGTTATTTCATCATATTGTCTAAGCTGTTCCGCGAGGAACCCCTGCTTCCCTTTGAACTCAATCGCATGAACAGGGCAGACAAGAAAACAGTATAGACATCCTATACAACCGTTATCTGTGTTTTCCAGCTCAATAGGAAGACTAATGCCGACAGGGCAGTAATCCGCACATTTCCTGCATCCTTCAAGGCAAAGGTCCTCTCTGAACCTTAGCCCTTCAAGAAACATCTCCTCCTTTATATAGTTGTCCTGCCTTAACCCTGTCTTAAAAAGAATAGCCCCGAAGAAGGATGTTGTGCAAAGATAGTTGAAAAGTGCTGTATTGCGGACCGCCAGAAAATACTTCTGCCGCTTCGGGCTGTGTATGAAAGATGCAAAAAAGTTAGCCTTAGGCTCAATGAATTTTTTCGATATCCCTGAAAGGTCAAACTCATCTGCAAATTTGCGGTGCTCCGGTGTTATTAAACCTGAATCAGCGGCAGCTTTAAGTACTCCGATCTTTTTGTAATCAAAAGTGGCGATCTTTGCACAGACCAGGTCTATGAGGTATGGGTCAGTTCCGGTAATAATTACACCTGTTCTTACGGGCGTTCCGCGCGTAGGTCCGAGCCCCTCCATTGATATTATGCCGTCAACTATATGGAGATGTGGTTTTACAACTTTATTAATATTAAGAATATTGCGGGCAAGGCTCTTATGGGCCTTTTTTTTATTGTCCTGTCCTACAAGGCATCCTATAAGATTTTTAATGGAAAGACTCATCCCTGCCTCAAAGTGGGTCTTGATCTTTGGCATATTTATAAAAAAATCTGCCTCAACACATTCCCTTGCGACATCCGCTTTTATCCCATTTTCAAAATCTATCTCCAATTTATCAGAATAATTGAGGTCAATTACTTTCACACCATAATGATTTGCAAGCCTGTCAACGGCAAGCCTTGAGATAACGCTGATATTGCTCCTGTAAAATCCGCTGTTCGTCCCTTCCCCGATGGTAATGTCCCCGTATCCCTTCTCCCTGAGATATTCTATCATGGCAGCGACAATCCGCAGATCTGTAGTGTTACCTGTGAGTGCATTCATGTTGCTATTCAGATTTGGCTTGATCAGTATCTTCGCTGACTTTGAAGAAGGGAAAAGGTCGTTATAGGTCTCAAGGGTATTAAAGAGCTTCTCCCTTATCTCCCCCCTTGATCCCACCTTTAATAGATCAAACCTAAACATAGTTTTTCCAGTAATCCCAAAAAATAGTTTTTGTTAATCCAGAAGCGGCAGCGATTTGCACTCTGCACTGAACAGCAGGTGCTCCCGTGCAAACCACAGCCGCTTCTGTGCTCAGATGGCTTGGCAGTTCCTGCGGAAGGCACCTGCTGTTTAGTACCGGAGCAGGACTGACAAGCCAGCTGCTAGATTTATCAACATAGAATCTCATCTATTGCATTTTTAACATCTTCTGTCTTCACTGCCAAGATGCAGTTTTCCCCTTTATCTATATATGGGCACTCCTTCTCATTGCACGGGCAGCAGGGATATTCTTTTTTCAGTATAATGCACCTGTTCCCTATGGGCCGCCACTGTGCCACCGACTCCGGACCAGAAATCAAAACAACGGGCACGCCGGCACAGGCTGCGATATGTGACGGACCGCTGCTTGTACCAATAAAAAGCCGGCACATATCAAAAATCGCCTTTAACTCTTTTAATGAACCGGTTGTTCCTGCCGCGGAAATAACAGAGCTATCGCAACCTATCATTTCTCTTAGTCTGTCAACAACCGGAGCTTCACCATAAGCACCTGTCAGAATTATCTTTGCCCCATGATTTGATACAAGATAACGGCCAACTTCGCCATATCTCTCAAGCGGCCACTGCTTCAGGGGAAGTCTTGCACCCTGATGAATCACAACCGTAACATCATTATTATTGATATTATACCTGCTAAAAAATAATTTTGCGAATCCCCTCTCTTTTTCTCCAATGAACATCTCCGGCAAAGCCGTCTTATCAACCTTAGCGCCAAGAGTCTCCGCTATGATTGTGTGATATGCTGATTCATGTGTGTGCGGCGGATAATCGGCTACGGTAGTAAGTAAAAACCATCCCCCTGATGAGGCAAAGCTCACCCTGAACGGTATCCTTCCAAGGACAGTCAAAAGAAAGATGTTGCGTGCATCACCGCGAAAGTCAGCGGCAAGGGTAAAACGCTCTTTTCTTATCAATGACAAAACACTCCTGTACTCGCTTAAAGCAGTTTTAAAGTCTTTTTTAAAAAACCATGGTGGATCATAGGTTATAATTCTGTCTATATAAGGGTTGCCTTCAAGCACTTCGCGCGACTTAGATGACACAAGGTAAGAGATATGCGATTGGGGGAACCTTTCTCTTATCCCTTTCAATGTATGGGTTGTGAGCAGGACATCACCGATGTAGTCTGCGCGGATAAGTAGGATTTTCTGAGGACTATCCGGAACAGGCTTTCTCCCGACTATCTTCCATGGCATAAAAATATGACACAAAGCCCATAAGAAAAATCCTGCAAGGTCTATAAAAAAAACTATTATCTTTGTCCGAGTATTTACAAATTTATACAATGTTGATCCCGGTTCTCCACCACATTATCGAGAAAAGCCCCCGCCAGCACCATGAGGAACCCGTCTATGAGCCACCTGTAGCGGCTTAGTACAAAAAAATTAGCATATAATGCCGTAAACAAAATTAGTATAAAAAAGATAAATGACAGCTCTCTCCATTTTTTTCTGCTTACATATATTCCGCCAGCCGCAAGAGGGAAAAGGAACATATAATGAACTATATAAATTACATTCCCTGGGAAAGAGGCGAAGGCGGGTTTTCGCCCTTCGGGAGGTCTGTATATCCAGAAGTAAAAACACTTTGTTGCCACTCTCTTTACATATAATAAAGGTTCATCTAAAACATAATCAATTCCTGCCTTATACAAAAGACTTTCCAACTCTGTTTCCGAAATATCTCCTACTCTCTCTCTTATCTCATTTGGAAGATAGGCACGTGTCCTGCTCGTCACAAATGACTGGAACTCTGCGGGCGACTTGATTTTATCCGGTACATCTTTCCGGGTTACAGCGGGGTCAGGCTCTCTTCCTCCGATATATTTTTTATATGCCTCCACATCTACATCCCAGCCTGTATCCATTGTAAAAGGGTTATTGCCCATCCAGAAATTGAACCCGCCATTGGTAGAAATATTGGTAATCCTTCCATGCTCTTGATAATTTCGAATACACCAGGGAATGATTATTATGATGTATAGACAAACGAGTATTAACCCCTTCCTCAATACATAGCTGCTTTTGTTCATACGCCAGTATAAAATAGCAAATGGGATGAAAATTAAAGCCTGGGGATAGCTTAAAGTCATTATGCCAAGCGATACTCCTGCATAGAGGGCAACCGGCATGGAAAAATTCTTACTGCATCTGATAATTAACAAAACAGAAAGCGCAATCATGAATATGTCGCATGTCAAAGGATAAAAAGATGTGGCAGATGAAATAATAAATGGAGGATAGAACGAGGCAAGCCCCATTGCTATTAATGAAGCCCTCCTGCTGAAAAATTCCCTGCTGATAAAGAAAATCAGAGCACAGGTGATGACTGATAGGATAATTTGTAAAATCAGAAGATACAGATAGGGATGGTCAAAGGTTTCACGGGAAAAAACCATAAGATAAGGATAGAAGGGCGGGAAAAAAGATTTCAACTCAGCTCCGTTCCTTAACCCGTAAAAATCAAAGGCAAAACCTTTCCCTGCTATTATATTGTCAGCGATCTGTCCATATTCAAGGGTAACAGGGATCTTCCATGACCTGCCGGCCATCAATGCGATAAGCCTTAACAAAAAAGCGGCAAAGAGAAGGCCAAAAAATGATGGGCCGTAAAAGATGTTGGAATCACTTTTATGTCTCAGCAATTCCTGCTCCATTTTTTTTAGCCAGCCTGACTATTGCCATTCCGAACGCAAGCTGCAGCCAGATCATTCCATAAACATATTCAAAATCCGTAAGACCATTGACAAGAATCCCACTTAGATTGGCGATAAAGGCGAGTATCATCGTCCTGTAGTATTTGTCTGTCGTTACTCTGTAAACATCAACTGACTTTTTCATCGCATAGCCGAGAATGGCAAGCCAGATGATAAGCCCGGTAAATCCGAGGTCATAGAGAGTGGAAAAATATATGCTGTGGGAATGGGGCCATGGATAAAATTCATGCTGCATTCCCCCCATGCCTACTCCGATGCCATAGGTTTCAAAAATTTTCACAATCCCTTTTTTCCAGAACATCATCCTGTAAGAAACAGACGTTGTCCCCGATGAAGTAGACATGGTACGCAGGATTCCGAACTCGATGGTCCTGCTCAGGTCGTCTATGTGGGAAGCGAGAAAACCAAAAAGTATGAGAGACAACATAACCAGATAAGAGGTAAATATCCTTTTCTTAAGAAATTCGTTTCTGAATATAAAAACAGTCGCTATTGCCAGAAGCCCAAGCAAGCTCCCCTTTGTAATGGTTGAAAGATGTCCTGTAAAAAGAAACATGAGAACAACAAACATTATAAATTTTATTATCTTCTTCCTGCAAAGGAGAATTACGGCAAAGGTGTATGAGATTACCGTGTTAAGATAGAAGGCCGTGGCAGGCGGTGAAAGGATGCCGTGCCCCCTCATGATTTCAGGCCGGGGGTTGAAGGTGAAGGCTAAGATCAGATTCCTGTAGTTATAGTATATTTCTCCCGGGTAATCTAAACCCATTGAATAAAGCGCAATAACAGTTGTGATTACACCTGCAGCTACCGTAGCCCCTATAAGCCAGTTAAGGTATCTCTTTGTCTTTATGATAAGATAGCAGGAGACTATCATCATTCCGTCGATCACAAAGTTATATGTTTTAAAATATCCGTTTGACCTGTCAGCTGACCAGAAAAGTGTCAGACACCCCCATAAAAAGAAAAGCAGATAGAGAAAAAAGAACTTGTCTTTTTCCAGAGATTTAATCCTCTTATTCCCTAAAGTAAGAGCAGCCAGAGATGATATAAAAGCAATTACTGCAAAAACATGATAGATAAGAAAAGTTTCAACTACATTGCTGCCAAGAATGAGATAAAGAGCTGCCTGTTCAACTGAAATGGTAAACACTACCAGAAACAAAGAAATCTCAGGAACAGAAAAAATGAATGCCATAAAGAATATGGAAACAACAGCGGCCGCAAAATAATAATTAGGATATAAAAGAAGCAGAACAGCGATTAAGAGCTGAAAGACTATTATTTCAATCCAGAGAATTTTTTTATTTATTACGTCAGACTGCATTACTTCTTCTCAAACACTATGACCTGAACAGATGGTAGAGTAATGTCTCTTTCAATTTTCACGGTTGTGGAACCGCTTATGGTATTACTTTCTATTACTTCAAGGTTGTGGGCATCATCTACGCTGTAGATTTTATACGAAATCTGTTCCCCGCTGCTCCAGGGAAAATTTTCGAGAGTAAGAGAAAGCTTTCCATAAGTTGTAGGGCTTGAAATGCTTAAGTCCGTTAATGCCTGATCATAATTCTTCATTTGCTTAGGTATAGCAGCAGTGTCTCCCTTTCTCTTTGTCACATATGTATTCATATAGAAATCAACATCAAAGTTGGCTGCCACAACTGTAATCTTTTTGTTGTCGCCTGAAATACCGGCAAGGACAGCAGCATTAAGGTTTTTGCCGGCAGCAGAGTCTTTAAGGATGTAAGGTGTATCCTGCAGCATGTTAAATCCTTTGAAAGCATAATAGACAGGCTTGGGTTCATAATTATTGAATACCATAGAGTAATCATGACCCGGAAAATCTGTTCCTCCATATCTTATTGAAAGCTCAAGCCCTGATTTCACCATATTGATAAGAGCCAGAATATTGTTGGAAGCCAGATCCGTTGTGTCAAACTCAAGGTTATATCTTCCACTCCACTGGTCCCCCACCATGACATTCCATTCGTCGTTGCCAACCTTCGGGGTACCGTAAAGAGGGCTCATGTTAGGATATTTCTCAAGATTTCTCTTTATTGTGCTTATCTGATCATTGAAAAGCGGATAAACAACCGGAGAATAACCGTGAACCGTAAAATAGTCCACCGGGACATTGTACTTGTTGCAGTAATTTAAAAAGTCCTTGGCCCAACTGCTTGCTTCAGAAGACGATATAGAGAATCTGCCCGATGCCCTGTCAGCGATGACGGCATTCCCAAAAACAAGCCCCGGTCCTACAACTATAAAATTTGGATCAACATTTTTTACAGCCTTTGCCCAAACCGCGAAGGCCTTGAAAAATTCATCTTTAGTCCCATTCCAGTACATGGGATTGTCAGGTTCATTCCCGAACCTGAACATCCTTATCTTGTAGTTGTGCCCCCCCTGTTTGCCTTTTGTAAGATATTTCAGCATGCTTTGCGTATAAGTACGAAACCCGTCAAGGTCTTTAAAAGGCTGAGGAGGGTTGTTGAACCATAGCATTGGTTCTATGCCAAGCTCGATAGCCCTTTCTATATGATCCTCTGCAATCTTGATAAATCTTAAACTGCCTATACTGTTAGACTTTGAAAAAAGCCTGTCATCAGCAGGCACAAGTGTTTCTATAAGCCGGAAGCGGGCATCACTCAAAAGATTAAAACTTTTAGTCACTTCATCAGGATTGGTAAAGACACCAAATACATTGTCATTTATTTTTCCCTTTTTAGACGCACAGTCAATGTTTGCCGTAAAAACAGAATTACCGGCAACACGTTTAACAGGAATTGATTTCACCTTTGCAAAAGCTCCGCAGTTAAAAGAAAGAAAGCTGCTTAAAAAAAAGAATATCATCATTAATTTTAAAGCATTTTTTTTTCTAACCATTGGACATCTCCTTTCTTCCTTAAATAAGATATGCAGGAAGTATTCTCATGAAAAAAATTCTCATGTTTATTAACAAGCTAAAGTATTTAAGTGGAAAAAACAACATACTAAAAAGGATAAAGAAGCTGTCAAGACCCGCCCCCCCGCAATACCCTTTTTACTCCTTTTATAATCCGTGAAAAATTCAACATTATCGTATTGGCAATCTTTAAAGATGGATTCACATAAAAAAGTTTCGAAAGCTCCTCATCTCTTTTGGGCAGCAGTTCATCTTCAGTAAGGCTCACTCCTTCTTCAATGGCCATTCTGTAAATATCAGTATGCGGCTCAAGCCGCGGGTTATTGAGAGGAACATTGATATTTCCCCTTGCTATATAATTATACCATACAGACAGCAGGAAAAGCTTAATAAATGAGATAAGGTCCTGTCCCGGAGGATTAAAAAAGAAGCAAAAAATGAAATTAATATCCTTATTTCTTGAGGCTAATTTAAACGTCCTTTTAATCTCGCTGACATCAATTGGTTTCTTAAGTAGCTTCAATGATTTCTCAGAATTTCCATCAGGAGAAAAAAACACCAGATCGCACCCGCTTTTTTTTAAGAGGCCAGCAAACTCATCGTCAAATCCAATCTCTGTGAAATAAGCACCCCATTTCATTTCAAGCTTTCTTCTTATTATTTCATTGCAGATTTCTACGGCATGTTTTTTGGGAAGATTGAAAATCGCATCAGCGAACATGAAAGTCTTCACCCCATAGTTTGCTGATAGGTTTTCCAGTTCATCAACTATATCCTGCGGAGGCCTTTCCCTTATTCTAAGGCCATTCAAAAAAGAATAATTGCAGTAAATGCACTTTAACGAGCAGCCGCGTTTTGCAAGTACACCGAGGCTGTAAGGATCCCTGTAATTGGATGGAGGCAACAGATCCCGTCTCGGATGTTTTTCCCGTTCAAAGTCCGGCAATTCCCTTCTGCCGGTAAACTTAATATCCGTACCATCCCTGTAATAGACCCCCTTAACATTCCCGGGAGTCTCAAAGTTTGAAAGCAGCTCAGGAAACGTTTCCTCTCCTTCGAGAAACACGCCGAAGTCAAGTTCCCTGTACCTTCCCATTATCTGAGGAGCAAATATGGAAAAGCCCGGCCCGCCAATGACAATCTTTGCACCCGGGACAATCTCTTTTATTATGGAAAGCGAAGGGGAGAGCGTTTTGAGATAATAAAAGTTATCGCTGAAGGTAAGCGTATCAACATTTCTTACAGATATGCCAACTACATCAGGATTAAAATCTTTAAGACCCTTCCTCAGTCCTTCGTAGGGGTCACCGGAAGTATTAGGATCATAGATCCTTACCTCATGACCATCAAGCCTGCTTGCAATATAGGAAAGACCTAAGGGGTAGAGGACAAGCTCTTTTCTTCCGAGATATGACTGGAATAGGAATATCTTCGTTGTGATTTCATCCTTTTATATGAGTTTAACAACCAGTAAAGCATCTTCCCTGTGCTTTTTCTATCAAAAAACCACACTGCAAAATCGCTGACCAGCATGGCAACTATAAAGCCCGGAATGGGGAAGTTGATAAGATGAAGCATGAAGTTCATGTAAGTCTCTTTCTCAAAATTGAACTGTTTCCTGAACCCCTTAATAATATCACTTTCCTTGAGCAAGCCGTCTTCCAATGCCCTGTAGTAAAGCTGGGTCCCGGGGAAAAACACGAGTGAAAAAACCTGGATATGACGAGGTCTAGGAAGACTTGCAGCAAACCTCAGGGTAGTAAGGAAATCCTCTTTCTTTTCGTAGGGGTTGTCAGTTATGAAATCATAAAAAGGCATAAGACGGGCTTTGAACTTGTTAACCGTATTCACAGAATCCAGAACCTTTTTATTCGTTATGCTCCTGTTGTATATCTTTCTTGTCCCTTCGCTTGCTGTCTCGATGCCAATCTGTATCTGAAAGAGTCCGGCATCGACAAGACAGGCGAGTTTTTCTTCGTTCACTGTCGCAGGACTGCCAAGACACCTGAAAGGGAGAGATATCTTTTTACTGTAAAGCCCGGCAAATTTTTTTATCTCCTCCTCCGGTATGGCAAAGAATGAATCATCGCTTATAAGCATTATCTCGAACTTCCTGAACTTCATTTTAATCTCTTCCATTTCAAAAATGACATTCTCCGCAGACCTGTGCCTCAGATACTTTTCCCCCTTGTAAAAATTCCTGAATGTAAAACAATATGTGCAGCTGTGAGGACACCCTCTGGTAACCATGGTCTGATAGATGGGCTTGCCGTTTTCCGGGTCCCTGAAAATGAATTTCATAAGAAGCTCTTCATCCATTTTGAAGATGCTGTCCTTGTCTTTATCAAAAATATAATGCTCATCAAGGGAATAATCAGGAACAGGAAGATCATCGAGGCTTCCTTTAAGAGGCATCATCGGATTTTTTATAATCTCGCCGTTCTTCTTTACCCAGAGCCCCGGGACAGTATGGTAATCGCGTCCTTCCGAAATGCGCCGAGTGAGTTCCAAAAGCGTGTCCTCCCCCTCTCCAAGACAGATGATATCGCTGTGTTCAATGCAATACTCAGGTGCAGCTGTGGGATGCACTCCTCCCCAGATTACCGGGGCATCAACATGTTCTTTGAGATAATCAGTAAGCTGAATTGCCCTGTCGAAATGACATGAGAAAAGAGATATCCCGACCAGCATGGAATCCTTGCACAGCTCCGCAACCTGTCCAAGCACTTTGTCGCTGTATCTGTAAATCTCGTTTTCATTCGCCTCCATATCAAACTTCATGTCCGGAAGGAATATGAGCTTCGTAGGAATCCCGTTTTTTTTCAGATATGCTGAGAGAGACCTGATGCCAAAAGCACTTATGTCGCTCTGCGGAGATATCAAGGTTACAGTCATATTTGTTTTTCTCTCTTCAATGAATTAATAGCTGAAGCTCTCTGTTTAGCCTGAATCTTTTTATAGTAATAATAAGCTCTGTAAAGCAACTTTCCTATGCTTTCCCTGTCGAGAACCCATACAGCAAAATCGCTGAGTAAAATACTGAACACAAATTTCGGAAGCGGGATATTTATAAGATGAAGCATGAAGTTCATATAATTCTTTTTTTCAAAATGGAACTGTTTCCTGAACATCTTCATGATGTCGCTTTCCTTTATCAGACCTTCTTTAAGGGCCCTGTAGTAAAGCTGGGTCCCTGGGAAAAGCACGAGAGAAAAGATCTGAAGATAATAGGGCCTTGGAAGATTGGCGGCAAATCTAAGCGTTGTAAGGAAATCTTCCTTTTTCTCGTAAGGATTGTCAGTTATAAAATCATAATAAGGCATAAGCCTGCCATTGAACTTGTTAATAGCATAAGCAGATTCCATCACCTTGCTATTCGTAATAGTCCGGTTATATATCTTCCGCGTTGCTTCGCTTGCTGTCTCTATCCCCATCTGTATCTGAAAAAGACCAGCGTCTACAAGATAACCAAGTTTCTTTTCAGTAACGGTTGAAGGACTTCCAAGACACCGCATGGGGAGGGATATCTTCTGCCTGTATAGTTCGGCAAACTTTTTAATCTCCTCTTCCGGTATGGCAAAAAAAGAATCATCGCTTATGACAACCATCTCAATCTTCCTGAACCTGCTTCTTATTTCCTCGAGCTCAGAGACAACATCCCCGGCAGACCTGTGTCTCAGATACTTTTCACCTTTATAAAAATTCTTGAAGGTAAAACAATAGGCACAGTTGTGCGGACATCCTCTTGTCACCATGGTTTGATAGGTAGGCTTTCCGCTTTCAGGGTCCTTGGGAAGAAACCTTATAAGGGAATCTTCGTCCATCTTGGATATTCTGTCCTCACCGCTGTCGAATAAATAGTGTTCCTCAAGCGAATAATCAGGATGCGGGAGCTGATCCAGGTCACTTTTCAATGGCATCATGGGGTTTTTTATAATTTCCCTGTCCTTATTTATCCAGAGACCGGGAACTGAAAGATAATCATCGCCTTTAGAAATTCGCTGTGCAAGTTGAAGAAGGGTATCTTCCCCTTCGCCGATGCAGATGATATCACTGTATTCAAGAGAATGCTCGGGTGCGGCTGTCGGATGTATCCCTCCCCAGACTACCGGGGAGCTGATATGTTCCTTTAAATAATTCGTAAGTTCTATGGCCCTGTCGAAATGGCATGAAAAAAGTGATATCCCGACCAGAACGGAATCCCTGCAAAGCTCTGCGACCTGTCCAAGAACAGATTCACTATAACGATAAGCCCTGTCTCCATTATCCCCTGTATCGAACTTAATGTCCGGAAGGAATATGAGTCTTGTGGGAATTCCGTTCTTTTTAAGGTATGCTGAAAGCGACCTTATGCCAAAGGCGCTGATATCGCTCTGCGGTGATATCAATGTTACCGTCATATTATTCTCGTGTATGTCCTGTTAATTAATTTACAACTAAAATGTATGCAATATATGAAACATCTAAACATCCTGGAAGATATGCTGATTTCCCTGTACAGGGTTTTTTCTAGCCACATACAGAAACATCCCATAGTGAGAAGGATATTTTTCAATGTAACTGGCCAGAATTCCTGCAAAAGACTGCGTTGCCTTTAGTATTGCATCATCTTTTGGAATTTCATTGTCAATACCTATAGGCTCTCCCAAAATTATCCTGTGTCTTTTGTCGCTTCCGCGTACCATAAAAGCCGGTACCAGAGAAGCTCCTGTCTTCATTGCTATCTCTATCGCCCCTGTTGAAAGAAGTACCTTGCGGTCAAGAAGATCAACTCTTGTCCGCCTTGCTCCGGCAACCCCATCCATGGACATTACTACTATCTCATTTTTTTTAAGGGCCTCAAATATTGATTTTAAAAACCGGTCAATATAAAGGAATTTGACCGGAAGCTTTTTTTCCGACTCGTACTCCATCTCCATTATCCTGTTATCAACAGCATTGCTCCATCCATCTTTTACAAACGATGTGGGCCTTATGGCAACCTGATTAACAGGATAGCCTTCAAAGCCAAGCACAGGAAGGATCATTTTGTATGAGCCGAAATGGGAAAGGCATATCATTACTCCTTTCCCGTTCTTAAGCGCATTGTCAAGGTTCTCTTTCCCTTCTATCTCTGAAATCCTTCTTACTCTTTCCTTATTCATCCTGCTGAACTGCCAGATGTCAAAGGCGTTTTTTCTGAAATTTCTGAAGCAGTCGCGCACTATGATATCAATGTCTTTTCCGTCAAGTCGCCTTCCAAGAAGAGCCCGGAGTTCTGCTTCAACTATTCCTCTCTTATGTTTTTCTATGGCAAATGACAATGAGCCTGTTATATCGCCTAACAAACAGCTCAGGTTGTAAGGAAAGAGTTTGAAAATATTTCCAACAGTGTAAAGAAAAAAAAGTTTTAAAATCCTCTTTATGTTTTCAGCAATTCCAGACATTACCTTTTCTCACCTATAACTAATATTACATCATCATCCCATGTATCCAAGCCCTTTAAGGCGATCCTTTATATTTTCAGTTTCATCTTTTCCCTCTCCCGATGCGGAATAGCCGGACAGGTTATCTGATGTATAAACAGGTTTTCTTCCTTCAGTAACGCTCTCCTCGAAAGCATCAACAAGAACTTTTCCATCCAGATTGTCGGGGATTGGTATACCCAGGATATAGAACAGTGTAGGCATGATATCTATAATCTCTGCACCCTTAATTTCATTTTCTTTTTTAATCCCCCCACCGCTCATTATTAAAATACCATTGGGCTCATGGTCTGAGGACCATCTGTTGTCCTTCCAGAAAAAATCATCAACAAGGTTGCAGCTGCTTATAACCTTCCCCTCTACGAGCACATCATTGCAGGTGTAACCGGTTTCGATCTCGAGGACTATGTCAGAAGCCTTTTCAAGCATCTGCCCTGAATAGATTTCCTCTCTTTTATGTGCCTTTCTTATCACTTTTAATCCTGTTTCAGGGTCAACGAGCGACGAAAGCTCCGAAATCACCTTGTCCCGCAAACTCTCATACTCCTCCCCTGTATTTACTATTCCCTGCGGGTTTCTCCCCTGAAGATTAATATAAATGTTGCCGGCAGGCCCAAAATGAAATACTTTTGTTTTCCCCCAGTCTATATTTATCAACTGCAAAGCAGGGATCTCGTTTACTTCCACTTTAAAGACAGCTTTAAGCTTTTTCTTAATACTTTCAGGGAACATACTTTTAATAAACATGAAAGGCTTAAATATGTACTTCCTCAAAGCCCCCGGATTTTTATATTTAAGGTATCCTCTCTTTTCAAGGAATTTATTGATGACAATTGTTTTTGAAACAGTTGCTGAGCCATGGTCTGAAACTATTATCTTATGTGATTTTTCAGAGGCTTTATCCAGCAGAGCTCCAACTGAGCGGTCAACTTCCTTATATACTGAAAATACCGCATTATCATTTCCCGGAGCTTCAAGCATATCCTGCCAGAAATCATGCTGAACCCTGTCGGTTGCCACAAAAACTATGACAAAAACATCCCATGCATAATCCTCCATAAGCTTAAGCGCTGTGTCGGTCCTAAGCCTGTTCATGGCTATCACGTCAGCAACATATTTCTCCCGGTCAAGAATCTGATTAGAGTCAAGGGTGATGTCAACAACATATTTTCTAACCTTACTTTCAATCTGCTCATAGATTTCCTTGGGATATGTATAATCATCAACGCCTTCAGGAGCATCCATCCCTGATATCATGACGCTTTCAACCTTGTCAGGGGGATATGTCATTGGTACATTTATTATGATATTTTTAAGCCCTTCCCGCGATGTGTACATCCAGAATGGAGGCATCCCCCTGTCCTGAGATTTTACGAACTTTACAAACCTCGGATCTTTCTCTGACAGTTCACCGAAATTTAGTATCCCATGTTTTCCAGGGTTTGCTCCTGTCATGAAGGAAGTCCATGCACAGGGGCTTAAAGGGGGAATAGATGATTTAAGTTTTCCATGCGTCCCTTCATTAAGTAATCTTTCGATATTGGGAAGATGCCCTTCCTTCACCCATGGGTCAATGAGGTCAAAGGTAGCGCCGTCTATTCCAATTATAACTACTTTGTTCTCAGCCAAGTCTCTCCCCTTTTTTCAAAACTATCTTTTTGAAAATATCTATATCTTCTTTATCTATTGCGCCTGAAAGGAACAATGTGATGGTACAGAAGACAATGCCGGCAATGACTGATAAGGGAATATTCATACCCTTAAACAGGAAAAATCCTGCAGCAAGAGATAGGGCTGAAACAAGAGATTTTGCAAGCATTGAAAAAAAAGCGAACGTAAAAACATGACTGAAAGCAAAATACAGAATCAGGAAAAAGTAAAAAGCCGAACCTGCCGCATAGGCAATTCCTGCTCCAAGATTGCCGTAAGCCGGAATTAACCAGAGATCAAAAGGAACCTTTAACGCTATTGTTACAAGGGAGCAGAAAAAAACTATTATCTCCTTGTTCGCAGCTGCCATCAGCAGGCTGAACAGCGGCACAAGAAATGTAAAAAAAATATTGAGAGAAACTATCGAAAAAACACCGCCGGCAGCATCATACTTGGCTCCGAAGATGATATCTATTATCTGATTGGAAAAAGAAAAACAGACGACTCCGCCGAGCAGTCCTCCCATAGCAAGGAGTTTACAGATTTTACTGAAAAGGAATATAAGCTTCTCTTTCTCTTCCTGGCTTCCCTTAATCATCCTTGACATTACAGGAAAGAAAGATGTGATCATAACGGTCGGTATAAACTGCGCCGCTGAAAGGATGGAATAAGGGGCATAGAAGAGAGATATTTCCTCGTTATCAGCAAGATATTTAAGGAAGAATATTTCCATATTGTTGCAGCACGCCATAGAAAGAGCGATTAATCCCATGACATAAGTATATTTAAAAAAAACGCCAAGCTTCACCTTGTCGAAATGGAATACGGGTTTGATAAAAACTCTTCTGACTACTATAAAAACTGCAATGAATCTTAAAACCGAAGCAAGAGCCTGCGAGTAAAAAATAAACAGGAAACCTAAATTCAGGTAACATGCAAAGGCTATAAATATGAGGTTTATTGCCTGGAAAAATATCGTGATATATGCATCATACTCCATCCTTTCAAAAGCCTTGAAAACAGCCTGATACATCATGGAAGAAGCAATGAGGATACGCGTTACTGCAACAATAAAAACAGCAAGGGAACCCTCAGGTGTGAGATGTAAAAATGGGATAGATGCAAGAATAAAGATGAACACTGCACCGGAAAGGCCCCAGCGGATCGTAAGAGCGTTTCCCAACGCAAGCGGAGCAGCTTCCCTGTCACAGGCCATTTCCCTAATGCTCACTATCTCAAGACCAAAATAAGTCACAGTTACCGCAGTGGTGACAAAAGAAACTATAAAACCATACCTGCCGTAATCCTCTAATGACAGGTATCTTGTTATTATAAGTATAACAGCTAAGTTGCCGGCAATATCCAGGATACGGGCTATCGCGGTTGCAATGAAGTTTCCTACAAGTCCGCTGTTTTGCCCATTGATTGCTGCTTTTGATGATTCTGCCCGAGCTGTCGTCATTTAATGTCCTGCTTATGCATTATTAATAGAGACTGAAGGAAGTTCTTATATCTCTGGCCCGGTTTATAACAATTCCGTAAGGTGGGATTCCGCTGTCGCTGAGTATGTTCAAAGATTCTTTGAAATGGTTTGCTTCAGTCTTGAAAAGCGAAACTACCATGACAGGAATCTCTACGTGGGAAGCAAGAGAGTTTGTAAAGATATTTCTTCTTACAAGAGAAGTGCAGTCCATGATTATAAAATCGTATTTACTCTTTAGCTCATCAATAAGTTCCTTGAATTCCGGCATCCCCAAATACATGGAAGGAAGGTTTTTACCTTTCCCAAGGGGAATGATGTCAAGCCCCTTTATATTTGAACTCTTAATAACTTCCTCAAGCGATGCCTTCTTGTCGAGGTAATCCTTAAGGCCTGGCTTTGATTTAAGACGGAAATATCTTTTAAGTCTGCTCTGGAAAAAATCAGCATCAATAAGTACCACCCTTTTGCCGCGTTCAGCTATTACACGGGCAAGATATGAAGATATAACCGATTTCCCGTCACCTTGTGTGGGGCTGAAGATGCCTGTAACTTTATTGCCTGTTTTTATAATACCTGAACCAATATCCCCTATGCTGTCAAGAAACCGCTTGTTCCAGTAGAAAGTGACCCATCTTACAAAAGGCCATGACACCAGAGGCACGATCCCCAATATAAGTCCGCTGAAATCTTTTCTTACCGGGTCAATGGCCTTGTATGTGGTATCAAAGTATTCTAAAGTGAAAATAAGGAACAACCCTATTACTATGCTGAGTCCGCCCCCTATGCCGAGCACCATACCTGTATTGGGAAGATAAATGTCATTGGCAGGATCGAAGGAAGGTTTTGCCCTTTGAATGAGAATTGCATTCGTTATATCCATTTCTGAAAGCATCTCAGCAATAGCAATTTGTTCATCAATCATCTTATTACTGTTATCAAGCACATCCATTTTTCTCTGTATTTCGTTAAGTCTCATCTGCATCACAGGTATGGCAGCAAGCTGTTTCTTTACAGTTTCAATCTGTTTAATTATAGAAAGTACATCAGGGTGTTTTTCAGTAAGCTCAATCTTAAGGGCAGGAAGTTTAGTCTCAAGCGAAACAAGCTGTTCTTCCAGCTGTTCCTTCTTCGTGCTTAAGTCAGCAAAGCCTCCTTTAAACATGATATCGCTTACGTCACTTTCATATTCATCCAATTTTTTGACTATCACTTTCTGCCTGGCTTTTAATACAGCAGCAGTTTTAGTCATCTCAGCCCTGTTGAGATTGAAATAAAAATCCATGGTCTTTTCGCTGACCCTGTTTGCAATTGCTACAGCCTCTTCAGGATTGCTTGAATAGCCGGTTATTGAAAAAATTTCAGCGCTCTCTATCTGTGCAACCTTCACCCCTTTTTTCTGTGAACTCAAAAGCTTATATATGCTGAAAGTGTCAATAAAGAATTTGTCACCTTCAATAAGTTTTCCGTCCTCATTTTTCAGGTTTAGCTCTTTGATAACCGGGTCAACTACAGTTCTGGTCCTGATAAGTGTTTGATAAGTATCAATTACATTTTTCTCCTGAATATAATTAAACTTCCCAAGATCATCCGGGCTATTTGAAAATATCTGGGGTTTATAGTCTTTGATATTTATCATGAGCTTTGATGTAGCGCTGTATATTGGGATTACTTTCTTTGAAAGAAAAATGGGAAGCGCTACAAGTATCAGCACTGATATTATAAGGACGTATTTTCTTCGCCAGATTATCTCAAGATATTTTATCAGTTCCATTTATTATATTTATTCTGCCTCAAGGCACAAAAAAAACAAAAATTAAATCATTAATTTATTATACACTGATTCAATGGATTGAGGAATTTATTTAATCAAATTCTAATGATTATTTTGCCATCTGTACAGTGTGATGACAATTCCAATGCTTCCATAACCCTGTCAAACGGATAGCGGGATGTTACCATTTTCTCAACTTTAAGCCTGCCCGAAGCAATAAGCCGTATAATGTTCGGATAAATCCCATATCCGGAATGTCCCCTTGAACCTATTAGGCTGTTAGCCCCCGATACAAACAAATCCAGATTAACAGGTGTACTGCATGCTGCTCTGCCAAGATATATGATCTTCCCGTTAAGCGACATGGATTTCTCCATTTCAGGGACAGTAAGAGGAGCCGCACCGGCTGCTTCCACCTGCACATCTGCTCCAAAACCATCAGTCAGTTCCATAACCCTTTGGGAGGCTTCACCTTTCACCATTTTTTCAACATTAAAAACATGGTCTGCCCCCATTTGAGAGGCAATATTCAGCCTTTCATCAACCCTGTCAAAGGCTATTATACTGCTTGCTCCTGCAGCCCGGGCAAGTGAAATTGCACCAAGTCCTATGGGACCTGTACCATAAACAGCAACCACTGCACCGGGAGCAAATCCTCCTCCGGCAATAAAAATACCATTGTAAGCACAACCAACAGGTTCGATAAGCGCTCCCACATCAAAAAGCTCATCACCCGGATATATTTTCTCAAACTCATTAATCTTCCAGCAGTACCTCTCCTTTACTGCTGCAAACTCTGCAAGCGCTCCGTCGGAACTTAATCCTAAAAGTTCTATATTCCTGCACTGGTTTGGAGCCCCTCCCCTGCACGACCTGCATATTCCGCACCACATAATGCTTTCAACTGCAACCTTGTCGCCAACTTTAAGGGTCTTCACAAGAGACCCTGTCTTTTCCACTATTCCGGAAAATTCGTGACCTAAAATGCAGGGAAATTTGGCGAGACCTGAAAAGATTATGTACTTCTCTTCATCCGTCTTGTAGACATGAGTATCGGAGCCGCAGATTCCGCAACTTTTAACCCTTATCAGGACTTCATCATCTCCGGTCTCCGGAACCGGCACGTTCCTGATTTCGAATCCGGGGTTTTTCCATACCATATTCCCATTGACAGCTCTCTTCCTTTTTTTTTCATCTTCACTCAATTTATAGGAATTACGAGGCTGCCATTCGGCGTTGGCAATGAAGGCTTTCATCATCAGAAGATCACAATGCCTTTCTGTTAACTTTTCCGCTGCCGGTTTTTGGAAGGGATTCTCTGAGTTCTATCTCCCTTGGAAGTTTGTAACGAGGAAGGAGATTCTTGCAAAAGCTTAGAATCTCATCTGCTTCTATATTTTTCCCGGGCATAGGGACTATGATAGCCTTTGGAACTTTTCCTCTCAGTCTGTCATCAAGAGCAACTACTGCAACTTCCCTGATATCAGGATGTTCAAGCAACGCCCGTTCTATCTCCAGCGGATAAACTTTGAGCCCGGCAATCTTCATCATTCCCATCTTTCTTTCAATAAAATAAAAATTACCATCATTGTCGCATTTGCCAAGGTCACTGCTGTAATACCAGCCGTTGCGAAAGCATGAACTTGTAGTTATATCATCACCATAATATCCGCTTACAACAGCAGGACCCTTGAATACCATCTCCCCTGTTCTTCCGGGAGGAAGCTCCCTTCCTCTGTCATCTACTATTTTCACTTCATATGATTTGCAAGGTTTGCCTACTGAACCTGCCGGCGCTAATCTCCCCGGTTTCACTGCAAGGGCAATTCCGGTTGTCTCAGTACTTCCCCAGACAGGGATAATTGGAATCCCAACCCTCTGCACAAATCTTTCAATCAGCTTAACAGGTGTATACATCCCGCCGCTTTCAGGAACTCTTAAAGAACTCATGTCATATTCTTTGTGGTCAAGAACTTCAAGGAGGTTTTCATACATCGGGACAAGCCCCATCATGCATGTTACCTTATGATTTGCAATTGCCTCAGCTATGGACTTGGGATAGATTTTATCGACAAGCACCATTGTCCCTCCAAGATAGACCGGTCTTGCAAATATTTCGTGAGGGTGGGCAAAGGGGGCAAACATACAGAGATGTATGTCATCTGCTGTCAATTCCAGAGAGTCAATCGAGGCAACTGTATTCCAGTAAATATTGGAATAGGTCGTCACAGCTCCCTTGGAAGTGCCGGTTGACCCTGAAGTGTAGTTAAGATAAACAATGTCTTCGTCATTTATCGGAAGACAGGGGTTTTCAGGCTTTCCTAAGTTTAGCGCATCCTCCCAGGAAAGTAAGCCCGCTTCTCTGCCTCCAACAGTTATAATCCTGATATCACTGTTTTGCGGAATGGATTTTTTTATCAGCTCAAGGAAAGAAATCTGAGTGATGACACATAATGGGGAAATATTATTCAGAATGGCATTTACATTTCTATCAGTCAGTTCATAATTAACAGGAACTGCTATGCCGCGCGCCTTCGCAATTCCAAGAAAACCAATAACGAGTTCAGGTATTCGGGGAAGCATAAGTACAACCCTGTCCCCTTTTTTCAGCCCCAGCTCTAACAAAGCACCGGCAAACCTGTTAACAAGACTGTTAAATTCCGCGTAGCTTGTCTTTTTATCGTGGAAAACTATCGCCGGCTTTTCTGCAAATTCTGCCGCATTTTTTTCCAGTGCCTCTACAAGTGTCATGATTTCATCCATCTTCCAATTTCCTCTAAATCTGACTTTCCCATGAATGATAAACTTTCCCAAGGTACCTATAGAAACTTATACCAGGTATTCCTGAATCCGGCAGTACCATTTATCACCCCTATGTCCGGCAGTTTTTTCATCCCTTGTTATTTGGCACCCGGTGACGAAACTGATGGACTCCCTCCCTTGCCGGGACCTTCATCTATCTGCTGGCCTATGAAATATCCTGTTTCAAGCTGAAGGAGCGGTGAAATAATACCAGATAAGCGGCTGAAGAACAAACTAACATCTGAAATAGTTGTCCTCGGAACATATATAATGTCATCTTTTACAAGTACTATATTATTCCCTTTATCACTGCCGCTTAAAATATCATCTACATTGACTTTTATCAATTGCGGACTTTTTAATCCTCCCCTGATAACAAGGACGCTCTTCTTTTTCCCGTCTATAGTGAAGCCACCTGCCCGCGATATGGCTTCAACAATTGTCATTGGCTCATCTGCCTGAAAGAATCCCGGACTTGTTACCTCACCAAGGACCATTATTTTCTGGCTGTGAATAGCAGTAATTGCAACTGAGACCTGCGGATCAATAATGTACGGAGAAAGCCCTTGAGCTATCTTGTCCCTGAGCTGGAAAATACTTAAGCCGCCAGCCTGAATATCTCCTACAAGCGGATACATTACCTTTCCGGAATAATCTATGCGCAGAGTTTTGGATAGCTCATCACGTCTGTAAACTGAAATATCAACAATATCCCCTGAACCCAGAATAAACTCAGTTATTTTGGGAGTTTTCTCATTTTCTGCCGGATTTTCCTGTCCGGAAGATGCCGCATTTCCTTTTCCGCTGATATCCTGTTTATTCCCAATCATACTGCAGCTTGCACAGGCAACAAGAAATACGACCAATGTAAATGCTAATATTTTTTTTACTGGCAAATTTGATTACCTTCTTTTAAAAAAATTTTGTTTCTATTCTAATATGCACCGGCTCTTTTTAAAACAGCAATTATCGTTCTAAACAAAATTTTTATGTCCAGCCATACAGACTGGTTCTCGACATAGAAAACATCATACCTTATCCAGCTGTGAAAGGGGGAATCGCTTCTTCCTTCGACCTGCCATAATCCGGTAATCCCCGGTTTAACTTTAAGGCGGATGTCACGCCAGCTGGAGCAGAATTTCATTTCTTCCATCACAAGAGGTCTAGGACCTACAAGGCTCATGTCTCCTTTCAAAACATTGATAAACTGCGGAAGCTCGTCAAGGCTCGTGGAACGAAGTATTCTCCCCACTTTTGTAACGCGGGGATCTTTTGACAGTTTGAACATCGGACCGTCGCATTCTTTCTGAGCAGCAAGCTTTTCTTGCAGGCTCTCTGCATCTTCAATCATTGTCCTGAATTTGAGCATGCCGAACTCTTTTCCGTCTTTTCCGCATCTCTTCTGCCAGAATACAATGGGCCCTCTTGAATCAATTCTAATTGCGGCAGCTATCAAAAGCATCAAGGGAGAAAAAACAATTAATCCCAAAGAAGCAAAAACAATATCTACGAAACGTTTTATTCTGAGGAATGTCCTGTACTTAAAACGATTTACCTGCGGAGAATCAATAGCAGCGACACCGTTAAACTCATAACCCGCAGGGAGAAGATTTATATCCCCGAAACTGAGATTTCCCACAAGCACCTTATTCTTAAAAGATTTTCCTGAGTTGATATAAAGACCGCTGCCGGCAATGCAATAACCGAGCGCCGAGCCTTGTTCCACCCTGCAGTTATCCCAGAGAATGCTTTCCCTCACAAGAACCCCTCTTCCTATCGTGCACCCGTTCCCAAGCACAGTCGGTCCGATTATCCGTGAACCCTCTTCAATCATACAGTTATTCCCGATTAACACCGGCCCGAGAATATACGTATTTGGAGATATTGACACATTTTCTCCTACCCATATCCCTTCGGCAAGCATTTTATAACCGTCCTCTGCATGCCCCGTAAACAGGTTCTCCCTGTGGGCTTCATAATAATCTTCTATGCTGTTGATTGCTTTACAGCTTTCTTTTATTTCATAGGTATATGCGCTTAATGAGGCATTCTTCAAAAGAGGAATAAGCTGCTCCTGAATGTCGAAATAACCATCATCTTTTACAAACTCAAGCGCCTCGGGATTAAAAACATAAACACCAAGAGGCTTCATTACAGATCTTCTTTCCACTGAATGATGTATGCTGTAAAAAGAACCCACAGCATTGTTGTCTGCAACCTGAACTCCTTCTGAAAGAAATCTTTTTGTAACCTGCACTGCGATTGTTACAACAGAGTGATTTTCATCATGATATGCTACAATGTCATTAAGGTTGATGGTACCGAGAAAGGAGTTCCCATCTACAACCAGAAACTTGTCATTTCCTATAAAATCCCTCATGTCCCTCAGTATCCCTGCGCTCCCACGAGGTTTTTCGTCATCAGTATAATGTATATCTATAGTAAGACCGTTTTTACGTTTAAGGCTTTCGAGATATGCTGTTGAAGCACTACCCATCGACGCGGCAAAAACAATCTCATTTATCCCCATTCCGGCAAGACAATGTATCGTGTATTCGACAAGCGGTCTGTTAAAAACCGGCAGCATAAAGACCGGTTTATCCTTCGTCAGAGGACTTAACCTCTTACTTAATTTATCTGCGAGAATTATACATTTAGTAATTTTAGTCATAATCAATTATATAATAACGCAACCTACTAATTTAGTCACCTTTTCTAATCAACAGAATCCATACTTACTGTTTATCAAATAATTTCAATCTGTGGCTGTAAGAAAAGTTACATTGTTATTTTTTAATACTCATTATTGAAAAAACTATCATATACAGGATTTAAGGTAATATTACAACCTCAGCCGTGTTTTAGGAATCTTAAACAAAAGCGGAAATAAACCAGTTAAGATATTTGTTGTAGGCAACATTAAACTTAATTATTGAGAAATGCCGCTATGTCGGCAAGCTCAGAGTCTTCCATCAATGGCCACTGTATATTCTTCTTTTTCATCTCATCGCGCATCTTGGGCCCATGGTTCCACATCGCCCACGCCATATAAATCGGAGAAATTTTATTATTGTCAGACGGCAGGGATATCTTCCCATCTATTTTCCCGGTTCCTTTTACATGGCAGGAAGAACACTTCTTTGTATTGAAAAGCTCCGCGCCCATTTTGGCATCCCCGGCAGTTTCAACCCGTCTTAAACTTAAAAGATATGCAACCAGATGAGACATCTCATCAGAAGTAAGCTCTAATTTTCCTTCGCTGATACTGGCTCCTCTGGAAATCATAAGCGGGGAATGATTCCACATTAGCCCTGCAATCTGCATTATGGTGATGATTCCATTTTCCCCGGAACTTAATGCCTTCGAAAGATCGGGGCCTGCTTTTCCTCCCTTGCCATATACCGAATGGCAGGCGATGCATCCCTTCCTCCGGAAAATCTCCTCTCCTTCAGCGGCATTCCCGGGCGACAAATATTCTTTTTCAGACACACCTGATACTTCCTTTATATAAGCCACAAGATCTGCCATGTCGCTTTTTTCAAAGGTAGGCCATTTTATCCCTTTTTTAGCCATTTCTCTTTTCATCGCAGGCGCATGGTTCCACATGAGATCAGCCCATACAACCGGGCTTGTATATTTTCCCCAGCCCGAAAGCTCAGGCCCCACACGTCCACCTTTCCCTTTAATAGAATGGCATACGCTGCATTTTTTTTCTTCGAAAAAAGATGCCCCTTTTTTTGGATCACCGATCTCAATGGTAGAGCGTATAAAGGTAAGAAAGGAGAAGATATCTGACATCTCCTCTTTTGACACAGGTTCGTATTTGATTTCTTTAAGGACTATTTTCTCAAGCATAACCGGCGCATGGTTCCAGAGGGATGAAGCCAAACTGCTTTCAGTTATATCCCGTCTCTTATCTTCTGACACCGCAAGGTCAGGCCCCTCATTTCCGCCTTCTCCCCAAACCGAATGGCATTTGATACACCCCTTCTCATAAAAAGCTTTCCATCCTTTCGTAGGATTTCCCTGTTCTGAAGTCTTATCATTAATACTCTCAGAAGATGATACAGGGGGAGAGGCAAGAAGCAGTATCAACATGATCAGGAAGAGAACACACAAACTCTGAGATTTCAAGTTCCCCCTCATCACTGGTTCATCTCCTCTATTTTATTCATTGGTTTATCTTTGGGTTTATCTTTGAGTTTATCATTGAATTTATCATTAGGTCTGTCTTTAGCCAGAGTTATCCCAAAAAAGAGTGTACCTCCCACGCCGGCAAGAAGAATGAATACCGGTATTATGAGAATAGCTATGACACGCGCAAAAGGCGCTGAAGGGTCATTCCATTCAGAAGCCCAAAAATAACCGTTAAGGAGAAAAACGATTATAAACACAGCCATTCCCCATAAGGCGAGAACAATTGAAACATGTCCCGCAAAAGTTATTTTCCTGAATGTTGAGTCATCAATCTTCAATCTTATTCTCCCTAATCAGCCCGTTCCGGTTCATTTTTCAGTCCCGGCAGATAGCTTTCAACCCTCTCGCTTACCTCCTGTACAGATTTTTTACGCCCCTCTTTTATTTCCCATATGGATATTACGGGAAAGAACTTTGTAAATAAAACATAGAGGAGGATAAAACCCGCAAAACATCCTGCCATTTCTGAAAACTCCACCCAGCTTGGGAAATAGTTTCCCCTGTCATAGGGAAGCCTTGGGTTGGCAAGCGTAGGTACAATGATGCAGAACCTTTCAAGCCACATTCCAATAGTGACTGAGACTGAAGCAATCACAATTCCGGTAATTGTTCTCGTCTTCTTGTTGCACAATATCGTAAATGGAATAACAAAACAGGTGATGCACATTACCCAGAAATAAGGGGAGAAGCGCCCGCTGAACTTTTCCCAGAATACCGCCATGTGAACCGGCTCCGCGCCGTAGAACGTCGTGATATACTCACAGAATGTAAAATAAAACCATAGCAGTGTCATAACAAGAAGAAGTAATGACATATTCTCGAAATGGACACGGCGTATATAGTTCTCAAGGTTAAACGCTTTTCTTAAAACCGCCATGGCGATAATAAGGGCTGCAATCCCTGAAAAAATCGCACCTGCCACAAAATAGGGACCGAATACAGTGCTGTGCCACATAGGCTGGACGGTCATGGCAAAAACATATGACACAACCGTATGTACAGAAACAGCTACCGGGATAACGACAATCGCCATTATGGCAATCAATCTTTCAAGCACCTTCCACTGGAGAGGAGTCCCTTCCCAGCCAAGGGCAAGAATTGAATAAACGAGCTTCCTTATTTTCCCTTCAGAGCGGTCACGTATCAAAGCGATGTCAGGTATCATGGGAATATAAAGATAAACCGTGCTTGCTGTAAGATATGTCGTAATGCTCACCATATCCCACAATAGCGGGGACTGGAACCTTCCGTAGATTATCGGGTTTAACAACCTATCAGGTCTACCCATATCCACAAAGGGATTTGCTGCACCGATAAAAAGAACCATCACTGTAATGATTTCAGCCGACCTTGTTATGGCTCTTCTCCATTCAGCCTTGGCTATCCGGAGGATTGCAGAGATAAGCGTACCCGCATGGCTTATGCCGATGAAGAATACGAAGTTTGTAATATACATCCCCCAGTAAACAGGACGGTTCAGATTGGTTACCCCTAACCCCCATATGAGCTGTGACATATAAGCAATCCCGGCCCAGGCGACAATGGCAAGAAGAATACCTACTGTAATATAAAATCCCCTTCCTGTTTTAAATATGGGCTCAAGGAGAATGTCGTCAGGGTCTTCCCCGATGGTTTTTACTTTTTCATCCGCCATTTATCATTCACCTTTTAAAAGGTAATAGACCTTAGGCTCTGTCCCTAAATCTTCCAATAACCGTGAAGCCCTGCGGCTTTTCGAAAGAACTGTAACCCTGTGCTGAGGATTGTCAAGGTCCCCGAAATACATCGCCTTGCCCGGGCAGGATTCGACGCATGCAGGCACATAATCATCTTCACGCATATCGCGGTTTTCAGACCTTGCCAGCTCTTTAGCCTTTTGCCATCTATGGTGGCAGAAGGAGCATTTTTCTACAACCCCCTTGGGGCGTACCGAGACATCAGGGTTAAGCGTTGCCATCATCTCACTGGGCCAGTACGGCACATACCAGTCGAAATATCGCACAGTATAAGGACAGGCGGTAGTACAGTACCGGCAGCCTATACAGCGTGGATAAATCTGCCCAACCAAACCTCCATCTCCTTTATATGTTGCTCTCACAGGACAGACCTTGGTACAGGGAGGTTTATCGCAGTGGAAACAGGGTCTTGGCATTATTTTCTTCTTCACATCAGGATATTCGCCTTCCTCAATTGTAAGAATATCCATCCATCTTATGGACCTTCCTTCCCTGAAAAGCTGAGGATCAGAGAGCCCAATGTTGTTTTCCGAATTGCAGGCGATAATACAGGCTCCGCAGCCAGTGCATTTATCAAGGTCGATCACCATTCCCCATCGCGGCATTTAATCACTCCTAAAACATTATGCTTTATAAATCTTCACCTTCGTCTTATCTGCAAGGAAAATCCCTGTAACTGGGTCACGCACAGCACTCATGATATCTGCTGCATTGCTTCCAATCCCATTTGACCATTCACCGGGGATAACATGCCCCATGCCGGCAGGGATTGAAACAAATTCTGGATGAATACTCTTTGTCGGTGTAACCTCTGCCCTTATCTTCCCTTTATCAGACTCCACTATAACCTCATCTCCCCGCTTAAACCCGAGCTTTTTTGCGATCTCTTCATTTATCTCAATCCATGTATTCCATCTATCAGTCAGAACAGATGTTATATTATCAAGCATCCAGGGTGAATTCGGGTTGGTCAGTGCGGCAAGAGACGCAGGTTTAGAAACATGAAGTGCGAAATACTGCTCTCGTGTTTCATCCGTTTCCGTCAGCTCGGGGAAAGAATAATTCGTCATACTTTTGATTGCCGGCATAAGCTCAAATTTGCCGGTCGGTTTTAAAATAACACGCGATAATTCCCCATAATAATAAATCGGGTCCCACCATCCTCCTGCATCTATTATCGTTTTTTTGAATTCATCAAGTCCGCCTTCTGATGGGATCCTCCAGCCTGCTTTTTCAAGAAGTCTTACCCATGTCCCTTCAAATTCCTCTCCAAGCCTGCTCCCTCTTCCCGCTTCAAAAAGCCCTTCGATGGCAAGCTCTACGTAATCGCTGAAACTCTTCCAGTGAAAGTTTATGGCGACCTCCGGAGAAAGTCCTGATGCAATGTTTAAAAGAACATCCTCAGATGCTTTGCATTCGACAACAGGCTCCACAACCGGCCGGGATATTGAAAATACCTGATAACCTTCAGAGGTGGCAACAGCGGAGCCGTTCCATTTTTCGAGATATGTGCAGTCAGGAAGTATCATATCACAAAGAGATGATGTTTCATCCATTATACCGGAGAAACTCACCTTGAAAGGTATTTTATCAAGTGCTTTTCTCCACAGCGCGCTCTCTAAACTTGAGTAAATCGGATTTGCATTTTTTATGAAAAGAGCCTTTACCGGCGATTCCGGCGAAGAAATAATTTTACTTAGAAAATCCGTGTTATTCTCTCCATATATTGATGATGATTTCTCTCCTTCTTTTTTCAACACTATATCAGGAGGGAAAAGGATGCCGCCTTTCGTATTTATACTTCCTAAAAGAGCGTTAAGGCTATGGACTGCAAGCTGTATCCGCGTTTGCGTCCGATTTCCTACAGCCAATGCAGGTCTTGAAGAGGCAAAGTCTCTTGCAAGCCTTATTATTTCCTCAACCTTAACTCCCGTCATATTTGAAACATCAGAAGGGGCATATTCACTCATCACAACAGATTTGAAGCCCCTCTCTGTTTTTCCGCTTTCATCAGTCCGGTCTTCAAAGCCGCTGCAGTTTATATTCACAAAATTATAATCATAGAGGTCTTCCCTTATGATCACATGCGCAACACCCAGAGCAAGAACGCCCTCGGTTCCGGGCCTTACCGGTATCCATTTGTCCGCAGTCGAAGCAGATGCGGACAATCTCGGACCCACGTGAACAAATCTGCATCTGCCCGATGGTCTTTCGCTGTGGGCCTGTCCATAAGCTTTTAAAGACTGCATGAGGTTCTCGTGGCTTTCAAAGATATCAGTATTGAAAGAGAGGACAAAATTGGAATTACCAATATCATAGGAAGGGGCAGCATTTATCCCCTGCATCAAATAAATTGCATCGAGCATGGATGAATCATAATAATCATGCCCATCCATGTAGCAGATATAGTTTGGACTTCCATAAGCCTGCATAAACCTGTCAGCAAAACTTACTTCAAGACTGGTTGAAGGCTTCCCATGCAAAAACATAAGAGACTGCGGGCTTTGTGTCCTCAGGGATTTAAGATTACCGGTAACAGCTTTCATGGCATCATCCCAGGATATCCTTTCCCATTTTGAACTGTCGCCGCTTCCGGTTTTTTTCATCGGACCCGAAAGCCTGTTAGGATTATAAAGGATATGAAGCCCGTTCACACCTCTGGGGCATATGCCGCCGCGGTTTACAGGATGGGCAGAATTCCCCTCTATGCTTACAAGACGGCCATCAATCGTCCTTGCACGGATGCCGCAGGAGCTTGAGCAGAGATTGCACGTCGTAGTCTTCCATGTTTCAATGCCGTGCGGAACCGGGACCTCCTCAAATCTGTTCAGGAATTCATGGATTCCCTTGTTCACATTTTTTATCTTCTGGCAGCCGCCAAGTGCAGTAGCAGAAGCGGCTCCGGAAGCTTTTAGAAATGATCTTCTTTTTATATTTCTATGCTTCTTCAAAACACCTTTTCTCCTCATTATTCTTTCCCAGCTTTCTCAGCGGTGACAATCCACACAATCCCATACAACGTTCCGCTCCTTGTGACATTCGATGCAGTCTTCCATCACCAATGTTTTAAGAGGACTTGTAAGCGGCTCGGTCATCTTCCATACTTCGCCATGGCATTTCACGCAGTCAATATTCGCTATGCCCACATGCCTTCTGTGCGAAAAATAAACATGAGAAGGGAGTTTAAAAACCCTTTCCCATTCCAGGTCTTCATGCCTTGAGGAAGCCTGTCTTATCTTTTCCTCCTCAGGGCTGTCCGTTATTTTGCTCTCATGACAACCAAGGCAGATACCTATATCAGGAATACCTGCAAAAGTTTGTTTCTTAACATAGACATGACATGCCTCGCATTCAATGCCCTGTCCTACGACATGTACTTTGTGGCTGAATTTTACAATCCGGCCTGAGAACTTAGAGAGAGGGAAAACAGAAACTGTAATGCCCCCACAGAAAATAAGAATAAGTGCAGGTACCAAAAATTTCTTCATGATTATTATTATAAAATAAAAACCACAATATTAGGCAACTATAATTTCACTTCTGTAATTTTCAATTCCTTTCTTGCCATTAACAGAGAGTAAAGGTATCTTAATGTCAGAGCAAAAGTTTTATTAAAAACTTAACCTGTATTTATGAGAATAACCAGAAGAAGGATAGTAAATTTAGTGCTTGTTTTGGCAAGTATCATATTTACATTCTTAGCCGGCGAAATAGCTCTGAGATTCACAAGGTTCGAGCATACTATCAAACGATATTCATTTTATAATTATCCATTCCCCAAATTTTATTTCAAGTCAGACCCTGTGAAGGGATATGATATCAGAGAAAATTTTAATGAATCCGAAGCTTATGCTGACAGAGACCGTACGTATAAAATCTGGTCAAATGAGATAGGATGTTTTGACACTCCTGCAAAGAATATAGATAATTACGTCCTCCTTGTTGGCGATAGCTTCACCCATGCTTATACTGACTTTCAGGATAAATGGGGAACATATGCAGAATCACTTCTAGGATACAGGATACTAAAATGCGGCGTATCAGGATATGGAACCAAGGATGAGCTTTACAAAGCAAAAGATATCATCTCGAAAGTAAAGCATCCCCCAAAATTAATTATTTTAGGGTATTTCATAAATGATCTCCAGGATGACTATCTGTTCCCTCAAATAACAATTATAGAGGGATGCAGGGTTTTTGACAGGACACTTGATAAAAAAACAGGTGAGATTTTTTTACGTAAAGATCTCAAAGATGAATTTCATCTCTGGAAAAAATTCGGATTAAACCATTATCCTAAAAATCCCTATTTTGTGAGGATAAGATATTTTTTCAAAAAGCATTCTATCATTTATAATCTTGTGCGAATTGTATTTTTCAATGCGTTCTTAAACCCCATAGAGCTTGATTTGTCTTATAATGATTACCCGTGGATCAAGAATGCATGGGAACAGCATTTTGAGAATTTAAGAGAATTCAAAAAACTGGCGGAAAGCTGCGGAGCCAGGTTACTGGTTGTAGAAATTCCCGCAAAATACCAGGTATTTTCAGATCGTTTTGATGAGTTCAAAAATATTGCTCCTGATAAACCCAACAGAATACTCAATAATTTTTTTCAGGCAGAAGGGATAGATTTTATAGATCTCCTCCCTTATTTCAAAAAAGAGGCAAATGCAGATCCTGATAATAAGAATTTCACTCCCAAGATCCTATACTGGAAATATGATGCGCACTGGAACAAAACCGGAAACCATCTCGCAGGATTGCTTGTGTCAAAGTATATTTTGGAAAAAAATCTTCTCAACATAGATGACAGGGAAAAAAAGATTGCAAATATCGAACAGACAATTTCTACCGGATATTAGGACTAAAGTGCAGACAACCGTCAATTCCTTATTCATAAAGATTTTTTTGTAATAGATATGGAGTTGTAACTAAACTACTTTCACAAAATAAGTTTTTCATAGAGGAAGGAGAATTGTTATGAAAAAACTTTTGGTACCATCCATGCTTTTATTGAGTCTTTCTCTGATTTTTTATGCAGGCTGCGGGGGAGATACGCCGGAAAGCCTTGCAAAAAACCACATAGAAACCGCAAACAGCGCTGTCAGGGTGAAGGACTTTAAAACCGCCATTGAAGAATACAAGACTGCCATTGAAATTGACCCGGGAAATGCTCTTGCCCATTATGATCTTGCTTATCTATTGGAAACTGAGTTCAAAAATTATGAAGAGGCAATCATCCATTACCGCATGGCGCTCGAGCACTCACCGGATCAATATAGATTCCTTTATAAATCCATAGCTAAAATTTACTATGACCAGGAAAAATATGATGACGCACTTTTAGCTTACAGGAAAGCTGTTGCGATTCTTCCAAATGATTCACTTGCACATAATGACTATGGTGCAGTACTTATAAAAAAAGGGATGATAAAAGAGGCGATTGAGGAATTTGAAAAAGCGATAAAGATTGATCCCTCTGATGAGACTCCGCAGAAAAACAGGGATAAGGCATATGTTCTCCTTAACGAGAGCCATGAAGAAAAGAAAGAATAAGTATAATAAATGGAACTATTCGAATACGACAAGCCCAAGATTGTAAAACCGGGGAAATTTGCCCCTCTTGCTGAAAGAATGCGTCCCAATAATCTGGATGAATTCGTCGGGCAGGACCACATCCTCGGTGAAGGAAAGTTTTTAAGAAAGGCGATAGAGGAAGACTCGGTAAGCTCCATAATCTTATGGGGTCCGCCGGGCTCAGGTAAAACTACCCTGGCTCAGATAATCTCGCAGAAAACCGGAGCGACTTTCATCTCCTTCAGCGCAGTCACCTCAGGCATAAAGGAAATAAAGGAAGTAATAAAGACCGCAAAAGAGAATCTGGAACGGTATGGGAAAAGGACAATAATATTTATTGATGAGATACACCGTTTCAACAAGGCACAGCAGGATGCGTTCCTCCCTTATGTTGAAGAAGGAGCGATAATATTGATAGGTGCAACAACTGAGAACCCCTCTTTTGAGGTCATATCTCCTCTTCTTTCAAGAACAAGGGTTTATACCCTCCATGCCTTAACTGAGGAGGAAATAATAAAAATCATCAAAAGAGCATTGAATGACAAAGAGCACGGAGTGGCAAAATATAACCCTGATATCTCGGATGATACTCTCTCATTTGTCGCATCCCTTTCAGGAGGCGACGGCAGAGTTGCCCTTAATGTCCTCGATGTTGCCATAACATCAGAAAAGCCTGATGCAGATGGGAAAAGAAAAATAACTAACGACACAATAACGCAGGTCATGCAGAAAAAAGCCCTGATCTATGACAAAGCAGGCGAGGAACACTACAATATAATATCTGCATTCCATAAAAGCTTAAGAGGCAGCGACCCGGACGCTTCCCTTTACTGGCTTGCAAGGATGCTTGAAGCCGGAGAAGACCCGCTTTATATCGCAAGACGCATGGTAAGGTTTGCAAGCGAAGACGTGGGGAACGCTGACCCGCAAGCTCTGCTTGTTGCAAATGCAGCCAAGGAGGCAGTTGACTTTCTCGGTATGCCGGAAGGAGATCTTGCCCTTGCACAGACTGCCATTTACCTTGCAACTGCGCCAAAGAGCAACGCTACATACATGGCATATCTTTCAGCCAAAAAAGAGGTAAGAAATACCGGCTATCTTCCTGTGCCGCTCCACTTGAGAAATCCTGTGACAGATCTTATGAAAGAAGAAGGTTACGGCGACGGCTATCTTTACCCTCACAGCTATGAGAATGCCGTAGTAAAACAGGAGTACTATCCCAAGGGGATGAAAAACAAAGAATTCTACACTCCCACAGACAGAGGCTTTGAAAAAAAGATTGCCCAGCGTCTTGAGTTCTGGAAAGACCTTCTTTCAGGAAAAAAAAGGGATAAAGAAGACTGACGTCTTTGAAACTCCCCAAAAAATATCTTGCTTATAGAGTTACAGTTCACTAACATTTTATTAAACTTGATAACAGGTGTAAAATTTTTTGTTTTTCTGACTGTAAAGTATAAATACAAAGTAGTTTTATTGGAGAAAGGATTATGAAATTTAAAAGAATCACAATAAATTCTAAGCAGATGGGGGGAATCCCCTGTATCAGAAACCTTAGGATTCCTGTCGCTACTGTGGTTGGTCTTGTGGCAAACGGGATTAAAGAAAAAGAAATTTTGAGGGATTATCCTGACCTTGAGGCAGAAGATATTCACGAAGCTTTACGATTCGCTGCTAAGGCAGTTGAAGAACGACAGATACCTATCGTATCAGGAAAATGAAATTTTTGATTGATAATGCTCTTTCTCCGCGGTTTTCAGGGGGACTTATTAAATTAGGATATGAGTCAGTGCATGTCAGGGATATTGGATTGTCATCAGCCCTTGATGAAGTTATCTTTGACTATGCAGTAAGAGAAAACCGAATACTCATTTCTGAAGATACTGACTTTGGAACTATTTTAGCAGCACGTAATTCGATTAAGCCTTCTTTTATCTTGTTCAAAATGGAAGATAAACGAACTTACAATTTATTGGATATTTTGATTAATAATCTGCCTGATATTAAAGACGCTCTCGAGCAGGGAAGTGTAGTTGTTTTTGAAGACCAGAGGATACGGATCCGTAAATTGCCATTTAGGGAATGAAGTGCATCCATTAAGAGCAGTAGTATGGCCTTTTTTTTGACCCAACAGATATAAAAACTGATGTTCAAACTTATTAAACTCGTCTTTTATGCTGCACTTCTATTTGTCGCATATCAATTCCATCCATGGATCTTAACGAGGATAGGAAATTTTCTTATCGTGGATGAAAAGCTGGAAAAGGCTGACGCCATAGTTGTCATGAGCGGAGATGATGAGAACGGCAGCCGTGTGGAGAGAGCAGTTGAGCTCTTTAAAAAAGATTATGGGAAGGTCATAATACTGAGCGGAAACAAAATAGCGTGGAATACTTATTCAAATGAAATCATGCTGAAGCAGGCGCTTTCCTTAAAAGTGCCTGAAGAGTCAATACTCCGTGTAACCAGCAATGCCCACTCTACAGTAGAGGAAGTCCCTGGAATAGTCGCTTTTCTTCAAAATAAGGGATTCAGGAAGGCCATAATCGTAACAAGCGATTACCACACAAGAAGGACGGCTTTCACCTTCATACACCTTTCAAATTCGGGAGATATAAAAATCATAATGACCGGTGCAGAAAATATGAGATTCAAGGCTGACAGATGGTGGAAAGAAAGGCTTTATGCCAAGACATTTTTCATGGAGTGCTGCAAACTGCTCTGGTACTATACGGTTCAAAACCTCGAATACAACTATCTGAAAAAACCCGCCGCCCAAAAGGGCGGCGAAGCATTACTCTACAAGCTCGATTATAGCCATTTCAGCGCCATCACCACGCCTTACCCTGGTACGGATAATACGCGTATAGCCGCCGTTTCTTGATGCATATTTGGGTGATATCTCTGTAAAGACCTTCTTTAATATTTTTTTATCCTTTACCCAATTAGCTGCAAGTCTTCTTGAATGCAATGACTCTTTCTTTGAAAGGGTTATCACCTTTTCCGCAACCCTTCTAAGCTCCTTCGCCTTGGGGACAGTCGTCTCTATCTTCCCATGAATAAAAAGTGAGGTTGTCATGTTGCGAAGCATGGCAAGCCTGTGGCTTGTTGTTTTATTGAGTTTCCTGTTTCCCGTCCGGTGATCCATTTTAACAATCTCCGCTTAAATTATTTCTTCCTCTTCGAGGTCTTCTTCAGGCTTTTTTACTGGCTCTGCAACAGGCCATTCATCTATCTTCATGCCAAGCGAAAGACCCATCTGCGTCATCAGTTGTTTGATCTCGTTAAGTGACTTTCTTCCGAAGTTCTTTGTCTTCAGCATCTCCTGCTCTGTCTTCTGCACAAGTTCCCCTATAGTCCGGATATTGGCATTTTTCAAACAGTTCTGAGACCTTACAGAGAGCTCAAGTTCATCAACACTTCTTAAAAGATTTTCTGAAAGCCTTACCTTTTCCTTGTCTTCCGAAGGACCTTCCGAGCTGGACGACTCCAGCATTTCCGTTTCATCAAAGTTTATGAATGGAGTCATGTAATCCTTCAGTATCTTTGCAGCCTGCCCAAGCGCATCATCAGGGGTTATGCTTCCGTCAGTCCATACTTCCAAAAGCAGGCGGTCGTAGTCAGTTTCCTGTCCGATTCTAGCGCTTTCGATCCTGTAATTCACCTTTCTTACAGGGCTGAATATAGAATCTATGGCAATAACACCTATCGGATTTTTTTCCTTCTCATTCTTCTCGGCAGGCACATATCCACGCCCTTTTTCAATCTCTATCTCAGCTTCGAACTTACCGTCTGAATCCAGCGTCGCCAGATGAAGATCGGGGTTCATTATTTCAATATCATTGTCATGTTCAATATCTGATGCCTTGACTTCCCCTTCTCCCTTTGCCTTGATATAAACCGTTTTTGGCCCATCTGAATGCATCTTCACCCTTAATTGCTTCAGATTAAGGATTATATCGGTTACATCCTCAACAACACCGGGAAGCGAGGTAAACTTCATGTTCACACCATCGATTCTTATGCTCGTAGGTGCAGCACCTTCTATTGAAGAAAGAAGTATTCTCCTTAACGAGTTACCAATAGTTGTTCCAAAACCTCTTTCAAGAGGCTCCGCTACAAACCTCGAATACATAGCGGTTTTTGTTTCTTCATCACACTCAACCCTTTTAGGTTTATTAAGACTTTGAATTTTCATGCAACCAACTCCCTCAAAGTAAGATTTTACTTCGAATATAATTCCACTATAAGCTGTTCCTGGATTGGTATAGTGATGTAATCCCTGCGCGGCAGACTTAACACTTTGCCTTTGGCATTTTCCCTGTCTGTCTCAAGCCACGCCGGCACTGCGCCTCTGTTTGAAAGCTTCCCAATCTGATTCACGATATCAAGTTTTTTGCTCCCCTCATCAAGATCGATTGTATCACCTGCTTTTACCAGGTAGGAAGGAATGTTTACTTTCCTGCCGTTCACACGGAAATGGCCGTGAGTTACAAACTGCCTTGCAAGCGGACGTGAAGCTGCAAAGTTCATTTTGAAAACAATATTATCAAGTCTCCGTTCAAGAAGCATCAGCAGGTTTTCTCCGGTGATTCCCTTCTGTCGCTCAGCCATTTTAAAGTAGCTTCTGAACTGGCGCTCGAGTATTCCGTATATCCTTTTTACCTTTTGTTTTTCCCTGAGCTGTATTCCGTACTCTGAAAACTTTCCGCGTGTAAACTTTCCGCTGTGTCCCGGCGGATAACCTCTTTTCTCAAAAGTGCATTTCTCAAAGCACTTGTCTCCCTTCAAAAACAGCTTTAAACCTTCTCTCCTGCAAAGCCTGCAAGCGGCTTCTCTATATCTTGCCAAAGTTACTCCTCCTCAAACTTGTCTTTCAAAAAAAACATTCAACCAATTTTAAGGGAATTACACCCTTCTGCGTTTCCTCGGGCGGCACCCGTTATGCGGTATCGGGGTAACATCCTTTATCACACTTATGGTCAATCCAGCAGACTGTAAAGCCCTTATTGCAGCCTCTCTTCCGGCACCGGGCCCTTTTACGTAAACTTCAATCTGCTTCATGCCAAATTCAATGGCTTTCTTTGCAGCACCTTCAGCTGCCAGAGTTGCAGCAAAGGGAGTACTCTTTCTTGATCCCTTAAAAGCCTGCGTACCGGTACTCGCCCAGGTTAAGACGTTCCCTTCAATATCTGTTATAGTGACAATCGTATTGTTAAAAGTAGACTGAATATGGGCAATACCATTGCGCACTATTTGCTTTTCTTTTTTCTTCTTAACTTTTTTTTCCTTAACCATTAATCACCCCGTAATATTTATCAGCAACAATTTGCTTCTATTCTGCTGACTTCTTTTTTACTATTCCGCCTTTTCTCGGTCCCTTGCGTGTCCTTGCATTGGTGTGAGTGCGTTGACCCCTTACAGGAAGGCTTCTTCTGTGCCTTAAACCCCTGTAGCATCCTATATCCATAAGGCGTTTTATGTTTATGGATATATCTTTCCTGAGGTCACCCTCAATCTTCAGGTCCCTCTCTATAACTTTTCTCAGCTCATTCACTTCAGGGTCGCTGAGATTCTTCACCTTCTTGAACCCGTCCACCCCTGTTATTTGCAGCACCTTCTGTGATGTTGCTCTCCCAATCCCAAAGATATAAGTGAGCGCTATCTCTACATTCTTTTCTTTTGGTAAATCAACTCCGCCTATCCTTGCCAATTCTCGCTCCTCCTGTTCCCTAACCTTGACGCTGCTTGTGTTTAGGGTTGATGCATAACACTCTTACCGTGCCTTTTCTCTTTATTATCTTGCACTTATCACAGATTTTTTTTACTGATGCTCTTACTTTCATTTTCCTGCTCCTACTTTCTATCCTTGTGTCGGTAAATGATCCTTCCTCTTGTGAGGTCATAGGGGGATAACTGCACAGTGACCTTATCACCCGGTAATATCTTAATAAAATTCATCCTCATCTTACCTGAAACATGTGCCAGTATCTTATGCCCATTTTCCAGTTCAGCCCTGAACATTGCATTAGGCAATGTCTCAAGGATAGTAGCTACCACTTCAATGGGCTCTTCCTTCGGCATCCGATTTAGCTCCCCCCTCCTGCAAACTCACTTAAGCCAGTGTTAAAATCTCGGCACAGTCATTTTTGATAGCTATCGTATGTTCAAAATGGGCAGAAAGTTTACCATCTTTTGTAATTGCAGTCCACCCATCATTTAATATTTCTACATCGCAGCTTCCTTCGTTTACCATAGGTTCTATGGCAAAAACCATACCGCTTTTAAGCCTTATACCTTTGCCGGGTTCCCCGAAGTTCGGTATCTGCGGCGGCTCATGGAGCTCTCTTCCTATGCCGTGGCCTACAAAATACTTTACTACCGAAAATCCATTCCGCTCAACTTCCAGCTGAATAGCATTTGATATATCTCCCAGCCGGTTCCCCTCTCTTGCTTCCCTTATGCCTGCCTCGAGGGAATTCCTTGTCACATCTATAAGCTTCCTGGCATTCTCATTTATCTTACCCACAGGGAATGTTGCTGCGGCATCACCGAAATATCCTTCATTCTCTGCGCCTATGTCAATACTTACTATATCTCCTTCGCAAAGCACCCGGCCAGCAGGAATACCGTGAACAATCTCATTGTTGACGGAAATACAAAGTGTTGCCGGATACCCTTTGTACCCTTTGAAAGCCGGTTTACATTTAAGCTCAAGAATACGCTTTTCAGCATATTCATCAAGATCTTTTGTTTTAACCCCCGGTGCAACCATCTTGCCAAGCTCTGTCAATATCTCAGCCACAATCCTGTTCACACGACGCATTGTATCAAGCTCCCGGGGAGACCTAAGCGCGATCATCTGCTATTCCCAATAGCATCGCATATCAGTCCGAAGACCTTCCCTATCTCAAGAGAGCCGTCTATTTCTTCCAGTATTCTTTTATTACCGTAATATTGAATAAGCGGGCTTGTCTGATTCTTGTAAACCTTCAGCCGCTCACGTATGGTTGCTTCCTTGTCATCATCCCTCTGGAAGAGTTTCGCCTGACACTTATCACACTTGTCTGCTGTCTTCGGGGGATTGAACATCAGGTGGAACACCTCGCCGCATGAACTGCAAGTTCTCCTGCCGCTTAATCTTTTTACAAGTTCCTCATCCAAAGCTGTTATGGAAACAACCTTCTTAAGAGGAAGATTTTTCTTTGAAAGAAGCTTATCAAGCTCTTCAGCCTGCACTATAGTCCTCGGGAATCCGTCGAGAATGAAGCCTTTTTTGCAATCATCCTCTCCTATTCTTTCAGCGATAAGCCCTATTACTATCCTGTCCGGAACAAGTTCACCCTTGTCCATGAAGGTCTTTGCCTCTACGCCAAGCGGCGTTCCCTGTTTCACTGCGCTTCTAAGCATATCACCGGTAGATATCTGCGGAATCGAAAATTTTTCCGCACACATCTTTGCCTGCGTACCTTTTCCAACCCCGGGAGGACCTAAAAAAATCAGGTTGTTCATTATCTATCCGCGCCTCCCCTTCAATCTTCCTTTTTTCAGGAACCCTTCATAGTGCCTTGTAAGCAGATGGGATTCTATCTGCGATACAGTGTCAAGGGCTACACCCACGACTATGAGCAGCGCTGTACCACCGAAATAAAAGGGGACGCGGCCATATCTTATTAGAAAATCAGGCATAACCGAGACTGCCGAAAGATAAAGAGCTCCGCCGAAAGTTATACGCATAAGGACTTTATCAATATACTCGGAGGTCTTCTTCCCGGGACGTATCCCCGGTATGAATCCGCCGTACTTTTTCATGTTCTCAGACAGATCAGTTGGATTAAAAATTATGGCCGTATAAAAATAGCAGAAGAATATGATTCCAAGAACATACATGGACTCATAAACAAGCGAGCCCGGTGAAAGCTTCTCGGTAATCCACATCGTAAATGAGTTCTTGTAAAACCCGGCAATCGTCGCCGGAAACATAAGTATTGAAGATGAAAATATTACAGGTATGACGCCTGCTGTATTTACTTTTAACGGTATATGCGTATTCTGTCCGCCGTAAACCCTGCGCCCGACAACCCGTTTTGCGTATTGGACCGGTATCCTTCTCTGTCCACGCTCCATGAATATTATTGCACCTGTTATGGCGACTACGAGTATTACTACGATTACCATGAAAATAAGGTTGATATCCCCTCTTTGAACTGCCTGAATTGAAGTAACTATTGCATCAGGCATCCTCACTACGATACCGGAGAAAATTATAAGTGATATTCCGTTCCCTATTCCCTTTTCAGTTATCTGTTCGCCAAGCCACATGATAAACGCAGTGCCGGCTGTAAGAGTGAGCATGGAAATAATCCTGAAACCCCATCCCGGATCCGGTATCAGCGGAGCATTGCCTACGGGGCTTCTCATCTGTTCAAGTCCGTAGCTTATACCAAGACCCTGTATCATGCTGAGCACGACCGTGCCGTATCGGGTGTACTGTGTGATCTTTTTTCTTCCTGCTTCTCCCTCTTTTGAGAGCTTCTCAAGTGCAGGTATGACAACCGTAAGCAGCTGCAGTATGATTGATGCGCTGATATAAGGCATTATGCCGAGTGCAAATATCGTAAGTTTCCTGAGGGCGCCGCCTGAGAACATGTCAAAAAAACCGAGCATCCCGCCCTGCATCTTTGCAAAGAACTCAGCCAGAGCCTGGCCGTCAATTCCGGGGACAGGTATATGCGCACCAATCCTGTACACCGCAAGGAGGCCAAATGTAAAAAGGAGCCTTTTTTTCAGCTCCGGAATTTTGAAAATATTTTGAAATTTCTCAATCACGTGATTTATCTTTTAAGGACCACAACTTCACCGCCTGCCTTCTTTATCTTCTCTTCAGCCTGTTTGCTGAAGTAGTGCGCGGATACTTTGACTGCTTTTGAAATATTCCCCTGTCCAAGAACTTTTATCCCATTCTCGGCTCCCTTAACCAGCCTGTTCGCTATGAGGATTTCAGGAGTGACTTCGTTTATTCCTTCCAGTGCATCTATATCGGAAAGATTGATGATTACAGGTTTTGCAGCAAAGATATTGGTGAAACCTCTTTTAGGCAGCCTTCTGTAAAGAGGCATCTGGCCTCCCTCAAAACCTAACTTGCGGCTGTAGCCGGAGCGTGCCTTTGCTCCTTTGTCGCCGCGGCATGATGTGCTGCCATGCCCTGACCCCGGGCCGCGTCCTACACGTTTTCTTTTCCCGTTATTGCCTCTTGATGTAGGCAGACTCGAAAGTGTCATTTTAAATCTTCTCCCTCTGCTCTTTCCTGGTTTATTGCCCGCTCAGTTCACTTACGGCAAGCATATGAGGAATCTTCTCTATCATCCCGCGCACCTGCACAGAATCCTCACGGACAACAGAGTGATTGATATATCTAAGCCCCAATCCCTTGATCACGGCTTTCTGTTTCTTGCTGCATCCAATAAGACTTCTTTTAAGATCTATTTTTATTTTACCCATTTTAACACCCTATGAAACTATGTCTTCTAAGGTTTTATTTCTTAACCTTGCTATGTCAGATGGGCTTCTTAAGCTTGTAAGCGCATCGAATGTGGCTTTAACTGCATTGTGAGGATTTGTTGAGCCAAGAGACTTTGTAAGAATATCAGTTATGCCAAGTATCTCAAGTACAGCCCTTACTCCACCTCCTGCTATAACGCCTGTACCTTTGTGGGCAGGTTTCAATAACACCTTGCCGCTCCTGAAATGCCCGATAACCTCGTAAGGAATTGTGCCTTCCTTAATTGGGATTTCAACAATGTTCTTCTTTGCCCTTTCAGTCCCCTTTCTGATCGCCTCAGGAACTTCGTTGGCTTTTCCCATTCCATAACCTACATGCCCGTTGCCGTCTCCGACAACAACAAGCGCGGAAAAGCTGAAACGTTTACCACCCTTAACAACCTTTGATACACGGCTGATATGGACTATTTTGTCATTCAACTTCATTTCATCTAAATTTAATTTTTTCAATGGAACCTCCGCTGGCTAAAACTCCAGGCCCTTCTCTCGGGCTGCATCTGCCAGTATTTTAACTTTCCCGTGGAAAGGATAGCCATTTCTGTCAAAAACCGCTTTCTTTATATTTTTTGCAACCGCCTTTTCTGCCAATGATTCACCAACAGCTTTCGCAGCATCCTTATTCTTATGGTTCTTAAGCTTCCCCCGCAACTCTTTGTCAATGCTGCTGCATGAAACAATTGTGTGGCCTTTGTCATCATCTATGAGCTGCGCATAGATGTAATGGAGGCTTTTATAAACACAAAGCCTTGGCTTCTCAGTTGTTCCGTGAATCTTTTTTCTGATTTTCAGATGTCTGCTTTTTCTTGTTTCGCTTCTGCTGACTTCCAATGTTCCGCTCCTTAATCAATCAATCCCGATATCTTATGCCCCGGCTTTTCCAACCTTGGTCTTTATGTACTCGCCTGAATATCTTATCCCCTTTCCCTTGTAAGGCTCAGGAGGATAGAATCCCCTTATTTCCGCGGCAGTCTGACCAACAAGCTGTTTGTCAACGCCTTTTACAGTTATTTCAGTCTGCTTGCCAACCTCTATTTTTATCCCTTCCGGGATCTTGTAATTTACAGTGTGTGAGAATCCTATATTCAGAAGAAGTTCATTCCCCTGTACCTGCGATTTATAACCGACACCGACAATCTCAAGCTTCCGTTCAAAACCCTTAGTTACACCAGTTATCATGTTATTGATTACGCTCCGGACGAGACCGTGCTTGGCGTCGGAATCACTGCTTGACGTCCCGATGCTCGCCACAACCTGCCCTGTTTCAACTTTCACGGATATCTCACTGGGAAATCTGAACTGTATGGAACCCAGAGGGCCCTTTACCTTGACTTCGTTCCCCTTAGTTTCAACCGAAACTCCCTGCGGACAGGGTACCGGCTTTTTACCTATTCTTGACATACTGCCTGCCCCCTTATTCCATAAACATAAAAGCTGTCTTTACCATACTTCACAAAGCACCTCTCCACCGATATTCTCTTTCCTGCAATCCTTATCCGTCATTATCCCCTTTGACGTGGATATTATTACTATGCCGTATCCTCCCAATGATTTTGGAATCTTTTTCGACTTTTCATAGTACCTGCCGCCAGGGGTGCTTTTCCTTTTCAATCCTGTAATTATAGATTTCCCTGTTTCATCATATTTGAGAACTATATTTATCAGGTCTCGTCCCTTCTCGTTCTTGGTTATCCTGAACTTCTGAATATACCCCTGTTCCTGGAGTATATTTGCGATTGCAAGCTTAAGCTTTGATGAGGGTATCTCTACATCATCATGCCTCGCCATGATCGCGTTGCGTATCCTTGTTAACATGTCAGCTACGACATCTGTCATCATAGTATTGGTTTTCTCCCTTAACTTATGTTACAAATTACCAGCTGGCTTTTATTACGCCTGGAAGCTGTCCTTCATGAGCAAGCTTTCTGAAACATATCCTGCACATCTCAAACTTCCTTAAATAGCCCCTTGGTCTGCCGCAAATCCTGCATCTGGTATAAGCCCTGACACTGAACTTTGGCTTTCTATTACACTTGATTATTAGCGATTTCTTTGCCATCTATCTCCCGCAATGTTAATTCCTGAAAGGAACTCCCATGAACTTTAAAAGAGTCTTCCCTTCTTCATCATTTTTTGCCGTTGTCACTATCGTTATATTCATTCCACGGAGCTTGTCTATCTTGTCATAAACTATCTCAGGGAATATTATCTGTTCTTTCACTCCAAGTGTATAATTCCCGCTGCCGTCAAACGCCTTCCCTGAGATCCCCTTGAAATCCCTGATCCTTGGCAATGCAGCGTTTACAAGCCTGTCGAAGAATTCATACATCCTGGATCCGCGAAGCGTTACTTTAAGTCCTACAACAAGACCCTCGCGCAGTTTGAAATTGGCTATCGATTTCTTTGACCTTCGAAGTGCCGGCTTTTGTCCGCTTATTGCCGTAAGGTCAGCGTTAGCGGATTCAAGCACCTTGGAATTCTGTATAACCTCAGCACCGATACCCATGTTAAGGACTATTTTTTCTATCCGCGGGACCTGCATGACATTCTTGTACCCGAACTCTTTTAGGAGTTGTGGAACTACTTCTTTTTGATAAATTTCTTTTATACGAGCCATTTACTTTCCCTCAATGCTCTCACCGCATTTTTTGCAATATCTTATTTTATTACCGTCTGCGAGTATTTTTTTTCCAAGCCTTACCGGCTTTGCACATCTGCTGCAGTACACCATTACATTCGACCAGCTGATTGTACCTTCTTTTTCGATTATACCTCCCTGACTCTGCTTCTGCGTTGGCTTCTGGTGATGCTTTACCATATTTGCATGCTCAACGATGACGCGTTTAGTACGGGGTAATATCTTCAACAACTTGCCGGTCTTTCCGCGTTCTTTGCCGGTAATTACCATTACCATGTCATTTTTTTTAAGAAGCCTATTTTCATTTTCCATAAAACTGATACTCCTATAATACCTCTGGCGCCAGAGATATGATCTTCATGAAATTCTTGCGCCTTAACTCTCTTGCAACAGGTCCGAATATTCGTGTTCCGACCGGCTCCTTCTGGGCATTTATTAGAACAGCCGCATTGTCGTCAAACCTGATATAAGTCCCGTCAGTCCTTCCAAGTTCTTTTCTTGTTCTTACAACCACAGCAAAGACAACATCACCTTTTTTAACAGTTCCATTCGGGGACGCTTCCTTCACCGATGCCCTTATTATGTCGCCTATAGCAGCATACCTGTGTTTTGATCCGCCCATTACCCTGATACACTGGATACTTTTTGCGCCGGAATTGTCAGCCACGTTCAAGTTACTTCTGGTCTGAATCATCTAATTAATCTCCTGATGCAGCAATACACATAAAAAATGTATGAAAACTATCTTTCCGCCCTCGTAATTATCTCTTTTACTATGCTCCGTTTATCCTTGCTAATCGGCCTGGTCTCTATAATCCGGACCTTGTCGCCGAGCTTGCATTCATTCTTCTCATCATGGACCTTAAACTTTACACGGCGTCTGTATATCTTGTTATACTTTGGATGCCGCACAAGCCTTTCGACTGCTACTACAACCGTCTTGTCCATCCGGTTGCTTACTACCGTACCAACCAATTCTTTATTAACTTTCATCTGCCGTTATTCCCGGTTAAATGCCCTATCAGACGTTAGCCGTCTTACTGCTATGCGCCCTCTGATTCAGTATCGTAATGATTCTGGCGCGTTCCCTTCTTACCTGCTTTATCTTGGCAGGAGATTCAGCCTGACCGGAAGAATGCCTGAATTTCAGGTTGAAAAGCTCTTCCGACAGATCTGTTTCCTTTTTTTTCAGCTCTTCGTCTGTAAGTTCTCTTAATTCTTTTGCCTTCATTCAAAAACCTCAAAGGATTTCGTTTTACTGTTTTTACGCACGGGAAACAATCTTTGTCCTGATCCCAAGCTTATGCGAAGCAAGCATCAACGCTTTGGTAGCAACATCTTCCGTAACTCCGCTCATTTCAAAAAGCATTCTCCCTGCCTTTACCGGAGCAACCCAGAACTCTGGGGCTCCTTTTCCTTTTCCCATCCTGGTTTCAGCCGGTTTCTTAGAAACCGGTTTATCCGGGAAAATCCTTATCCAGACTTTCCCGCCTCTTTTAATCGTTCTGGTTATTGCAATACGGCTTGCCTCAATCTGGCGCGCTGTAATTTTTCCGCATTCAAGCGTCTTTAGACCGTATTCACCGAAATCAAGTTTGGACCCTCTTGTAGCCTTCCCTCTCAGTCTTCCCTTCTGCTGCTTTCTATATTTTGTTTTCGATGGCATTAACATTGCCGGTCTACCTCTCTTTTTTTAAACCTGCTTATTTACCTTGCTTCCGTTTCTTTCTCTGGTGCGGCCTTCTCCGGGATAACATTGCCTTTGTAAATCCATACCTTGACCCCTATCAACCCGTACGGTGCTCTTGCTTCTGCAAATCCGTAATCTATATCAGCCTTCAGGGTGTGCAGCGGAACGCGGCCTTCCCTGAACCATTCTGTCCTTGCGATTTCCGCGCCGCCAAGCCTTCCCGCACAGCAGATCTTAATCCCTTGTGCGCCGTAACGGAGCGCGGATGTAATACTCCTCTTCATTGCACGTCTGTATGAGACCCTCTTTAATATCTGCATGGCTATGTTTTCCGCCACGAGCTGAGAGTCCACTTCAGCTTTCTTTATTTCATGTATATTTACGGTAACTATCTTTCCCGTAAGCTTTTTCAGATCATCTTTGAGTTTGTCGACTTCCTGCCCCTTCCTTCCTATAACTATACCGGGCCTGGCAGAATAGATATCAACCTTAAGATTATCAGATGCTCTTTCTATCTCTATTTTTGCCACACCTGCTCTCTCAAGCTTGACCTTAAGAAGCTTCCTTATGGCAAGATCCTGATGAACCTGGTCAGCATAATTTTTAGTAGCAAACCACTTGGAGTCCCAAGTTTTTGTAATTCCGAGCCTAAATCCTAACGGATGAACCTTTTGTCCCACGTCGTAACCTCCGGATCCTACTTGGTCCCTAAAATTATTGTTATATGACTGCTTCTCTTGCGGATGATATCTGCCCTTCCGAAAGCCCTGGGGCTCATCCTTTTCATACTAGGTCCCTCATCCACAAACACCCTGTCTATTACCAGTGTGTCAGGATCGAGCTCAACCTTCTTTGCTTCAGAAACATTCATTACATTCGAAATCGCTGATTTCAAAAGCTTCCTCACGGCAACAGAAGGGTAGCGCGGCGAGAATTCAAGTATTGAAAGAGCTTCATTGGCAGTCTTGCCGCGGATCATGTCAACGACAAGCCTTACTTTTCTCGGGCCGATTCTTAGAAACCGTGCCTTTGCCACTCCTGTTATTTTTTCTGCCTCTGGTTTTTTCTCTATTTCAGCCATTTATTTCTTTCCCGTTACACTTGTAGTTTTTTCAGATTTTTTCCCGGAATGCCCGCGGAATGTCCTCGTCGGGGCGAATTCTCCGAGTTTGTGTCCTACCATATTCTCTGTGACATAAACGGGTATAAACTTCTTTCCGTTGTGTACGGCTAATGTATAGCCTATGAATTCAGGGATGATGGTGCTTCTCCTTGACCAGGTTTTAATAATCTTCTGGTCTCCCCTTGAACGGCTCATCCCCTCGATCTTTTTCTTTAGGGATTCATCAACAAATGGACCTTTCGATACTGAGCGTGCCATCTATCTTTTATTCCTCCCTTTGACTATATATTTATTGCTTGATTTCTTACGGACAGTTTTATATCCCTTAGTCGGTTTGCCCCATGGCGTGCAAGGATGTCTGCCTCCTGATGTTCTTCCTTCTCCTCCGCCGTGCGGATGATCAACAGGGTTCATCGCGACACCCCTTACCTTCGGCCTTTTTCCGAGCCAGCGTTTTCTTCCGGCTTTACCGAGAGAAACATTCTCTATCTCTACATTTCCTATCTGGCCTATGGTGGCAAGACAGTCTTTGCTTATCATCCTTATCTCACCTGAGGGCAGTTTGACCTGTGCATACTCACCATCTTTTGCGAGCAACTGTGCTCCCATTCCGGCGCCGCGTACAAGCTGTCCGCCCTTGCCAGGCTTCATTTCTATATTATGTATCGTTGTACCAAGCGGGATCTTCTTTATTGGAAGAGCATTCCCTTCCTTTATATCAGCATCCGGACCAGATATAAGCGTATCACCGACCTTAACCCCTGCAGGATAAAGTATGTAGCGCTTGTCACCGTCAGCATAATGAAGCAGAGCGAGAAGCGCCGTCCTGTTCGGATCATATTCCACGGAAGCGACGCGTGCTGGAACTGCGAACTTGTCCCTTCTGAAATCTATGATCCTGTAACGTCTCTTGTGGCCCCCTCCGATATGGCGCGAGGTAATTCTTCCGTTATTATTGCGGCCTCCCGTCTTATGCAAAGAGTCAAGGAGCGACTTCTCAGGCTCAGACTTTGTTACCTCTGAGCGGATTACCTTTGTCTGGAAGCGCCTTCCAGGAGACGTAGGTTTATATTTTAGTAATTCCGGCATTTATATTCTCCAATCCTTATACACCTTCAAAAATTTCTATCTTCTCCCCTTCCTTCAGGGTTACGATTGCTTTTTTCCAGTCAGAACGTTTGCCGGTAAATTTTCCATATCTCTTGACCTTACCAACCCTGTTCTGAACGCAGACCTTAAGAACCTTTACATTGAATATCTGTTCTATGGCATCCTTTATCTCAAGCCTGTTTGCATCAGGATGAACCACAAAGGAAACCTTATTCTCTTTATCTTTTTGCCTGTTGGATTTCTCCGTTATCACAGGAGACTTTATAATGTCATATTTTTTCAGTTCCACTTCAGTGCCTCCCTGAAGAGGGCTATATCTTTTTCCATGATGATGACCTTTTCATGGTTGAGCATGTCGTACACATTCGGGTGGCGCACATTCATAACCTTCACACCCGGTATATTCCCTGCCGATTTTTCTATTATCTCATTCTTATCGCCAATGAGTATGAGGGCTGATTTATTGACACCTAATTTTTTGAGAACCTCCACCATAGTCTTTGTCTTTATACCTGTGAGACCAAAGTCATCGATCACTATAATATTACCTTCCCCGGCCTTAAGGTTCGCAGCATCAATAAGGGCACGTTTCTTGAGCTTCTTTGGAAGCGTATAGGAGTAATCTCTGGGAAGCGGCCCATGTGTAGTTCCGCCGCCGACCCTTACTGGCGATTTGCGTGAACCTGCTCTTGCACGCCCTGTTCCCTTCTGCTTGAAAAGTTTCCTTGTGCTGTAATCAACTTCTGCGCGGGGTTTGGCATATGCATTCCCCTCCCTCTCGCTTGCAAGCTTGTTCACAACCGTCTGATGAAGGAGCTTCAGGGATATATCTTTAACCTCAAATCCTTCGAGGAGGTTCACCTCTTTAATCTTTTCATTTTTACTGTTTACTACCGGTATCATTCCTGTCTCTTCACTTAACTATAAGGTTTTTACAGCTTCTTTTATTACCACGAGAGATCCCTTTGTTCCAGGTACTGCTCCCTCTATGAATATCAGATTCTTGTCAGTCATTATCTTCTTTATCTGGAGGTTCTGAACGGTTACGCGTTCACCACCCATCCGGCCTGCACCTTTGCGGCCCTTCACGGTATGCTGGGGCTTTCTGCATCCTACAGAACCCACCGCCCTGTGAAATCTCGAACCATGAGTCGCAGGTCCTCCCGAGAAATGATGTCTTTTTATTACACCCTGAAATCCCTTCCCCTTAGAGGTCCCGACTACATCAACATAATCCCCTTCCTTGAAAATCTCCCCGGTTATCTTCTGTCCAAGGCTGTATGCCGAAGGGTCATCAATCCTTACTTCACGAACTGTCATCACCGGTTCCACCTTGCTCTTGGCAAAGTGTCCTGCAAGTGCTTTTCCCGGTTTCTTTCTCTTCCCGCCGAAGGCATACTGAATGCTTGTATAACCGTCTTTTTCAGCGGTTTTTATCTGTGTAACAGAACAGGGCCCTGCTTCTACAGCTGTCACGGCAATTGCCTGCCCGTCCGTATCAAAGATCTGTGTCATCCCTAATTTTTTTCCGAGGATCGTTTTCATCAATCTTGCTCCGTATATTTACTGCTACTTTCCTGCTTTTGGCAGCTTTATTTCTACATCGACTCCTGCCGAGAGAGTAAGCTTCATCAGCTCATCAACAGTCTGCGCTGTAGGCTCTAGTATGTCCAGAAGCCTCTTGTACGTTCTTATCTCAAACTGTTCTCTCGACTTCTTGTCCACATGAGGAGATCTAAGCACCGTGTACCTCGTTATATGAGTCGGAAGAGGTATCGGACCGGCAACCTTAGCGCCTGTTCTAACAGCGGTGTTTACTATCTCATCTGCAGACTTATCAAGAAGTCTGTAGTCATAAGCCTTAAGCCTGATTCTTATTTTTTGCTCTACCATGTCTCACTTTGTTTCGTTCAACGTTATTTAATTACTTCGCTTACGACGCCTGCGCCGACTGTCCTGCCGCCTTCACGTATTGCAAACCTTAATTCCTTCTCCATCGCTATCGGGGTTATCAGCGTCACTTCTACGCTCACATTGTCCCCCGGCATTACCATCTC